>JAJDXD010000140.1 GCA_022823405.1 Gammaproteobacteria bacterium
GTCTTCCAGAGTCCTGATTTCTTCCAGTTTCATGATCGTCTTCATCCGCCTATGATGAACCCGATCACCTCGGTTTTTCAGACTCATTTCTCGTTGGAAACGGAATCCTGCTTCAGACTCATTTCTCGTTGGACAACACTACATTTTGACAATCTGAAATAATTCACTTATGATATAAGAATTCAAACGTTTAACTTCAGGCTACCGATACCTGAGATTGAGCTAGAGCAGAATAGATAACTGATACTCTTTGGAGGGTCTAAACAATGCACAAACAATGTATAGCAATTCTTGGCGGCATCTTCATGGCTGGAGCGGCACTGGTTACTTTTGCTGATTCTAAACCTGTTGGAATTACCAGCGAAATTATGTCGATCCCGGTGATGATTGACGGTGCCACAGTAGAATTCAAACGAAATCAAGACAACAACAACACCGTAAATCCGGCGTTCGCGAAGACATCTCGGCCCTGCCCGCCTTTCTGCATTCAACCCTCAAACCTCGCATTTGGCGTCGAAACGATTGGTGAAGTCGAACTGATGGGTTATGCGAAACAGATGAATGAAGGTGATACCAACATAATCGTCATTGACTCAAGAACTCCAGATTGGGTTGAGCGTGGTACCATTCCAACCGCAATGAATATTCCATGGACCAGTCTGAATCCTGCAAAAGGCGCAACGCCGCTTGAAATTGCAGAAATTCTTGAAACTCACTTCAATGTCACTGAAAGTGAAGGACTGTTTGACTTCTCACAATGCCGAACCGCTGTCATGTTCTGCAACGGCATGTGGTGCGGACAATCACCAAATAACATCAAGAATCTATTGCGACTGGGCTACCCGTCCAATAAGATCAAATGGTATCGCGGCGGAATGCAGGATTGGGAAATTCTCGGACTGACTACCGTATCATCCAATTAAGTCCGTTTAACATCCGTTAACTGAAAAAACCACGCTTGGCTCATAAGCCAAGCGTGGTTTTTTTGTTGCGTTCAAATTCTGTGGAATCTTCTTTCAGCGCTAGAATTAGTTCTCGCATATCCTGCGGCACTCCCAATTCCCAATGACGTCGCTCACCGGATCGAGGATGATTCAATTCCAACAGTTCAGCATGCAGAGCCTGTCTGCTAAAGTTAGTCAAAATCTGAACTAATGATTCACTCGCCCCGGCAGGAATCCGCGGGCGAGCGCCATAGTCGGGGTCACCAACAACTGGAAATCCTTCATGTTTAAAATGCACCCTGATTTGGTGAGTTCGACCAGTTTCAAGCGTTACCCGAACAAGTGTGTGAGTTCGAAAGCGGGTAACAACACGGTAATGACTGACCGCCGGTTTGCCTGAACCGGCAGTCATGCGCTTTCGATCATGACGATACCGCCCGACTGCCACATCAATCGTACCACCTGCAATCAGCCGCCCTTCCACGACCGCAATGTATCGCCGCCCGGCTGTTCTAGCTTTGAACTGTTTGATCAGGTTAATGCGAGCTGCCTCTGTTCTTGCGACAACGAGCAACCCTGATGTATTCTTATCCAATCGGTGAACAATCCCTGCACGCGGCAATCTCTCAAGCGACTGGTCGTGATTGAGCAAACCATTCAACAGCGTTCCATGCGGATTTCCCGCGCCCGGGTGCACAACCATACCTGCAGGTTTATTCACCACGATGACCAATTCGTCCTCAAATACAACATCAATTGGTATATCCTCTGCAGTCCAATCGCCTGCTGCAACTTCAGGAACGTCAATTTCGACGGCTTCTCCTCCCGAAACAGCGACCCTCCGTTTAGGCTGAGCACCGTCGAGCTTAACGCGCCCTGAATCCAACCAACCTTGAATCGTTGTACGCGAATGATCAGTCATCAGCGATGCGAGTGCCTTGTCCAGCCGTTGCCCCTTGCACTCTTCTGGGATTGTTAAATTGATGCGCACTTGATTCATTTTTTTAAGTTGCAATCAGATGACCAGAGTTTGCATGAGCATGGTCAAATAGAAAAGTGGCTCTCACTCCAAATCAATATAATTGAACCGAATTCGTTATTCCGATGGTTCCCTCAGCCTCCCGGCGTAGAAATTAAACTGCGAGCAAAAAATATGAAAAGCGTAACTCGTCTTGCTATTGTTCTGGCAGTCATTCCCATGCTGATACTGACCGGTTGTGGGAAAAAGGATACCATTAAGTCCGAACGGGAAATGTATGAATCTGCATATGACGCCCTGTCCCGCGCCCGCTATGATACGGCGATTGAACGTTATGAAGCACTAAGAGCAGCCTATCCGTATGGAGAGTTGTCGACGCAGGGCGACCTTGAAATCTGTTATGCCTACTATAAGACTAAACAGTTCGAGTTAACAGCACCTTGTATCGATCGATTCCTGGCAAACCATCCAACACATTCACAAATCGATTACGCGTACTACCTGAAAGGCCTTGCCTTACTTCCGGTGCGTCCCCCAAAATTTGGCGAGACTCTATTTCGAAGCAAATCTGATTTAACCGATCACGATGCCGAAACGGGACGTGAAGCATACGCAGCCTTTACCGAGGTGATTGAAAGATTTCCGTTGAGTGAGTACGCGGACGCTTCTCGGGAAAAGTTGGTTCAATTGATCAACGTATTTGCGCGTCACGACCTTCAGATTGCTCTGTTTTATCTGGAAAGGAAAGCATACATCGGTGCGGCTAATCGTGCATCGCGCGTACTCAAACGCTATGAAACATCACCCTATACCGAAGAAGCGCTTGCGATTCTTATCTATGCTTACGACAGAATGAATCTGCCGGATCTGTCAGCCGATAATCGGCGAGTCCTTCAGTTCAATTACCCGGCTAGTATCTACCTGACAGACGTGAGTGCGATCTTTGATGACGCAGCACTAGAGTCAGATATCGAGTAAGACGAGTTACATCAAACCCTCAAAACCTGCTCCAGTCTACAAAACGACTAGACGCACGCATCAGAACTTGCTAGTGGTAGGATAGCGTCTATCTCGTCCAAATGCACGTGAAGTTATTCTCACCCCAGGCGGGGCCTGCTTGCGTTTGTATTCGTTTCGATTGATCATCCTGACAACGCGGCGAACGGTTTCCAGCTCGAACCCATCCTCAGCAATTTCTTCAATTGAACGAACATCCTCCACATATGCCTCAATAATTGCATCCAGTTCTTCATAAGGCGGTAACGAATCACTGTCCTTCTGATCATCCGCGAGTTCCGCGGTGGGTGGCCGGTCAAACACCCGTTGGGGAATAACCGCTCCAAATTTCGCATTGCGATATCTGGCCAGTTCGTAAACCATCATTTTCGGCACATCTTTAATTGCAGAAAATCCACCAGCCATATCGCCGTAAAGCGTGGAATATCCAACTGCCACCTCACTTTTGTTTCCAGTCGTAATCACAATTGAATTGCTTTTATTGGAAATGGCCATGAGCAGAGTTCCCCGACAGCGAGCCTGGACATTTTCCTCAGTCACATCGACGCTGTATCCCTCGAACCTTGGACGCAACTGATCAAGAAACGCTTGAAAAATCGGTTCAATTGAGATGATTGTCCACCTCACTCCAAGCGCCTGCGCTTCAGATTTGGCATCATCGATACTCATTTGATGGGTATAGCGCGACGGCATGAGAACAGCTTCCACATTTTCAGGACCCAATGCATCGGCCAGAATTGCAAGGGTCAATGCTGAATCAATTCCACCCGACAATCCGATTACTGCACCTCGAAAGCCATTTTTTTGCACGTAATCCCGAACGCCTAGGGTAATGGCACTATAAATGCTCTCCACGGGATTGGGTGTAGGTTCAACTGTGCCTGATAGGCATTCCACCCGTTCACGAAGTGCGAACCGAGTTGGTACCACAGCCTCCTCAAAGTGTTTGGCGCGAAACCGGATTTCTCCACTTGGGTCTGTTACCAGCGAACCGCCATCGAAAACCAACTCGTCCTGACCACCAACCAGATTGACATAAACAATACTGACTGCGTTTTTCTTACTACGAGCCGCGACAATTTCGTTTTCCCGGTACTCAATTTTGCTGGTATCGAATGGCGAACCGTTGAGAGTGAAAATGATCTCAGCTCCACTTTCAACACAGCGTTCTACCGGACCGTCTTCCCATACATCTTCACAGATGGTGAGGCCTATTGGAATGTCATCCACCTTAACCACCTCTGTCTTGTCGCCCTGAGCAAAATAGCGCTTTTCGTCAAAAACACCGTAGTTGGGCAAGTGGTACTTGTGGTAGGTGGCGAGAATGTTTCCAGAGTCGATCAGCGAAGCCGAGTTAAACAACTTACCTTCCGAGCGGCAAGGGTGACCAACAACGAGTGCGATACCCGATACCGCCTCAACCAGGCGATTCAACGCTGTTTCACAATCGGAGAGAAACTCTGAGCGCTGAAGCAGATCTTCGGGTGGATAGCCACAAATTGCAAGTTCCGGAAATACAACAAAACGACAGTTCAATTCATCGCGGGCGTACACCGCAGCATCGGTGATTCGACTCACATTGCCAGCCAAGTCGCCCACCAACAAGTTCAATTGGGCTAACGCCACTCCAAAGTCTGCAGTCATCTATGAATATACTTTTAGAGAATCAGCATCCCAAAATAGTCTTAATGGAGTGATCATTGGCTACAGAGATATCAGAACAAGAAAATTCGCTGGCATTTGAAATTGTGGACTCAATTGGCCAAATTAACGCAGGAGACTGGAATCGCATCGTGCCTGCAGATTACCCCTTTTTGTTCCATGAATTTCTCCACGCACTGGAGGAATCAGGCTGTGTTTCGAAAAATACCGGTTGGGCACCGCAACACATTTTAATACGAAATTTATCGAGTCAGAATCAGGAAGTCATCGGAGCAGCGCCGCTTTACCTGAAAGGCCATTCCTGGGGTGAATTTATATTTGATTTCAATTGGGCGCACGGCTATGAACAGGCGGGATTGAATTACTATCCAAAGTTAATTTCCCACACACCCTTTACACCGGTTACAGCTCCTAAACTGCTTGTCCCCGATAACCATCAAGCCTCGAAGACCCGTCAACTAATCGTCCGTACCGCACAAAAATTAGCTCGGCAGTTTAATTTGTCATCGACTCACTGGCACTTCGTTTCTGAAGAAGATACCAAGACACTGGATTCGTTGGAGTATTTGAACCGCGCTAGCACATTTGAGTACATCTGGAACAACCAGGGTTACAGTTCTATGGATGACTTTCTTGGCGCACTCTCAAGTCGAAAGCGCAAGAAGATCAGAAGCGAGAGGCGTTCAATTGGCAAACAGGGAATTTCTATCGATGTTGTACAAGGTGAGGAACTTGAACCTTCACACTGGAAACTAATAGATCTCTTTATTCAGCAAACTGTTGAAAAATACCGTTCTCACAAGTACCTATCATTGGACTTTTTTCAAAGAATTGGACAAACAATTCCGGAAAATCTGGTGCTCTTTCTGGCGCATATCGATCAAAACCCGGTTGCTGGATCATTTTGCCTGCAAGGGAAAAACAAATTATTTGGTCGCTATTGGGGAACTTTAGCGGAGTTTCGAAACCTTCATTTTGAAATCTGTTACTATGCAGCAATTGAGTATTGCATCGAAAGAGGCCTGAGCGAATACAGCGCAGGTGTCCAGGGAGACCACAAACTGAGTCGGGGATTCCTGCCTAGATTAGCCAGATCCAGCCATTCTTTCCTGTCTCCCTCAATCGAGGTGGAAATTGGTCAATTTATTGACCGTGAAACGTCCCACATGCAAGCCTACTGTCAGGCACTTGATTACTACTCCGCGTACGCAAAGAGGCCGTCAGAGTCTGCTCTTCATGAATAAACTTGTTTCAAATTCTTCACCGGTAGAACGCTTTCCAGACCCACGCAAGGTGCGAGGTGACGCACCTTTAACCATCGATACAGATCTATCCGTTGAAGCCCTGCTCGAGGCGTACCGTCTTGGATTTTATCCAAAGCCGGAAAACGCGCTGGATGAGGTCACCTGGTGGTGCCCTGATCCGCGTACCGTCCTCTTCCTGAATGAATTTAAACCGTCTAGAAGCCTGCGTAAAAGTGTTAAAAACAGAAATTACTCAGTTACTCTAAACCAGGCTTTTGGAAGAGTCATTCAAAATTGCGCGGAGCGATTGCCTCCCAGAAAATTCAGCTTTGCAGTGCCAGATAACCTCATGGAACAGCACAAACTGGATTGGTTGCAGGACTACCATAAAGCTGGACACCTTAAAGTTGATTTTCAGGAAGGTGTGATGAACTTGGAGTGCGATACTCGTGAACGGAGTTACGAGATTTTTGGGCCATTGCCAACCTGGATCAGCCAAGAAATTATTGATGCCTATCAGGAACTACACAGACATGGACATGCACATTCTGTAGAAACGTGGCATAAAGGCAATCTAGTCGGAGGCCTCTATGGTGTCAGTCTGGGTCGAATATTTTTCGGCGAAAGTATGTTTTCTTTAAAGTCGGACGCATCTAAAGTTGCTCTCTATCACTTGACTCATCACCTTAGACACTCAGGATTTGAATTGATTGACTGCCAGGAACCGACCCCTCTGCTTTTCAGTTTGGGTGCGAGAGAAATTACTCGCAACTCATACCTTGACATTCTCGAACGATCGGTAAATTTGAGTTTATCTTCATCGGTATGGCTTGACTGGTCAGACCCCCTAAATCTTTAGTGAATCAGAATTTACAATATGCACTAAACATCAATAGAATTGCGATTCAAATTTCAATGAAAATAAATTAATCCTACTATAATGGGATTGAAAACAAATACTTTTTATCTAATTGCGAAGTTAAAGGCTTGCCAATATGTTCAAAACAAGAAATCTGACTAGTTTTCGTTTGGTGATTTTGGGCTTAATTTCCCTTTTCGCCCTATCGATTTCCGCCTGCGCTCCAAGAGCCGAACCGGAAATGGCAGAAGAACCAATGGAAGAGGTTGTCGAGGTCATGGAAGAAGTTGCACCTTTGGTTGTTTCAGATGACACTCATGTCGTATCAGCAGGTGAAAGTCTGTGGTCTATTTCAGGTTTGACTTCCATTTACAACGACTCTTTTCGCTGGCCACTAATTTACGGTCACAACAAAGATATTGAGGATGCCGACCTGATTCATCCGGGTCAGGAGCTGTCCATTCCGCGTGACCTTGTTCGCGCTGATATCGATGCTGCTGTAGCACATGCCAAGAATCGAGGTGCCTGGGCAATTGGAGTAATTGAGGAATCTGACACGCAGTATCGCGCCAACTCAATGTAGTGATTGCAGACAGCTAATTCGCATTCAACTTGGAGTAGTTCCGAAAGGATGCGGTTAACTACTCAGAGAGTTAAAACTCACTCAATAACCAAATTCGATCATAACCGGGCAGAAGAATCAGCGAATTCTTCTGCCCGGTTATTTCAGCGTGTCCAGCAAGCCTGACACTCTGACCCACAGATAGTCTTTTATGCGCCACCTGTACTCAGCGCCTTATCGATGGTGTGTAATTGCACTCATGGGTGTATTGTTGTTCGTCGCGACCCACACCTATGCCAGCGTAGACCTGAATGAGCAACGCTCAACTTATATTGATGCTAATTCACTGCTGAACCAAAAAAAGGTATCAGCCTGGCTGAAATTAAAACCTAAGCTGAAAGACTACCCACTCTACCACTACCTCATCATAAAAGAAGTCCGAGCGACTCACTCGGATTACTCAAACAGACAGATTGACCGAATAATTTCCAGAGTCGATGTTCCGCTGCCAAGCAGCTTTAGAAATTGGTGGCTGGATCGATTGATTGTTCGAAAGGACTGGGAGTTAATCATCAAGCACTTTTCAGATTCAAATACGACAGAAACAAAGTGCACTGTAGCCAGAGCCGTATTGAATACCGGGTCGCGCGAAGACGCCATTCGACACATAGAGCCCCTTTGGCTGGTTTCTCGATCTCAACCCAAACAGTGTGACCCGCTGTTTGACTATGCACTCAAACACGGATTGATTGATGATGATCTGATTTGGCAGCGAATACTTCTGACCTCACAAAAAAATCAGTCGAATATGACGAAGTATCTCCGTGGTCTATTACGCTCCGATGAGGTAAAGAAATGGGTCAAACGTTTAAATCAGACTCATAAAAACCCGCGCACAATGCTCAGAAAGAATATTGACCAATGGAGTCAGTCTCGCTACGGACTACAGGTCATCACCTACGCCATGGCAAAAATTACGAGAAAGGACTCTGATGCCGGTTATGCATTCTGGAAGGATCTGAAATCCAGAGAACCTGAAGCTGTCAAGAGACTTACAGATACCGAGAAACGGATCGCACAGATTTTGGGCTGGCGACGCCATCTTCACGCCTACAGCATGCTGGCCAACTTACCGGAATCTTTACACAGTAATAGTACACTGGAACTGATGGCTAGAAATGCACTGGCAAAAGAAAACTGGGAACAAATACTGAATGCTATCAGCCGGATGTCAGATAGCGACGCGCAACGCATTGAGTGGCGTTACTGGCGTGCCCGGGCACTTGACGAAACCGGACATCGTCGGGAAGCAGCGGAACTATTCACTTCAATTGCAGTGGAAAGACACTTTTATGGATTTCTTGCAGCAGACCAATTAGGACTACCTTACAACCTGTCCCAAGCTGGGCTGAATTCTGTGTCGAAAGACCAGGGCTCACAATTAGAAGCCGAACCCGCTATCGCGCGTATTCGTGAATGGCTTGCGTTCAACAAACCATACAGTGCGCGAAGCGAATTGACTCATTTACGCAAAAAGCGCGCGGGTCAATCGGAATTCTGGGTCCAGGCTGCAAATTTGTTTCATACCTGGAATTGGCATGATGGTGCAATTCGTTCCATGTTTGCATCTGGGCGGTCTTCAGAATTTGAAATCACGCTCTCCCACCCTTCACCTTTTCTTAACGTGATACGAAAAGAAGCAATCCGGCATCGAGTCCCAGAATACTGGATTTTGGGGATCATGCGACAGGAGAGCTTGTTTATCCACGATATTCGCTCAGGTGCCGGTGCTGTGGGCTTACTACAATTGATGCCGAAAACAGCTCAGAATGTTGCAAGAAAGAATCGCCTCAAGAAACCGTCAAGAAACGATCTGTCAAAAGTGGCACTCAATATTCATTTGGGTACTTCATACTTTCGAACATTGCTTGATCAGACTGAAGGCAACACAGTCCATTCGCTTGCGGGATATAACGCCGGACCAAGGCGAGTTAAGCAATGGAAGAAAATGATTCAGGCCAAGGACCCGGCTGCATGGGTCGAGTCGATCCCATTTACAGAAACTCGCAACTACGTCAAAAAAATTCTCGTGAACTTCATCATTTATGAGAAAATTTTCACCACCCAGCACGCCCGTATCAGAGAATACCTTCCGGTCCCGAATTGGCAACATGCTTTGAAAGCCAATGAATGAAACGCGTAGGTATATCGTTTCAGGTCTGGTTCAAGGCGTCTGGTATCGTCGACATGCGGCTGAAGCCGCCACCCAAATTGGAATTCAAGGTTGGGTGCGAAACACATCGGATGGCAAAGTAGAGCTTCTTGCCAAAGGTGATTTGGAACAACTCGATCAATTACAGCTAGCCCTGTGGAAAGGGTCGCCGATGTCGAACGTCACAAATGTGTTATTTGAACCGACGGAGGATTTAGCTGTCGAGGGATTTACAATAAATTAGGCAGAACCGCCTAATGAATGACCCTTAATGATTGATTCGCTGCAGCAGCACTTCAGTCAGACCATCGAGTGAAAGGTGTTCTAAACCCTCTTTGCCGCGCCGTTTGTATTCAATTTGTCCGTTGGCAATACCGCGATCGGACACAACAAGCCGATGCGGGATGCCAAGCAGATCCATATCGGCGAACTTAACACCCGGACGATCGTCGCGATCATCCAGCATCACTTCAACACCTGCTTGCGTCAGTGCATTGTGAACATCCAGTGAAACTCTGGCGACATCCGCTGATTGCTGAAAGTTGATTGGCACGATACAGACTAGGAAAGGTGCAATCGGTTCCGGCCAAATGATACCAGAGTCATCATTGTTCTGCTCGATGGCGGCGGCAACGATGCGAGATACCCCAATACCATAGCAACCCATCCACATCACTGCATTTTCACCATTGGCATCGAGGCAGGTTGCATCAAACGATTCGCTGTACTTTGTGCCGAGTTGAAATACGTGTCCGACTTCAATGCCGCGTTTGACAGTTATGGACTTGGTCAGATCATTTGGACACGGGTCGCCGTTTACTGCTTTACGCAAGTCGACAAACTGCGGTTCCGGCAAATCACGGGTCCAGTTTACGCCCGTATAGTGGTGTTCGTGCTGATTTGCACCACATACAAAATCTGACATTTCGCGAGTGGCGTAGTCTGCATACATTGGTATTTCGAGTCCGATCGGCCCGACAGAACCGGACTGGACTCCGGTTGCTTTTTCTACTGCTTCCGCCCCTGCCATCTGCAATGGGCTTTCAATTCCCGGAACCTTCACAGCTTTAATCAGGTTCAAGTCATGATCACCGCGGAGCAATAGTGCAACGGGTCCATTCTCTCCTTGTACCAATAGTGTTTTCAGTGTTTGAGATGACGGAACTGACAGAAAGTTACACAAGTCTTCAATTGTGCGAACTGCCGGGGTTTCGACTAAAGCCAATGATTCTTTCGCCGGTTCTGGCGGGCCAGAAGGTGGCAAATCGATCATTTCAACATTGGCTGCAAAATTAGCATCAGAATTGATACCGATGCCATCCTCACCGGAATCGGCCAACACATGAAACTCAGTTGATACACTGCCACCAATAGCGCCTGAATCAGCCGCAACTGCAACAAAATCCAGCCCCAAACGTTCGAACACCTTGCAGTAAGCGTCGTACATGACCTGATAAGCCTGTTCCATCCCCACTCTGTTGACATCGAAAGAATAGGCATCTTTCATAAGAAATTCGCGGCAGCGCATCACCCCAAATCTAGGACGAACTTCATCGCGAAATTTCCACTGAATCTGGTAGAAATTGGCTGGTAGCTGACGGTAGCTGCGAACTTCATTATTGATCAGCGTCGTAATCACTTCCTCATGAGTGGGACCCAGGCAGAAATCACGTTTATGACGATCTTGGAACCGGAGCAATTCCGGTCCAAAGAAATCCCAACGGCCAGACTCTCGCCATATTTCTGCCGGCTGGACAGACGGCATAAGAACTTCTTGAGCGCCAGCCCGATTCATCTCTTCACGGACAATGTTCTCCACCTTTCTTAGCACTCGCAAACCGGTTGGAAGCCAGCTGTATATACCAGATGCGAGCTGCCGAATCATACCAGCTCTCAACATCAGCCGATGGCTGACGATTTCCACATCTGCTGGCACCTGCCTCACCGTCGCTAGCAGATTTTCTGTTGACCTCAAAAATTCCTCCTGTTCAGTGTCCGCTTACCAGCGCTCTTTGTCCCATCTTTCCGGGTTAGCCCAATTCTTGGCATTCAACCACTGTGGAACCGGTTTATACGACTCAAGACTAAACTCATACCACTGAGGTTCGCCGGACCCGAATTGCTTTGGGCTGATCATTCGCATTCCTTGAGCTATCGCATTATTATGGTTGTATCGCAGCAGCATTTTCTGAGGCACCATCACCCAAAGTACCCGGGCATGCAAGTCGCGCAACATACACACCAATTGTTCAGCTAGCTCAACATTCATGCGGTTCAACAAATCGGCAACAACTACAAATTCATATCGACCCAAAGGCAAAATCGATTTCTCAATACTCTCAAAATCTGTGTGCTCAAACTCAATTTCTGGAGTACTTTCCAGGCAACTTGTTAAACCGGGCGGGACTTCCGGGGATATCAGCAACAAGGAAGCTGGCTTATTTGCGACGAGCCGGTCGATCAAAGTCTTTTCAAGTTCCACTTCCACGAGTCAAAACGACCGCTTAGGAATTCAGATAATCGCTCGCAGCATATCAGTCAATACGGGATTTGACTAGTCTTCTTCTCTAGTACCGGAAATTTTTGCATAGGCGGAGTGATTGTGAATTGATTCGAAATTCTCCGATTCAACTGTATAAGAAACAACTCGTTCATCCTGAATGAGTTCACCGGCGATATCACGCACCATATCCTCTACAAACTTCGGATTGTCGTAAGCTTCCTCTGTTACAAACTTTTCGTCAGGCCGTTTCAAAAGTCCATAGAGTTGCGAGCTTGCATTGGACTCTGCAATATCAATCAACTCTTCAATCCAGACAAATTCTTCCGCAAGAACTGTAATCGTCACATGAGAACGCTGATTGTGAGCGCCATAACTTGATATTTCCTTTGAGCACGGACATAGGCTGGTAACCGGAACAATGACTCGGGTCGTTATGTGCACTGCATCATCCTTCAATTCACCAAACAGCGTAACTTCGTAATCCACCAAGCTCTTTACTCCCGTCACCGGTGCGCTCTTTTCACGGAAATACGGAAAAGTCATCTCGATTCGACTCGTCTTGGATGCCAGTTTATCGGCAACCTGCTTGACAATCTCTTTAAAAGAATGCACCGAAATCACATTTTCGTGGTCATTCAAAACCTCAACGAATCTAGACATGTGAGTGCCCTTGAAGTTATGAGGCAATCCCACATACATATTGAAAGTGGCAACGGTGTATTGATCGCCATGCGCGCGATCACGTACCTTCACCGGATGGCGGATTTCACGGATACCGACCTGGTCAATGGCGAGCTTCCGGGTATCCTGCTTCGCCTGAATATCTGGAATTGAACTTTCAGCTGGTTCCACGGGAACCGGAACCAATTGTGGAAACTTCATATGTAATTCTCCTTGACGACTATGCCAGATCGAGAGATTTTATCTGTTCTATGATTGAATCGGGGTCTATCCCGGATTCGGCAAACACATCTTTTGGATTGCCGTGATCAAAAATTTTGTCGGGAATCCCTAAATTGATGATTTTTGTAGGCAATTTATGCCTGTTTAGAACTTCATTCACTGCAGACCCCGCTCCTCCTGCGACGACGTGCTCCTCCACTGTCAACAGCCATTCATGTGACTTCGCAATTTTCAATACTGTATCTTCATCGATAGGTTTGACGAATCGCATATTGACCACAGTAACATCAACCTGCTCAGCTACGGCTTTTGCAGTGGCCAACATACTGCCGAACGCCAGAATCGCAACACCTTTTTTCTTCGAGTCATTGTGTTCACGAACAACTTCGGCGACTCCGATCGGAATTTCCTGCATTTCTTCCTGTTGTTCTGCACCGATTCCGGCACCGCGCGGATAGCGTACCGATGCAGGACCTTCGTGCATGTATGCTGTAAACAGCATATTTCGCGTTTCCGCCTCATCCGAAGGAGCCATCACAACCATGTTAGGAATGCACCGAAGGTAAGCGTAATCATAGTGTCCTGCATGAGTAGCCCCATCTCCACCGATGTAACCAGCCCGGTCAAGGGCAAAAGTGACATCAAGGTTCTGAACGCATACATCATGAATCAGTTGATCATAGGCACGCTGCAAAAAGGTCGAGTAAATGGCAACGACGGGTTTTGCTTTTTCGCAAGCAAGTCCTGCAGCGAAGGTTACTGAATGCTGTTCTGCAATTCCAACATCAAAGTAACGTTCGGGAAACCTGGTTTGAAATTCAACCAGTCCCGAACCTTCACGCATGGCTGGTGTAATGCCAAACAATCGGTGGTCTTTTTCCGCCATATCACAGAGCCACTTACCAAACACCTGGGTGTACGAAACCGCGCTGGCGGTTTTTTTCTGCATTTCACCAGTCGCAGGTTCAAACGGCGACACACCATGATAACGAAGCGGGTCGGATTCTGCAGGTTCGTACCCCTTACCTTTCCTGGTGACAATGTGCAAGAATCTGGGTCCTGACATCCTCGACAGATTCTTGAGCGTTTTCAGAAGAGTTGGAATATCGTGCCCATCAATTGGCCCAATGTAGTAGAACCCCAATTCCTCAAACAGAGAACTCGGTAGAATTAATCCTTTGGCATGTGATTCTATCCGGTTTGAAAGCTCCTGCACTCCTCGAGGCATTACGCCGAGAACTGATTTTCCACCTTCCCGGATTGACATGTACGTTCTGCCCGACATGAGTCGGGCCAGGTAATTGGAAACAGCACCCACATTGGGTGAAATTGACATTTCGTTATCGTTCAGAATGACCAGCAGGTCCGATGATGAAGCACCTGCATTATTGAGAGCTTCGTAGGCGAGGCCGGCAGTCATTGCACCATCTCCAATTATGGCGACGACATGTCGCTTTTCTCCCTGTGCTGCCAGAGCTACCGACATTCCAAGAGCAGCAGAAATTGAGGTGCTTGAGTGACCGGCACCAAAAGTGTCATACTCACTTTCATCCCGTTTCAAAAACCCGCTCAGTCCTCCAGGCTTTCGAATGGTGTGCATCATCTCCTTGCGACCCGTAAGAATCTTGTGAGGATAGGCCTGGTGTCCTATATCCCAGACTAATCTGTCTCTTGGCGTATCGTACAGAAAATGCAGTACCACGGTTAATTCAACTGTGCCGAGTCCTGCAGCCAAGTGGCCTCCTGTTTTTGAAGTTACCTCTACCAGAAAGTCGCGCACTTCTGATGCGAGTTGAGGCAGCTGACTCTCAGACAGGTTTTTGATGTCTGAAGGAGAATCGATTTGACTTAAGAGTTCGTAGTTATCCACACCTAATACTTCCATAAATGCTATGGCCTTGATTGCAGTAAATCACGAGTGAGCATGGCAGAATATTCCAATTACATTTCACGTGAAACTACAAAATTTGCCAGTTTTTCCAAATTTTCAATATCCCTATTGACAGTGTGAAGATATCCGATTGCCCGGTCGCGCATTTCAATTGCCTGATCCAGCGGATTTTCAACCAAAGCATCATCATCAAGCTGATCGTCCTTAAATTGAAACGCCAAACCGACACACTCTCCGTAATCGCTGAGCGCCTGAAACTCATGCTCAGTAACGGAATCGCTCACCTGTGCGCCTAATTGAACACTAGCCCGTATCAAACGCGAGGTCTTTAACTGATGAATAGTGATTGGATCGATTTCCCCTGTCGATGAATTTTCAAACTGGATATCCAAAACCTGACCGCCAACCATTCCGGTTGAACCGGCCGCTTTCGCTAAAGTTGATACAAGCGATCCTCTTCTTTCCTGTAAGTTTATCAAACTTTTATCTGACGCCAATATTTCGAACGCCAATGTCTGCAGTGCATCACCCACCAACACTGCAGTCGCTTCATCATACTTCCTGTGGCATGAGGGCATTCCACGACGAAAATCATCATCATCCATGCACGGCAAATCATCATGAACCAGGGAATAGGCATGAATGCACTCTATTGCCGCAGCGGGTGCCATCAATCGTTCCAGATTTGTACCAAAAATTTTCCCGGTCATCATCACCAGTACAGCTCTGAAGCGCTTGCCTCCATTTAGAGTCGCATAGCGCATTGCCTCATGCAATTGCTTTGGAGATTGAGTAACCGGAGGAAGTCTATCTTCCAGTGCTTGGACAGCGGCTGCCTGCAGCTGACGCCACTCCAGGTCGAATCCCATTAATTTCCCTATTCTGAATCAAACGAATTTGTCTGTACTTGTCCATCAGCAGCTTTAGTCAGCAATTCGACTCGCTGCTCGGCATCACTCAGCATTTGTTGGCACTCGCGGACGATTTTGATGCCTCTTTCAAATTCGGCAATCGAAGTTTCCAATGACTGAGTACCGCCAGACATTCGCTGAATGATCGCTTCAAGTTCCTGAACAGCATCTTCGAAAGATACCTCCTTGGCGGTTTCGGGCTGGTGGTCTGCTGATTCAGTATTACTCATCAATGAGAACTCTTGCGAAGTCGGAAATTTCATTATATTCCTGAATTTGCCTGAAAATTATTCGCGGCACGTCGAATTGATCAGCCACACAATTCAACTTCGGAAGCAGAGAATCACCAGAAAACTTCCGATACGTGGAGATGTAGTGAATTCTTGTAAATTACACAATTTGACTCTTGAAAACAGAAATCCAAACCTTATCTGTAATTTCACGGATATTCATTAAAATATTCACTTTGATATCCAACCCATCAACCTAACTACCGGGAGACAGTTGAATGGAACTAAAAGGTTCGAAAACTGAACAGAATTTAAAGGATGCATTCGCCGGGGAGTCTCAGGCAAATCGACGTTACCTCTACTTTGCTGCTAAAGCAGATGTCGAAGGTTACAACGATGTTTCAGCGGTGTTTCGCTCTACTGCGGAAGGTGAAACCGGCCACGCCCACGGCCACCTTGAATATCTCGAAGCCGTTGGAGACCCAGCAACCGGTCTGCCAATCGGACATACAGCCGAAAATCTCAAAGCAGCAATCGCAGGAGAGACCCACGAGTACACCGACATGTACCCGGGAATGGCTTCTTCAGCTCGTGATGAAGGCTTTGACGAAATCGCTGACTGGTTTGAAACACTCGCAAAAGCTGAGCGTTCTCACGCCAATCGTTTTCAGAAGGCGCTCGATAATCTCGACGCTTAATTAATCGAATCAGCTCTACAACAGGCGGAATCGCGGCTTCGCGGTTCCGCCTGTTTTTTTCAAAATCTGAATGACGCATCAAGACTGATATGAGAGAAGGGTCTCTGGAAGCACCGGAACGCCATGCGCTAGACTGGCAGTCCGAAGAGTTCAACAATGAAACCAGCCTTTTTCAGGAACTTGAAAGAGTTTATGACATTTGTCACGGCTGTCGGCGATGCTTTAGCCTTTGTAACGCATTCCCCACCCTGTTTGATGCGATCGACGAATCAGACACAATGGAGCTTGACGGTGTTCCAAAAGAAAAATACTGGGACGTCGTCGACAATTGCTATCTTTGCGACCTGTGCTTCATGACCAAGTGTCCTTATGTCCCACCTCATGAATGGCAGGTAGATTTTCCACATTTGATGTTGCGAGCAAAAATTGTTGGTAACCGCAAAGGACGACCTGCTTTACGCGATCGTGTGCTCTCATCGACCGACTCAATCGGTAAACTTGGCAGCATTCCAGTAGCGTTTAATGCCGTCAACGCGGTCAATCGCAATTCACTCGCCCGCAAAGCCATGGAACAGGTAATTGGTGTGCATCAGAATGCCAAGCTTCCTCAATTCTGCAGCAGCGGCGTACACGGCAAAATATCCAACCACCATCCGCTTGAGACTGAGCCGGTAAAAGCCGGTCCTACGAACGGCAAGGTTGTCTTATTCGCCACTTGCTATGGCAAATACAATAGCCCGACGATGAATGAAGATCTGATCAAAGTTTTTGAGCATAACGGAATCCCGGTAAGAGTCGTTAAAAACGATCAATGCTGTGGTATGCCAAAACTCGAAATTGGAGACATGAAGTCGATACTGCGACTGAAAGATCAAAATGTAAGTCAACTCGCAAAGTTCGTCGAAGACGGGTGGGATGTCATCACTCCCATTCCATCGTGCACGCTCATGTTCCGGCAGGAATTACCATTGCTGTTCAAGGATGATTCAAAGGTCCAGATGGTTAAGGAGGCGGTTTACGATCCCTTTGAATACCTGATGTTTCGCCATAAGCATAAACTTTTGACTACCGAATTTAAAAATGCGCTGGGCAAAGTTTTTTACCACGCCGCTTGTCATCAGCGGGTCCAGAATGTTGGTGCAAAGACTCGTCAGACACTTGAACTGATTCCTGATACCGATATCACAACGGTAGAACGCTGCTCCGGGCATGACGGAACTTATGCAGTAAAGAAAGAGTTTTTCGAGTTTTCAAAAAAAATTGTCCGTCCGATTGCCAACCAGGTCAAGAAAGTTGAACCAGACCACATCGCCAGTGATTGTGTACTGGCCGCTTCGCACATTGCGGCCAATTCCGGGGAACATTCTGCCCAACCAGAACACCCAATTTCCTTACTCCGTACTGCATATGGAATCTAACTCATGGAACAACTAAAGAGAGAAGACCTCCTGTCACTTGAAGACTACTCTGTAAAGCGAGATGATTTTCGTACTTCGGTCCTGGATCACAAGAAAAATCGGCGCCTTCAAATTGGACCTGCCGCAAACCTTTACTTTGAAGACCGCCTCACAATTCACTACCAAATTCAGGAAATGCTTCGCATTGAAAAAACGTTCGAAGCTGCAGGTATCGAAGATGAACTCGATGCCTACAATCCACTAATCCCTACCGGTCAAAACTGGAAAGCAACATTCATGCTGGAGTACCCCGATGTCGAGGAGCGACGGCGAATGCTGGCCAAACTTGTTGGAATCGAAGATCGGGTGTGGGTGGAAACTGAAGGCCAGTCCAAAGTCTATGCGATTGCAGATGAAGATCTTGATCGATCAACTGACGACAAGACTTCCGCAGTTCATTTTCTGAGGTTTGAACTTTCTTCTTCCTTCATCGAAGCAGTGAAGTCCGGAAGTGAAATATCCGTTGGCATTGACCACGAGAATTACTCATACATGATTGATTCTGTACCCAATGGTGTTCAGCAATCTCTGGTTCAGGACTTGGACTAAATTCTTTTGGTTTTTATGTAGCGCTGAATGTTGTGAAGATCGCAATTGATAGGTTTAATTACAGTCTGTACTCACCCCCAATTCGTAGAAACGTGTGAACAATCTATGTAGCTATTTTCACATGAAAGCGGTTGTATGAATTTGAGGCATTTTCGATCAGTATTTTTTGTTGTAACTTTTTGACATCGTGCGTGATTTAAAAAGCCTTCTTTTTCTTTTCCCCACAAAACCGCCCAGCAACAGGGACTCTGACCATATTCGAGTGAATTCGAATTCGCGCAGTTTGCACCCCATCGGCCAAGTAGCACGATCAAGGGGTTGTACGCGGCCTCAATTTGCTCGGGGTCTGATTTTGTCGCTATTTGAATATCGCAATCATCGCCTGAAACGGAGTTGGCAGATATAAAAAGCCGCACTAGCCGACATTCGGGCACTCAAAGTTTCGTCGGTTACCAGGAATTTGGGCTAACGCAAAGCCCTCAGTTTAATGATTGATTAACTTGACACCAAAGATGGAATATTATAACTATCGTTATAAAAGAGGTGGATTATGCATCGGATGAAGGTAACTACCGTAGGAAATTCCATAGGAATCGTTCTGGGTAAAGAAGTCCTTGCCAAATTACGAGTGAGGAAAGGCGATGTGCTTTATGCAACAGAAACTTCAAACGGTATCGAACTAAGCCCCTATGATCCCGAATTTGCGCGTCAGATGGATGTGGCGGAAAACATAATGCGTGAAGACCGCAATGTGCTCAAGAAATTGAGTGAATAGTGGCTGAACCTATCTGGATTCTGGAAAATGTTGTGTATGCAATTCACCGCAGGCAAATTGCAGAACATGGTGGTGCAGAGGGTGTGCGAGATCATGGACTGTTGGAATCAGCCTTAACCCGACCCCAAAACCTCTATTACTTCAAACAGCCAATTCCGGACATCGCTGAATTAGGGGCTGCTTATGCTTATGGAATAGTGAGCAATCACCCATTCATTGATGGAAATAAGCGCACGGTCTTTGTTGTCGGTCGCCTGTTTCTGAAGCTAAATGGAGTGGAGCTGCTCGCGTTAGAATCTGAAAAATACCGAATTTTTATGAAATTGGCTGCGGGAGAAATTTCGGAGAAGGAATTGGCAAGCTGGATTGCCTGCCATTCTTAACCGAACTTTAACATTAAATGACTTAAGTAATTGATACCATTCACGACTAAAAAATGGAGTGGCACTACCAATTGCTCTTGCAGGAAATGAATCACCGCAATCAAGATATTCGCTTGGGGATTACCTTTCGGTCCGAACATGTGCATGAGACTCTTGCCCGATATATCAAACCTCTAGGAGAGTTCCTCGAAACCGATCATCGCATTGATATAGTCGCGTAGCAATGCCTTGCCAGCATTAATATCGCCTGCAAGCAAACATTCGACACTTTCTTGCAATAGGGCCTTGCGAAACGCGGGATTCCTTCGGGCGCGTGCCTGTATGGTTTTCTTAAATTGTTTCGTCAGAGCCATCATGTCACCTCTTGCTGCCTCCAGCGATTATGTTGCAACAATCTTGTTGCTGGATATCATCGGATTAGTCAATTTTAATTGAATTGAGGCCGAGTCGACCTGAACCCAGATACATTTGCGGGTAGGTTAAAACCACGGAAAAGCGTTGCTGTCGAGATGGACTAATACTGTTCCTGCCGTAGTATTCCAGCAACGTTATCTTGTTAACGGGTACAATCCGTCAATGTTTGCAAGTAGCAAATAAGGCAAGCTATGGATGCGACTATCGAGGTTTGAAACCGTTTATGAATTCTCCCACTTTTGGTGATCACATGACTGTCTGTCCCTTGCGACGGATCAAACCCACGCCGACTCCACCGATACATCCAGTACCTGAAATCGAGGCTCAAGGGGCCTTGTTGGAAACCTACCAGGACACAAAACAGGTGCTCCAAGTTCCGTGGATGGGTGTCGTCACAATGGCATTCGCCCATTACACCCAATTCTATTCGGTGTTGTGGCATGGGTTACGCCCGCTTTGTGCTTCCCAACAATTCGACGAAACCTGCAACACACTACGCCATGAAGTTGAGCAACTCGCCAGTACCTTACCCCATCGAACGCTGGAGAGGGAGTTGCTATCTGCGGGATACGCTACTGGGGAAATCGACCAAATACGGGATATGATCGAAGTTTTTTCCGCTGGCAACATGCCCTATATCATGCTGGCAACTCAGGCGCGCCTACTATTGGAAAACCATAGCCTCTCCAGCAATCAATCGACAAACCTCGTGAAGAAATTACCAGTGAATGGCCCCATTCCGTCATTGATGTTGATTGAACCTCACCATGGCAATGCTCAATTGCAAGAGTTATATGAAGATATCAAAACCACGCTTGGCCTGCCCTTCGTCAATACCGATTATCGCGCCCTGGCAAGATGGCCCAGTTATTTCGACAGGGCGTGGCAAAATCTGAAACCGAATATCGCAACAGACGAATATGCTTCTGCGGTTACAAAGGTGCATGAAAAAGCGGTTCAACTGGCACTGGATTTACCCAATCCCGGTGCACTCACCAGCGATCAACTGCAGACTGCCGCGAAACGAGATGCTTCGCTGGACGAAGTTCTGGACGTTGTGCGTTTGTTTCAATACCTGCTTCCTGGGCTTGCGGTCAATGTTGGTTTTTTCCGAGCACAACTGCTGCAACCTGACACGGATCAAAACTAAACCGGCAATACAGCCCGAGGCGCTCTGTGAAAGAGCGAGAGCCAACTACCCGGCCGAAGCCTCCGCAGAGAAAATGCTCGCTATTACCGAGAATCGTTAGCGTATCCTACCAACCGCTAATCAAGTATTTGAATCTACAAGAGATGCCTGCAGGTGTCAACGACTGCCATACATGCCGTCACTCCCACTCAATCGTCGCCGGCGGTTTGCTTGAGATGTCATAGGTGACTCGACTAATTCCAGGAATTTCATTAACAATACGACTGGCAATTGCTTCTAGAATTTCAAACGGAATTCGCATGCATCTTGCAGTCATGAAATCCTGAGTCTGAACTGCCCGCAAACTCACCACATAATCGTACGCCCGATTATCACCAACCACACCCACAGACTTGATCGGTAAAAACACAGCAAAAGCCTGGCTTGCTTCATAATACAAACCATTTCTGATCAGCTCTTCGATGAAGATTGCGTCAGCCAGACGCAGTAAATCTGCATACTGTTTTTTGACTTCCCCAAGAATTCGAACTCCAAGACCTGGTCCTGGAAAAGGGTGTCGGTAAACGATGTCCGGTGGTAGTCCGAGTTCCACACCAACCTCTCGAACCTCATCCTTGAACAACTCCCGAAGCGGCTCCAGCAGATGCAGATGCATTGAGTCCGGTAGACCGCCCACGTTGTGATGAGACTTAATGACTTTCGCTTTTTGGGTATGCGCACCCGCTGATTCGATGACATCCGGATAGATCGTACCCTGAGCCAGCCACTTCACTCCCTGTAGATCCCTTGATTTTTCCTGAAATATTTCAATAAATTCCCGGCCAATGATCTTGCGCTTTTCTTCAGGATCAGTCACGCCTGACAACGCGGAAAAGAATCGGTCCTCTGCTTTAACGGTCACGACGTCCACACCGAGTTTTTCGACCATATTCTTGCGCACTATCTGTGCTTCATTCAAGCGCAGCAAGCCGTTGTCGACAAAAATGCAAGTTAACTGATCGCCAATCGCCCGTTGCAGCAAAGCTGCGCATACTGATGAATCCACTCCTCCAGAAAGAGCCAAAATCACGTTGTCAGCTCCGACAGTCTGTCTGATGCTGTCAATTTGTGCATCAATGATTGATCCGGTCTGCCAGTCAGATGAACACCCGCATATGACATGGAGAAATCGCTGGAGAATTTCTTTTCCGCCCTCTGTATGTGTAACCTCTGGATGGAATTGAAGCCCGTAGAAGTGTCGGCTTGTATCCGCTATAGCGGCATAGGGAGAAGCAGCAGATTCAGCAATGGATTCAAAGCCTGGCGGCATTTTGATCACCCGGTCTCCATGACTCATCCACACATTCATCGTGGGAGACGTCTTACTCACCGTCGCGCCATCGGTATCAGTCAGCAACTCCGATGTGCCAATCAGATGCATTTCGGTATGACCGTACTCTCGCACCAATGCATTTTCAACCTGACCACCCAGTTGCGCCACAATGGTTTGCATTCCGTAGCAGATGCCAAGTACAGGTACCCCCAGTTTCAATACTTCTGGTGCAACCCGAGCAGTGAATTTTTCAGTTACTGTGGCCGGACCGCCCGAAAGGATGATACCGGTCGGCTTGAACTCGAAAATTGAATCGACAGGTGTATCGTAGGAATAAATCGCACTGTAAACACCACATTCGCGCACGCGTCGCGCGATGAGCTGTGTGTACTGCGAACCAAAATCCAGAACCAGTATGCGTTCTTTAGGTAACTCGAGTGTGTAGGTGTCTGCAACCAATTCTATGGATTGGAATAAATTGCTTTGCTCTTTACAACAGCAACAAAAAGATTTTCAGATTGACTCGGTACAAGTCGAACACTTCGCTCTACGCCATTCGGAAGAATTCGGTCGCAAACTCAATATCGCTGGTAGTTTGGTGACTCTTTAACGATTTCAACATCGTGAACATGGCTTTCACGGATGCCCGAATTTGTAATACGCAAAAACCGACCATGTGTACGCAATGCATCAATATCCGCACTTCCGGTATACCCCATACTGGAACGAAGGCCACCCATCAGGTGATGAACAACAGTTTGCATTGAGCCACGATATGGTACCCGGGCTTCGATGCCTTCTGGAACCAGTTTCACGCTGTTAGTCTCTGTCTCCTGAAAATATCGATCTTTCGAACCACCTTCCATCGCACCCAATGATCCCATGCCACGATAGGACTTGTAAGTTCGACCTTCGTATACCTCAATTTCACCAGGAGCTTCATCAGTACCACCCAAAAGGCTACCGACCATGATTGAGTGTGCACCTGCCGCAATGGCTTTTGCCAAATCTCCAGAATAACGAACTCCACCATCTGCAATTACTTTTACTGGTGTGTCCTTCAGTGCCCGGGACACATTGATGACAGCGGTTAATTGCGGCACCCCTACCCCTGCGACCACTCGGGTGGTACATATCGAACCTGGACCTACTCCAACTTTCACCGCATCAGCCCCCTGTTCGGCCAAGTCCAAAGCCGCTTCACCAGTTGCAACGTTGCCCGCAACTACTTCAATTTTGGAGAACTGACGTTTGATTTCGCCTATCTGTTCCAATACCCGTTCAGCATGACCATGTGCAGTATCAACCACAACAACATCAACCCCTGCATCAACTAGCATGCCAACGCGTTCCACCTCAACCGCTGTCGTTCCAACTGCTGCACCAACCATTAAGCGTCCATCTTCATCCTTACAGGAGTTGGGATAAACCTGTGATTTCATAATGTCCTTGACAGTGATCAGTCCCTCCAGTTGAAAATCCTTATCTACGAGCAGGAGCTTTTCAATTCGATTGGAGTGGAGCAGGTCGAGAATTTTTTCTTTTCTGGCACCTTTTCTCACAGTAACCAGTCGATTCTTCGGGGTCATCACCGAGGTGATCAAGGCATCAGTACGGCTCTCGAACCGAAGGTCTCGATTGGTAACAATTCCCGTGAGCTTTCCATCATCAAGAACCGGAACTCCCGATACCTGATGTTTTGCCATCAAATCCATCACTTCTGAAATTGTCCTGTCAGCGGTGGTGGTGATGGGATCGGTTACGATTCCGCTCTCGTGCTTCTTGACACGCCGAACTTCCTCGCTCTGTTGTTGCGGGGAGAGATTCCGATGAATCACTCCCAAACCTCCCAGTTGCGCCAACGCGATCGCCATGCCAGACTCTGTAACGGTGTCCATGGCCGCTGACAGCAACGGTAAATTGAGAGCGATATTTTGGGTGAGGTGAGTTTTTAAACTGACTTCTTTGGGCAGGACTGAGGAACGAGCCGGCACCAAAAGAACGTCATCAAAAGTGAGGGCCTGATCGATGGTTTCCATTTGTGCATTATACCGAATCAGGTGTGATGTTCATACGTAGAACGACGCCTTTTATGAGAATTACCGATCGTGCAACTGATCGTTGTCCCATTTTTTCGCTGGAAACTTTGACTGAATTAAAATGGGTAAGTGAACTTGATCCTCTCTTTCACAAAAAGAAAATTTCTCGTCTTGTGCGAGTCATTCAATTCACTTTCAACGTCTAAAGTGCAACTTACTTAAGGAAAAATCATGGACCAGTTTCAGCAGTATATTGGCGGCGACTTTCAAAACGGCAGCGACACGTTTGAAACGATTAATCCAGCGAACGGAGAACCATGGGCTTTGATGCCCGAAGCGCGTAGAGAGGACGTTAATAATGCTGTCGCCTCTGCGGCAAGAGCACTTAGCGATCCAAAGTGGGCGGGACTGAGCGCTACGCAACGCGGCAAACTGCTTTACCGACTTGCAGAATTGCTGGAAAAGAATGCCAAGGCAATTGCAGAGATCGAAACTCGCGATACTGGAAAAATAATCCGGGAGACAAGTGCACAGATCAACTATGTCGCAGACTTTTACCGCTACTACGCGGGTCTCGCTGACAAAATGGAAGGAGCTCATGTGCCAATCGATCGACCCAACATGGAGGTATGGCTCAAACGAGAACCCATTGGTGTTGTTGCAGCCATTGTTCCGTGGAACAGTCAGTTATTTTTGTCCGCTGTCAAACTTGGCCCTGCATTGGCTGCCGGTTGTACGGTTGTCCTCAAAGCCTCGGAAGACGGTGCGGCTCCGGTTTTGACATTCGCGCGGCTGATTGATGAAGCCGGATTCCCACCTGGTGTCGTCAATATCATTACCGGTTTTGGACCGGAGTGCGGTTCCGTTCTAGCGTCCCATCCCCAGGTCTCCCGCGTCGCATTTACGGGCGGACCTGAAACAGCTCGACACATCGTGAGACACTGCGCGGAGAATCTTGCGAGTTCCTCTCTGGAACTGGGAGGCAAGTCACCCTTTGTCGTGTTTGAGGACGCGGACATTGAAAGCGCCACCAACACTCAAATATCTGCCATATTTGCAGCGAGTGGACAAAGTTGTGTCGCCGGCTCACGGTTGATCATACAAAGGTCAATTAAGGATGCCTTCATAGAAAGACTGAAGCACACCGCCCAGAATGTGATTATTAATGATCCATCTGATTTCCGCACGGAAGTCGGACCGCTTTGTACCCTAAGACAGCGAAATTGGATTAATGAAGTAGTGGAATCCACCATTGATGCAGGTGCCAAGCTAGTTACAGGTGGCGCCAATATCGACCGGCCGGGATTTTTCTATCAGCCAACCATTCTGGACTGTTCCGAACATCCCGATGCACCTTCGGTCAGAAAGGAACTTTTCGGGCCAGTGCTTTCTGTTCTCACATTTGAGACCGAAGAAGAGGCTGTCGAAATGGCCAACGATACTGAGTATGGACTAGCTGCCGGTGTGTTTACCCGCAATCTTGCCAAGGCGCATCGTATGATTAATCAGATTGATGCGGGAGTCGTCTGGGTCAACTCCTATCGCTCTGTCTCTCCAATCGTACCATTCGGCGGACATGGTCTCTCGGGATATGGCCGAGAAGGTGGAATTGAAGCGGCACTGGAATATACAAAGGTAAAGACTGTCTGGCTAAATATCTCGGAAGATACCATTCCGGATCCCTTTCTGATGCGTTAATTCATCAATGCTTCCTTTACCTAAAGCCCTGAATCTACTCTAAACCGGAATCGGACTGTTGTCGGAAAACACAATCTACTCTGTCAGTGAGTTGAATGCTCAGGCAAAAGAACTGCTGGAAAACAGTTTCAGTCAGATTAGTTTGTGTGGCGAGGTTTCAAGCATCACGAAGTCAAAATCTGGTCATTACTATTTTTCGCTGAAGGACAAAACTGCCGAGATTAGCTGCGTACTATTCGCCGGTACTGTCTACCGAAACAAAATACGGCAGATTCCTGAACATGGTAGAGAGGTTGTTGTTGAAGGCTACCTTACGATTTTTACCCAAAGAGGGAACTACCAGTTTACTGTTGAAAATGTGCAGTTCGGAAGTTCAAAGGAAGGCGAACTGTACCAACAGTACTTGCAACTCAAAAAGGAACTTGAAGAGCTAGGATACTTTGATCAAGAGAAAAAAAAGAGTTTACCCGCATATCCACGTCGAGTCGGAATCATTACATCTCCAACTGGCGCAGCTGTACATGACATCATTCATGCATTCAAACGCAGAAACCCAACAATACACTTAACGATTTATCCTACTTCTGTCCAAGGTGACAATGCACCAAAAGAAATCACGGCGGCGATTGAGCTTGCGAATCAGCAAATGGATGTTGACGTACTGCTCATCAGCCGGGGTGGCGGCTCACTTGAAGACCTTTCGGTGTTCAATGCTCGATCCGTAGCAGACGCAGTTTTCTTGAGCAGTATTCCGATAGTAAGCGGGATAGGACATGATACTGACGTGACTATCGTTGACTGGGTGGCAGATAAACCAATGCCGACACCAACCGCTGCGGCTGAGATGATCAGTACACCCTCAATAGATGAAATGTTGTTGAAACTCTCAACGTTCGAAACAAATCTGAACAATAGAATTCTCTCCAGATTGCGCGATTTCACACAACAGATCGATTTGGCGGAGGCAAGCCTTGTACACCCGAAAGAGAGAATCACAAATCTGAAAAATCAGTTCAGTGCTTACAGCAAAAGACTTGTTACGGAGATCAGTCGCACCTTCGATGCGCAAAGTGGAACGGTCAAAGTCAATTACCAAAGACTGTTGAACCGATCACCGGCACCAACAATCGATCAGTTTTCCAAAGATCTCGTATCAGCTGCAGATCGCCTCCAGCAATCAACCGCAAATTTACAGGAAAAATTCGCCGCCCGGGTTGAATCGCTTGCAACGCAACTAGAAACCATGAATCCGCAAGCTACACTCAATCGCGGCTATGCGATTGTACGAAGCAAGAAGGATAACACCATCCTGAAAGACGCAAAATCTGTTATACCCGGCGACAAAGTCAAGGCACAACTTGCCAAGGGCACGCTTGATCTTGATGTTGAATCGGTCAGTTCCTAAGTAAAGATTCAGCGCTTCGAATCAAAGGGATTCTTGCCGGAACGAAAGACAACGCGTACATCGCTGCCGAACAGTTTGAATCTCTCCCTAAAGTACTTTTCCAGATAGCGTCGGTAGTGATCTGCGACGGTTTCGACATTGTTGCCGTGGATCACCACGACAGGTGGATTTCGCCCGCCCTGGTGTGCATATTTGAGCTTAACGGGCCGTCGACCTGACATAGGCGGGGGTGTTTGAGTGACTGCATCTTGAAGCATGCGATTGAGCACTGCTGTCGGCATTTCAATCATGGCAGAGCGATACGCTTTTCCAACTGCCTGCAACAACTTCTTGAGCCCCTGACGCTTCAGTCCGGATACAAAGAAGGCTTCATGATGTGCAGCAAAAGCGAGTTTTCTTTGAAGTGTTTTCAAAACTTCTGATCGTTGTACTGCTCGTATTCTGTCAGATTTATTCACCACAATTACAACCGGTCGACCGGCACGGTGCACCAACCCGGCCAATGTCGCATCCTGGTCAGAAACGGGTTCGGTTCCATCTACGACCAATATGACAACGTGTGCAGCCTCAATTGCCTGCAGAGTCTTTACGACGGATAGCTTTTCCAGTGTTTCATTCACCCTGGACCGTCGTCTGACTCCGGCAGTATCAAGAAAACGGAATCGAGCCTCTCCAATCTGTAGCGGCACAGTCACCGTATCACGAGTCGTTCCTGGCGTATCGCTGACGATCAGTCGATCGTTTTGACAGAGTGCATTGATCAGAGTAGATTTGCCAACATTGGGTTTACCAATTACTGCAACCTTTGGCCCCGGATCGAGCCAGAGCGGGTCTTCAATCTTGGGTAGAGACTGAACAATCGGCTCGATCATTCTTGCAACACCACTGCCCCGCTTGGCGGATATGGGAAGTGGATCACTGAATCCAAGTGCTTGAAAATCGGCTGTCACCAACTCTGGTGCCATGCCCTCGCTCTTGTTGACTGCAATCGAAATCGGAGAGTTGGTTTTCCCTAACCGACTCGCGATCTGTTCATCAGCAACTGTCAGTCCCTCAGTCGCATCCAGTAAAAAAATGATTGCATCGGATTCCTCAAGTACCGCTTCAACCTGATCACTGATGAGTTCAGAGAAGGTTTCGTCATCATCGACTAGTCCACCTGTATCAACGATCAGGAAATTACGGTCACCTGAACTAGCCAATCCATACATGCGGTCCCGAGTTACTCCGGGAACATCGTCAACCAGAGCGTTCCGGCTGCGGGTCAGACGGTTGAAGAGAGTCGATTTTCCGACATTGGGACGTCCGACGATACTGACGACGGGGAGCATGGCAACTGCAGCACTTGAAGCAAAATTGAAAAGGTACGACGCGTCTGAAACTGATGACGGGGCAACCACCGACCCCGGAGCGTCCAATTATCGATAGGACAACACTACTAACTATTTCGCTGACGTTATAGTGAAAGCTTCGATATCTCCAGAGCGATAATACACGTAAAGACTATTTCCTGAACCCAAGAATCCTCCCGACGCGACTCGTTCGCGTGCTCGGTGGCGGCCGATAATTTCACCACTATTCTGATCAAAAATGTGTAAAAAACTCTGCCCGTCACCGACGACTAGTCGCCCGTCTACCAGTGCCAAGTCGTCTATTCCACGGTAAAGCAGAGCGTTCTGCTGCCACCGATGTGACCCATTTATCTGGTTGAAAGCCAATACAAGGCCATCCGTTCTATGTCCATAAACGGTATTGTTATCAGCGTCGGTATTACGTCCCGCATCCAGGCGGGATTCCCACATCACATTTCCCGTTGAGAGGTCATAAACAACAATTGCTCTTGACAGATCAGACAGAATCAAGAGGTCCTGAAACAAAACCGGACGTGATTCTCGACTTCTCAACTGCCCTACGCTGCGCTCTGAACCGAGAAAAACACTCCAGGCCTCAAATCCGCTCGTCAGATCCGTAGCAATCACCCGACCCAAGGCGTTACCAAATATGACAACATTTTGATATCCAACCGGTGCCGCTGAACCGAATTCTAAAAATTCCGGCTGATCGTAAATCGCATCCCATAAAAATTCACCGCTAACTGCTGACAGTACAATCAGGTTTCCATCAATGGTTCGTAATATGACCTGATTTCTATAAATCAGCGGTGGTGAGAAAACCAGCTCGGCAAGTTGATACTCCCACAGTACTGCACCGTCCCTGATGTCCAAACCATAGGCCGTACCCGTTTCGCTGACAACGACTACTATGCCATCACCTGTTCCAGTACCTGCAGAAATGTTCTGGCTCAATTCAGTTGTCCAGATCGTCGCCCCGGAATTCGAATTGAAAGCAAAGACTTCTCCTTCTGGTGACGCAGCAATCAACAGTCCGGATTCCAAACTCGGACGTAAAGATAGAAATGACTGGTCTTTTCGAGATGAAACTCTTACATCATTGCTACTCCATCTGGATATCAGTTCCACAGATTCCTGAATGTCGCTGAGAGGTGTGGGATCAGGAGCAGGTATCTTGGGCGTACCACAGGCGGTGAGTAGAAATACCGCTAGAATGGCCGGAATTATTCGAATCATTTCGATTTTCCTGAGAAGAAACAAGTAGTTGTCAATAGTAGAGTTAAGAAAAGAATAACAGGCGGTTTCTTACGCAAACTTGAGAATTCATTATTCCGAACCGGCACTATCAAATGTACGAAACAATTACCAGAGAACTTACTCTGCGACCAGTGTGTCGTTCAACTTCAATGTAAGAATTGTTCGATAACCGGAGTTAAAACCTAGACGATCAAGGCTTGCCTCATACGCTTTTTTAGCTTCCGAGTACCGGTTCATAGCACGATATGCATCACCTTTTAACTCTTCATAGTGAGATGCGAACTGTCCCGGATCCGCCGAACCCAAAAGATCCAGAGCCTCCTGATATTGCGCATTTTCAATCAATAACTGTGCAAGACGGATTCGGGCTGCATGTACAGTCGACTCGTCTGATGACAAATCAACAGCATCTTCCAGCAATCGTCTGGCATCAGCCTGCTCACCGACTTCATAAGCTGTACGTGCCAATAGCAATCTCGCCTTTTCTGCATAAGCCGTACCCGAATAGTCTTCAAAAAGTTCATCAAATGCCCGGCGTGCACTGGTTGCATCCGCCTGAACAACTGCGACGGATAACTCCTGAAATAGCGCCGAAGCCGATTCGTGTTGAACTCGCGTATATTCAGTCCAACCAGTCCAGCCGCCCACTCCGATTACACCAGCCGAGATTCCACCGATCACAGTCCAGCGGTACTCTTTCCACCACTGTTTAACCTGATCTAGTCTTTCTTCATCGGGTGTCATCAGAAGCTCTCTTATCGGTTTTCTGCCTTTGTTTCACTATTGCTTCGAGTGAAGCATTCCTTGAATTGTTTCAACAATTTTGCTCCGAACAACAGACTGCTGCTCTGCGTCAGTTCGCAGCGATTTGACTATTGCGGTACGGGACGTTATTTCGTCCGCACCGATTATAACGCCGAGCACAGCACTTGCTCGATCAGCGTTTTTTAGTTGCTGTGAGAGTTTACCGCCACCACAGTGAACAGTGGTTCGAATACCCTCAGCTCGAAGTTCCTGAGCTATGTTCAAACCTTCAACCTCAGCATCAGATCCTAAAGTACAGACGTAAACTTGAGGTCTCGCAAGTCCAACACTATAGTCACTCTGTCGAAGCACTTCGATCAGCCGCTCCAAACCCATCGCGAATCCGGCTCCGGGAATGGGTCCGCCTCCCAAGAGCTCAACCAAACCATCATAACGTCCGCCACCACAAATTGCGTTTTGCGCACCCAGAAGATTTGTTGTCCATTCGAAGACGGTGTCGGTATAGTAATCAAGACCCCGAACCAGGCGATGATTGATCGTAAATCCAATGTCCTGGGAAGCCAACAAATTGCACAGCCTGTCAAATCTGGATGCAGATTCCGAATCCAGATAGTCCGTCATGACAGGCGCTTCTTCAATGATCTCCTGCATATCAGGATTCTTGCTATCAAGAATTCGGAGTGGATTGGTTGCCAACCGTCTCTGGCTGTCCGGATCCAGTGAGTCCCGATAATTACCAAAGTACGATACCAAGTCTGCCCGAAATCTCTGTCTGGCTTCTGGTGTACCGATGGAGTTAATTTCAAGTTGGGCATGATCAGCGATATTCAGCTGCTGCCACAACGCATGCGCAACCAAAATGATTTCGGCATCAATATCCGGGGTTGTCCAGCCAAAGGCTTCGATTCCGAACTGATGGAACTGCCGATAGCGACCCTTCTGTGGGCGTTCATAGCGAAACATCGGGCCCATATACCACAATCTTGCTTTGCTGCGGTTAATGAGTCCATGCTGAATACAGGCACGTACGCAACTCGCGGTTGCCTCAGGACGAAGTGTCAGGCTATCTCCCCGATTGTCGCGGAAGGTGTACATTTCCTTTTCGACGATATCTGTCTCTTCACCGATTGAGCGCTTGAAAAGCTCTGTACGCTCAAGAAGTGGCAATCGGATTTCCTCATAACCATAAAGCGCCACGACGTCGAGAATGGCACGTTCTATAGCCTGCCACCAATGAGTTTCAGATGGCAGAAGATCATTCATGCCTCGAATCGATTGAACCTTGATGCTCACGAGTTTTGAACCTGCGCTAATACCAAGGGTTAAACCAGCGATTCAAGCGGCACTGCTTCGGCTGCCAACTTTGCAGAACGGTGCGTCCGGTCGGTAAACTTTCCCTTGAGTTGACCGCATGCTGCATCGACATCATCGCCGCGGGTTTTCCGGGTGATGGTCATGATGTGCTGCGACAACAGTACATCTCTGAATCGATCAATGGCGTCCTGATCTGAACGTTCGTATTGCAACCCATCGACAGTGTTGTAGGGGATCAGGTTGACTTTAGCGGGCACCTCTGTCAAAATCCGTGCGAGCTGTCGGGCCTGAGAAACCGAATCGTTGATACCTTTCAACATGATGTACTCAAATGTAACACGCCAGCGGCGGTCGAATGCCGCATACTTTCGGCAGGCATCCATCAACTCTGCTATTGGATACTTTCTGTTCAGTGGTACCAACTGGTTTCTAAGTTCATCATGCGGCGCATGCAATGACACAGCAAGACTGACAGGACAGTCAGTAAGCAGTCGTTCAATGCCTGGGATGATGCCAGCTGTACTGAGAGTAACCCGACGACGGGAGAAACCGTAGGCATTGTCGTCCAGCATCAACAGCATCGCCGCAACGACAGCCTCATAATTGAGTAAAGGCTCTCCCATACCCATCAACACGATATTCGTAATCGGACGGCGGTTGTTATCACTTCTCAGTTCATTGTGGACATGCCACAATTGGGAAATAATTTCAGCTGAACTCAAATTACGATTGAATCCCTGTCGACCTGTCGCACAAAACGTGCAATTCAAAGAACAACCCACTTGTGACGAAATACAAAGCGTTCCGCGACTATCCTCAGGGATAAACACCGTTTCTATGCAATTCCCATCTGGCAGTGCAAGAAGCCACTTACGGGTGCCATCCGCTGACACTATTTCAGTCTTTGGTTTGAGTCCTTCGACAACTGCGATTTCAGCAAGTTTGGCTCGAAGCAACTTGCTAAGGTCAGTCATCTCCTCGAATTCGGTAACGCCACGCTGGTGAATCCACTTGAGAACCTGGCTGGCGCGAAATCCCGGTTCGCCAAGTTCGGCGAAGAATTCAATCAGTTGATTTTTAGGGTGCCCGATGAGATTGACTTTCATAGCAATTTCATTTAGTCAGCTGAATTCAACAGCCAAACAGATTTAGCGCGAATGAATCTGGTTGTCAGAAAAGAAAAAGGCGATTTCAATTTTTGCGTTTTCCGGTGAATCTGAACCATGCACCGAATTTCGCTCTAACGACTCGGCGAGGTCTGCACGAATAGTGCCCGGAGCGGCGTCAGCTGGATTGGTTGCACCCATGATTTCACGATTTGCGGCAATTGCATTTTTGCCTTCCAGAACCTGCACGACAACCGGACCAGACTGCATATACTCAACCAGGCTGGAAAAAAATGGTCGCTCTTTGTGTACCGCGTAAAATCCCTCCGCCTGCTCCTGATCCAAATGAACCATTCTACAGCCCACAATTGAAAGTCCACCGGCTTCGAATCGGCGATTTATTTCGCCTATCAGGTTTCTTCGTACAGCGTCGGGTTTGATAATGGATAAAGTTCGTTCTACAGCCATATAGCGTGCACCTTTGTATCTGAGTCAGAATTTGGATTTTTTTGGTTTGAATGGCGGTCTACTTTGAGAGCATCCGCGGCTTGCGTCAGACTGAATATTTTACGAATTATCGCCGGTCCGATTGGCGCTAATCACGTGAAATTCTGGCTCAATACGGCCTAATTTACTCAGTCCTTGTGTAATTGTCCAAGCAAGCCGTCATGATGCAGACCAGTCAGTATGAGTTCCATAAATTGACCTGATACATCACGCTCACTTTCAAAGTAAACCGGCAGGTAATTGGATAATCGGGCACGATATAACGTCGAGTTTGTACGCCTGACTCTGCCTTCCGTCAGGACTTCGACAGATTTCCCAATGTAGCGTAAGAGCACTTTTTGGCGTACCGTATCGCCAGCATTTCGCAGCAGTCTTGCGCGTGTTTTTCGAACTTCGGGTGGAACCTGTTTCGGAATTCTTGCAGCAGGCGTCCCGTCCCTTTCCGAATACGCGAAAACATGAGGATAAGCAATTTCCAGATCGAATATTGCAGACTTAGTCATTGCAAAATCGGACTCAGTTTCAGTGGGAAAACCAGCCATGATGTCAGCTGACAGGACCAAATCTGATCGCACGTTGCGAAGCGCGGTAACAGCAGCATAAACATCATCTGGCTGATAGCGTCTTTTCATGCGTTTCAGAATAATCGGTGATGCACTTTGTAATGAAAGATGGATGTGCGGGCAAATGTTATCGAAACGTTCGATGATACTTACGAGTTTAGAAGTGATGTGGGCCGGATCAATGGAACTTAGTCGAAATCTAGTATCAGGATGTCTTTCAGCCAGTTCACTCGTCAATACCGCTAAATTCATATCGAAATTACCGTCTTTTTCAAGATCGTCGCCATAAGAACCCAAATCAATGCCGCAAATTACGATTTCTGCAAATCCCTGTTCGACAAAGCTTTCCACCTGACGCAGTACAGTCGTCGGTGCAATCGACCGGCTAGGACCCCTTGCTTTGTGAATGATGCAAAACGTACAACCGTTATCACACCCCTGCTGAATCTGCAAGTTAGCCCGAGTTCGTGCATCAAAACCCGAAATGGCCAACTCCGGCATGAGAGTGGAATCTCTGTTCTTTGAAGATGAAGTCAAGTCATCGAAATTAACCTCACCTGAAATCAGTTGTGGAATCTGCAATTTCTTGCTACCGGGCACAACGTAATCAACACCCGGGATGCTCGCACATTCATCGGCATTCATTTCGGCATAGCAGCCGGTCACAATGATGGTTGAATCGGGATTTTTACGAATGGCGCGCCGTATTGCTTGACGCGATTGTCTGTCAGCTTCGCGCGTGACGGTGCAGGTATTGACTATGCATACGTCATTCCCGTCAAAGTTTATCTTTTCTGGAGGAAAACTCTGCAGTTGACTCGAAATGTACTCTGATTCGAAGAGATTGACCTTGCAACCAAGTGTCTCGATTGAGACTGAAGGGCGTTCGAATTGGGATTGAACAGACGACGGCGTTGACATAGGTCTAGAGGATAGTTGGCGCGTCAGGATACCTACGTCGCCGAAGGGATAGATTAATCAGTCAACGGTGAAACTTTCACCGCAACCGCATTCAGCACTGACGTTTGGATTTTTGAAGACGAACGATTCAGCCAGTTCCTGTTTTTCAAAATGGATTGTGGTTCCATCGACCAGTTCGAGACTTTTGGGGTCAACAAAGACATCAATTCCACGGCTTTGGAAAACATGATCGTCTAATTTTGCTTCGGGCACGATGTCAACAACATATGCAAAACCGGAACAGCCGGTTTTTCGCACACCAAATCTTAGTCCCTGACCATCTGATCCTTCAAGGTAAGATCGGATCCGGTCTGCCGCAGATTCTGTCAATGTAATGGCCATGATCGCTTTGCTTCTGTTGTTACTAGACAATAGATAGTTCGAAACAGTCGAAATTTCAAGTGTCATGAAATTTTACTTCAAGCGGTGTAATTGGTTGCGAACTTCTTCAGTCAGCGGCCTTGTGCTGGTGTACTTTAGGGAATTCGTAGCAATGTCTTCATCAGCCCAATTGATCACAGATGCGCTGTCTGACTTCGGAAATTGTGCTGAATAACTTGCCAACCGAAACATCCGTCATGGCAGAGATATTGAACAGTCCTACACCAACCGACGAAGCAAAAGATTCAAGAATTGACATGTCTTGCAATTTGGGAATATAATTCCCAAATTGCAGAAACGGATTGTAAATGTTTTGGTAACTGCGTCAGCAGTAGATTAATGATTTCTCGATCACTGAAAAATAGAATTGTAAAAGCGCTGGCAACTGTGCCAGTCATCGCTATTTTGGGGCCGCGCCAAGTCGGCAAAACAACACTTGCGCTAGAATTTTCAAACCAATTTCTGGAAAAGGAGTCATTTTATTTGGACTTGGAACGCGATTCCGACCTCGTTAAACTTGAAGAACCGGAAGATTATCTTTCCGGTTTCAAAAACAAACTTTTAATCATTGACGAGGTGCAAAGGAAGACTGACCTATTTACGACTTTGCGCAGTCTGATTGACGAGAGAATACGTAACGGAGAAAGAGGCGGACACTTCATTTTGCTGGGTTCCGCGTCTAGGGACTTAATTCAGCATTCGACTGAAACATTGGCAGGACGAATACAGTATTTGGAGCTCAGTCCTTTTTCAATTCCTGAAATCCATCAATCCAATGCGCTACAGTTTGATATCAATAATCTCTGGTTAAGAGGTGGTTTTCCACTCAGTTTCCTAGCCCAGAACAACGGTGAAAGTTGGGACTGGCGAACAAATTTCATTGCCTCCTATGTGGAACGCGATATACCATTCATGGGGCCCAGAGTTTCGAGCGTGCGAATGCGACGTATTTGGAGCATGCTCGCTCATTTGAACGGTCAGCAAGTTAACCTCTCGAACTTGGGTAAAAGTCTTGAGGTCGATCATAAAACTATTCGCTCCTATATTGATCTGCTCTCTGATTTTTACATGGTCAGGTATTTACCTCCCTGGTCTGGAAACACAAAGAAACGGTTAGTCAAGTCACCGAAAGTGTATCTGCGTGACAGCGGCATACTTCATCGTCTGTTGAATATTTCGAACTTAGAAACGCTATTGGGGCATCCGGGTGTAGGTGCCAGTTGGGAGGGGTTCGTCGTTGAAAACATTATCAGGCATCTGCCGGACACATGGCGGTTTAGCTACTATAGATCTGCCACTGGTGCTGAAATTGATTTGGTGATGGAGGGTCCTAGCAATTCAATTGTTGCAATTGAAATCAAACGTTCGTCTTCACCCAAAATTTCTAGAGAGTTTCACTCGGCCTGTGAAGACATGAAAGCGACTCGGAAATTAGTCATTTACTCTGGAAACGGCGGATTTTCAATGCGCGACAACACAGAAGCAATTGGGCTTACTCGATTTCTATCCGAATTCGCTCAATTTGACTGATCATTTTCTAAATTACAGAACCTCAATCCAGAGTTCAGCGTTGTGTAGGTTCTAACACGTGTGATACTCACAAGCTTGTTTCCGCAGGATGTAGTCCGAAGAGAAAGAAGCTGACGGGCGACAAAAATATTGACTAGAGCGCACTATAAAGGATGCGCGTGATGTAATCTAAGTAGCCGAAGAGGCTGCACTGGTACAACATACGTAGGGAAATTCATCCCGTATGCGCATCTGAACGAATCGGTTCGCGATTTGCGTCACCGCTTATGAGTCCATGGACGACTGCTGGGTGACCGTCGTAAACCAAATGGTGAACAAGTGACCGACCCCTCAAATTCTTTGTTCTGAACAGACACCGCTACCATTGCCTTGAGAGTAATTGCTTAAGAATAAGGCGACTTGTCACCTAGTTCACATCAATATTCGGAAAAACAAAGGTTACCTTGAATAAATAAAAATGCTCGAAAACCGTTAATTTAGACGCCGAAACTTGAGTTACACGTATCTTCTAGTGGTAGCCGTCCACGGAAAGTATGCCAATACCTGGTAATCGCAAGGCGAGATCAAGTGGATCGACTCCGATGTGTGCACCTGCTATATTGAATTCGAGCCCCTCTTCAACACCAACTGTAACGCCTAATACACCTAATAGTGAAACCTGAAATCCAGTTGAACTTGGCGCCGGCCCCCAAAACTTACCCAAGCCGAGCCAATCCTTACCAATTGCGGTGGGCGGTAAATCTGCTCGAAGTTCCGGCACCCGACGGAGTACCCAGGCTGTAAACGAGTTGCTGTTGGGCCCCGGCCAAAGCCTGTATTCGTTAGCATGTGGATACGTCATCGCAGCACTGTGAATCTTATCAATTACTGCATCCACGTGCTCTCCGCGCAGATCAGCGAGTAGCCAGGGTTCGTTGCCATACCAATATCGGTCGGGAACGTCTTCTCGAAATGACATGGCAGAATTTCTGTATCGTAAACGCCAGCCAATCTTCTGATAAACCGTATAGGCTGATGCATTAGTAGGTTTGACTGAAATCCAGGTATGAACAGCAACCGCACCGCGCGCACCCCACGTCCTAGCTGCATAGACTTGCACAACTGCTTCACTGAACTCGGAAGGGTGAGGAGCAATGCCCGCGGATCCATTTTCTGCTTGTGACCAATGCCTACCCATAAAATCTCCGGTAGCAAGCATATAGATTGGACCTGCAATTATCACGAGCAACAAAACTAAAATTCGAATCACCCATCGCATCACAAATCTGCTTCATTTCGTTGCGACTGTCGAATCAATCAAGCTTTGGTCTTCTTTTCGACAGCTGTCAAAATTCCGCGAAGAATATTAACTTCATCAACAGTTAAATCTGGGCGTAGGAAGATTCGGCGAATTTTTCGCATCAACACCTCCCGAGGACTCTCCGCAATAAACTCGACGTCTTCCAACACTGAATGAAGATGTCCGAAAAAACCTTCAACCTGAGCATGGGTCGCCATGATTTCGGAATCATCGAATTCTGATCCCGAACGGCTAATCGTTGTAATGGTCTTTCCGCTGTCAACTGCAAGACGCAGCTCATACAGGAGGATGATCACTGCAGCTGCCAGATTGATGGAAGGAGAACGATCATCAACTGGAATTCGAACCAAAATATCGCACTGATCAATGTGTCGATTGGACAATCCCGTTCTTTCAGGTCCAAACAAAATAGCGACTTTTTGAGACCGGCCTACCGCATCTGCTACCCTTTGCATCGCCTGTCGAGGTACTTGACTAGGCCACCCAACTGTGCGAACCCTCGCACTGGTACCAACTACAAATGAGCACTCATCAACCGCGTCGGCCAGTGATTCTGAAACTCTTGCATTAACCAAAATGCCCTCGTTGCCAGAGGCGCGCACCCGCGCTTCTTCAACCAAATGATCAACAGGACGAACCAGACAAAGATTTTCAAAGCCCATGTTGCCCATAGCGCGGGCGACTGACCCGATATTTCCGGGATGAGACGGCTCAACCAATACAACTCGGACAGTCATGAAATTGTAAGGTGACTGAATGAGTCAATGAACTATCTCAAAATAAATGGATTTGGCATCTCCGTTGCCGTTGACAGCCAGACGCTTTTCACTTGCAGATAATCGCGTATTGCCGCCATTCCACTTTCTCGACCCAAGCCGCTTCGCTTCATACCTCCAAATGGCATCATGTAGCTGAACGCTCTGTAGGTGTTAACCCAGACTGTTCCTGCCTTGAGTGCTTTGGTGAATCGCATAGCTCGCCTAATATCTTTAGTCCAAACCCCGGCTGCCAGTCCATAAACAACATCGTTTCCGATCTTAATTGCCTCTTCTTCATCTTTGAACTTCAGCACCGAAAGCACTGGACCAAAGATCTCTTCCTGAGCAATACGCATGTCGTTGGAAACATTGGTAAAGATAGTCGGCTCCACAAACTGATTCGCATCTGCACCTGGAACCTTACAGGCTGAGCCGCCGAACACCAACTCTGCACCCTCCTGCTTGGCGATATCAATATAGGACAGTACTTTTTGGTATTGCTGAGGGGTTGTCACTGGTCCGATGTGTGTACCCGAATCCATTGGATTCCCCAATCTTGCAGATTTGGCCAAATCAAGCAGTCGTTCCATGAACTCGTCGTGAATGCTTTCCTGAACTAAAAGCCGTGAACCCGCAACACAAGTTTGACCGGTTGCCCCGAAAATTCCCGCTACAGCACCTTTCGCCGCCATGTCAAGATCAGCATCTTCAAAAACAATGTTTGGCGACTTTCCACCTAACTCCAACGAAACATGTTTGATGTTTTTTGCGGCGCTTTCATAAATTTTTTGCCCGGATAAATCTGATCCGGTGAAAGTAATTTTCGAAACATCTGGGTGACTCACCAGACTCGCGCCGACATCTGCTCCGTATCCACTTACTACATTGAATACTCCGTCTGGAAAACCAGCTTCCTTAACAAGACTTGCGTACTCAAGTGAACTTGCCGAGGTGAACTCTGAGGGTTTAACTACCACGGTGTTTCCAGCCGCCAGCGCAGGTGCGCACTTCCAGGCAATGAACAGCAGTGGTGAATTCCAGGCAGTAATTGCTGCGACTACACCCAGTGGCTCATACATGGTGTAGGAAAAAGCGTCTTTTTTGTCGATAGGAACAATTGAGCCTTCAATTTTGTCTGCCAAGCCACCGAAGTAGTACCACCACTCGGGGTGATATACCATTTGTGCTTTCATTTCAGAAAAGAGCTTACCGTTGTCTTTGACCTCAAGTGCCGCCAATCGATCTGCATTATCTGCCACGAGATCACCAAGTTTTCGCATGAGCTTACCGCGGGCACTCGCACTGAGATCTGTCCAATCGGAATTTTCAAATGCCGCTTTGGCCGCAGCGACTGCCAGATTGACGTCTTCCTCGTTTCCTTTAGGAGCGCGTGCCCAAACTTCACCAGAAAATGGATCGATGCTTTCAATCCACTCGCCACTGGTAGAGTCAACGTATTGTCCATTGATGAAATGTTGGTAGGTTTGCATGCTGATGATCTCGTTTCATGGTTATTGTGGTTGCTACTCAGACAAGTCTGCTGAAACACCACGGTTGTGTCGGATTTTATGGTCAGTTAGACCCTGTTTTTAACCTGTTCCCCACAGTATTGGGTGTGCAAATATGGTGTATGTACGTATCTAACGAACACAGTGGAGGAACAAGCATGGAAAATTATAACGACCAATCTCATACAGTCCATATTGAACTCAATGTACACAAAGACAGTATTGTCGATACCGTGGCCTTTTACGCTTCTCGCACCAATGCAACTGAGTAAATAAATTACGGTTCAGGTGTGAACTGTAAAGTAAAGATCTCCAGGCTCGCGGCCACGTGCTGCAGCAGCATCTTCAGCTATTGGGTTATGAATAATTAAACTCGTTATTTACTAAATCCAGATCAATCGTTGTGTTATCTTATGCATCTCTCATAACTTCCTCTCACTACTCGTCAGTTGACGATTGTTCAACTTGTTCTAACTGCGAAAATGAGAGAATTTAATATCATCTATCCATATCAACTTAGACTGCCGACACCTTCACAATAGACAGTATGCATCCTTTACTCAACATTGCAGTTACCTCTGCTCGACGCGCTGGAAAAACCATTATGCGTAAGTCCTATCGCGTCGACCAATTGAAATTCAGCTTGAAAGAAGCACGAGATTATGTTTCCAGTGTGGATGTAGAAGCAGAACAGCAAATTGTTGAGACAATCCTTGAGGCCTATCCTAACCATGGGATTATTGCCGAAGAGAATCATAGGATTGCGGGCAACGAGTATGAGTGGATAATTGATCCACTGGATGGCACAACAAATTTCCTGCATGGTGTTCCACAATATTGCGTTTCAATAGCGGTCCGTCACCGTGGAAAGTTGGCACACGCGGTCATTTATGACCCGGTACATGAAGAACTGTTTACTGCATCTAATGGTTCGGGTGCTCATCTCAACGATAGACGAATTCGTGCCAGTGCAATACAAAAACTCGATTTCGCTCTAATCGGAACTGGTTTTCCATTTCGTGAACGCGATAGCATCGATCTATGGATTGATATTTTTCGAGAACTCTCAAAAACAACCTCAGGAGTCAGGCGTCCTGGTTCAGCTGCTCTCGATCTTGCCTATGTTGCTTGCGGGCGCTTCGACGGATTCTGGGAATCAGGTTTGAAAATCTGGGACATTGCCGCGGGAGCCTTGCTGGTTCGTGAAGCAGGCGGCATCATTTCAGACTTCGCTGGTGAGCAGAATTTTCTGGATACTGGAATGGTCGTCGCTGGTAACTCACACCTTTACGATGACCTCGCCCGAATAGTTGAGCGAAAATACAGGGTATACCGTTCCCAGAAACGTAGCGCATGACAGAAAGTTCAAAGAGTCCACTTACACCCATGATGCAGCAGTATATGCGCATCAAGGCAGACTACCCGAACACACTACTCTTTTACCGCATGGGGGATTTCTACGAACTCTTCTATGAGGATGCTGAAAAAGCTTCAAACTTGCTGGGCATCACTCTGACCAGCCGAAGCAAATCAAGTCCCAACCCAATCAAGATGGCTGGTGTGCCATTCCACAGCGTTGATACATACATCCGAAAGCTGATAGATCTTTCTGAATCTGTTGCAATTTGCGAACAGATCGGTGACCCGGCAAATTCGAAAGGACCCGTAGAACGCAAAGTCACCCGAGTGATTACACCAGGCACACTTACTGATGAAAACCTGCTTGATGAACGCTCGGAAAGCCTGTTGTGTTCCTTTGCCAAACTGGGTGACACATGGACACTTGCTGCTCTTGATGTCGCTAGTGGCAGATTTACCGCCAGAGAAATGCCGAATGCTGAATCGATTCAATCAGAGATTGATCGAATCAAACCAGCGGAAATTCTTCATTCTGACGTAGCGGACTACTTGAATGAGTTTCAGTTCAAGCGTGCTCAAGAAGTCTCAGGCTGGTATTTCAACTTTGACCGAGCCAAATCACTTTTGGAAAAACAGTTTCAAGTGAAGAACTTGACTGCTTTCGAATGCGAACAGCATCCGGAAGCATCTGCAACCGCAGGAGCGTTGCTACAGTATGCGATTGATGTGTGGGGAAAGGAACTACCTCATATTCATGGCCTGAAGATCGAGCGTTCCGATGAATATGTCCAAATTGATTCTCACAGCTGGCGAAATCTTGAAATTGAGACAACGCTCATGGGAGACGAACAGTACTGCCTCATCAATCTGTTCGATAAATGCTCAACCGCAATGGGTTCCAGACAAATTCGCAGATGGTTTCGCTATCCGGTTCGTGATCACGAAGAAATTAGAAGACGGCATCAGATTATTGAACACATTCTAGAGAACACTGACTATGGACGCATCGCCACGGCACTACGCCAAATTGGTGACGTTGAGCGAATTGCCTCCAGAATAGCGACACGAACTGCCAAACCTATAGATTTGGTACGCTTGAAAGATGCGTTGCGTTCAGTTCCCACGCTCGTTGAATTGCTAGCCCACGAAGAATGTTCAGAAATGCAGACACTTTGCAATCGTATGGACCCACTTCCTGAATTGACTGATCTGTTGGGTCGAGCCATACTAGACGAACCTGCATCAGTTCTGCGAGATGGTGGCGTTATTCGGAAAGGTTACGATGCGCAGCTTGACGAACTGAACCAACTTCGGGATGACTCGGGCCAGGCTCTCATCGACCTCGAAACCCGAGAAAGAGAAAGAACTGGAATTAAAAATCTAAAGGTTCACTACAACCGGGTTCACGGATACTACATTGAAGTCTCAAGGCTTGCTGCCGATCAGATACCGGAAGACTACAAGCGTCGCCAGACCCTGAAATCATCCGAGCGATATATCACCCCGGAACTCGCTTCATTTGAACGTCGCATACTGAATGCTAAAGAGAAGGCGCTTGGCAGAGAAAAGGAACTTTATGAGGCTCTAATTGAGCAATTGCAACAGTTTGTATCCATCATACAAACTACCTCTCAGGCTTTAGCGGAAATCGATGTCCTGAGTAATTTTGCGATTCTGTCAAAGGAGTTGAATCTAAACCGTCCCGAACTTGTGACGACCCCGGGAATCTCTATAGATCATGGCAGACACCCCGTGGTCGAGGCGGTACTGACCAAACCTTTTGTTTCAAACAGCGCCGAACTTAGTCCACACAAACGCCTGTTGCTGATTACCGGGCCGAACATGGGTGGTAAAAGCACCTATATGCGCCAAACAGCACTGATTGTCATGCTCAGCTACACCGGTTCTTTCGTTCCGGCGAACGCTGCAAGAATAGGCCCCATAGATCGAATATTTACTCGCATTGGTGCAGCCGACGACCTGGTTGCAGGAAACTCGACTTTTATGGTCGAAATGACAGAAATGGCGGCCATCTTGCATAGTGCAACTGAAAACAGCCTAGTTCTCGTTGATGAAATCGGCCGAGGCACAAGCACGTACGATGGACTTGCTCTCGCTTGGGCCTGTGCGGTTAGTTTACTGAATGAAGTACGCGCGATGACTATGTTTTCCACACACTACTTCGAAATTACCGAGTTGGTCAATGAGTATCCAGGCGCAATAAACCTACATCTGGATGCAGTTAAACACAAAGGCGACATTGTGTTCATGTACGATGTCAAAGAAGGTGCAGCAAGCCAAAGTTATGGGATTGAGGTTGCGAAACTCGCCGGTGTTCCAGGTAAAGTAATTGGCGTTGCGAAAAATCGCTTAGCAAGACTTTCAAGCAGAGCAGTCGAAAGTGAACTTGTACAGGTTCAGGGTTCAGTGCAGACTTCATTGTTCAGTGCACCCTCTTCCCCTGTTCTTGAGCGGCTAAAACAGGTTCAGCCTGAAGAGCTAAATCCGCTTGAAGCACTGCAATTAATCTTCGAACTGAAAGAACTGGAAAATGAGTAATACAACAGATTGAACGCACCTGGAGATCGCAAATCGCATCCCCCAGTTGTTGTAGTTTTCTGATATTCAGAATTCCCGTGCTAGTTCGGATCGGAGTCAACTACCAGTCCAGTAGACACACGATTTAACACTCCGTTCTGATAAGCGATTCTGGCTGCGAGCTTTTCGCTTGAATTGAGAAATTCGAAAAGTGGTTCCAGACAGTCGAAATGATATTGCCATGGACTGTTTGTAGTGTACATCCCAGAGCGCTTGTTTGTCCAAATCTCGACATACTCTTCCAGAAAGGTGAAAGAATCTTTCAGTGATTTGATCGGACCGTCGGAAGGATCCCGAGGTACAGAACTTTCCTCTGAACTGATCGTCGCAATGAGTTTGACTGGGTTATCTCGATTTACCCGTTGGTAAATTTCTTCCAGGTCATCCGATGTTTGAGTCTGATAGATGCTTAATTTGTCGAATAGTTGAGTCAGTCGATGTCCATACACGAGGTCGATGCGATGCAAGGATAAAAAGCACTTTAGTCTCAGTAAGAGAGCAAGAGCGAGATTATGGTGACTGACTGATTTGAGAGACACCCAAACATGATGGGAATGCCACCCGGTTTCTTCACCGATTGAAGATGTCTCACCTGCATTGGCGTTCAAACGGCGAATTTCACGTTCGATCAACTCCGCTGATAGCTGAAATCCTCGAGATTCGCCCATTAGCTTTAAGTATGTCACGCTGTCCATATAGCTTGTCTCGGTTTTTTAGATGTTTTCCTAGACCGACTTGTTGATAGTTGATTTGATGAGTGCCTGAGAGCTTGAACCCTCAGAACAAACAAATAAGTAAATATCACTGGAAGAACTTGGTGAGTCGCGTTCCCAAGAAACAATATTGCCAACAGTTGAGGATGTTGCCGATGAACATTCCGATGGCCGCAACTTAAGTCCTAGCGATCGTAGAACACTGAGTATTGTCGAAAAACTTGGATTACCTGTATATGAAAGGGCTTTGTATAAACTTTCACGGCCTAACCTGGACTCAGCTGCGACAGCAGTCATCCCTTTTGATTTGGCAACTTCACCAATAGTGGCAGAAATCAGTTGTGGAGACCCATCCTCAAAAGCCTCCTCCAAATAATCAATGACTTCCTGGATTGAATTGAACTGGTCAACAACATTTTGAGATCGGTTTTTCTGTTTGTTTTTCATCAACTTACATAATTACAGTGTTTTATATTGGTGGTATTGTATCCTATAGGATACAATCAATTTATCAATAATTCTGCGTGAGAAAGTCAATGCAGCTAACAACTGTTCGTCGATGGTTTTGAGTTGAAACTGCTCTTAGGTCTCCCTTAAATTCCCATCTCAAACAAAATTGCTGTCACTTTGTAACATTGATTAGTATGTATCGAGTGAAAGCTTTGAACCCGTTGATTTCATAAAAAAATTCCCAATCAGTTAATCAAAATCCGATTTAATATAGGGCTTTGCGGTCCTCTTTTCGCGTAACACTTGGAGCCAGGGCAACTGCCAGAGGCTTTGAACGCATGCTTGGTGTTTATTTCATCGAAATGAACCCAT
>JAJDXD010000039.1 GCA_022823405.1 Gammaproteobacteria bacterium
CCTGGATTCGCAGTTGACCTCGATTCTGCCCAGGTCGTTGAAACTGAAGAAAAATCAGCTGATCTGATCTATGAGTACGAAAATGAAGAATACATCATTCGTGCAATTCCACCTGCAGAGCTGTTTTTTCCCATTGAATCAATGTGTCATCAGATTACCGAATAGGGACAGGTTTCTGGTCGCAGCATTCAATCTTTCAATATGAGACACATATACTAAAGTCTCATTTGAATTTGCAAATCAACTCGTTTCTTATTGAATAAATTTAGAAAATTTCAGTCTTTGGATTCTCTGACTTTGACTTGCTGGCCGACTGCTTTGGCAAGTGCCTCAGGAGTGGCTGAAATACGGTTGTCTTTGCGCAGTTCCTGGCGAGTTGGCTGGTAGCGATTGGGTTTGATTTCGATGGTTGGTTTTGAAGATCTGTCTCGCCTTGTCATTGTTCAACATTATTGATCGTCATACATAGTTCTATTTGAGTAGATTTTTAAGTTGTCAGCGTAACAGTTAGCTCTCTTAACTTGTCAATTTTTCCATTAGGCTTTCTAGCTCAGTAATCTCGCAGGCAAAGACTTTGCTTTTGTTGGCCATGTCTTTAAGTCTCTGGATTCGAGTTGTATTCGCTTTACCATTCAATTTTTGGTAAAACGCCCCATCCGCGATTGCAATAAAGAAAGTCTGCTGAAGCGTTGTAAGATTAGCTTCGGTAATGAACATTTGCAAATCCTTATACGCGCTTCCCTGAGAACCACCACTGGATTTCGTGTACTTATGTGAAGCGTAGAATCGACAGCCTCTGTACACCCATTCAAAGTCTATAGTTTTCGCATTTGGATATGCCCCTGACTCAATTACATTTCTATCAAGCACAGCACCGCCAACCAAATACAACTTGCTGTTATGCAGGTCTGTAAAGTTCTCTACGTTATCAATGGTCTCTATGAGTCTCGCTGCTTCCTTTTCGTGAAACTTCTGCTTAGCTGGGTCTTTAGCAAATATCGCACTAAGTATTCGGTTCTCTTGAATTTCTCTAACAACATCATCTCTGTCGAAACCATGTAGTTCACAGAAATTATCAATCTTCACATCCAATTCACCGTCTTTAACAGCTCTTGGCGTATCGTCAGTATTTGCTTTATAAGCTTCCTTATAGGCACTTTCGTAATCATGAGGCATTGATTAGTTTCCTTGCTAAGCTAAATTCCATTCGTCTTCGATAGTAACCGTCCTTCCTAATGCCTTTGAATGGTGTCAGGAAAACATCGTGCGTTTCCTCTCGGAGCGTATCAATCATCCTGTTTAGCCGCGCTATGAGCCTGGGAACATTCTCAAACTCTCCGCTGATCCTTGTAAAGAACCTTGAAGACACCTTAATCTCGTAATCATCAATCTCGAACGCATCACAGAATCTGATGGATGCTTCACGAGTATTGTCAAAGGAGATAAACCCTAGTTCCCCAGAAGGGTCATTGAATCGCACTTTCAGCTTATTCATTGGATTAGGTAACTTGCTTTCCAAGTCATCCAAAAACCCGATGAACCTGTTGTCGTAGTAAATGCTTATCTGCTCACTAATCTGTTCATTGAACAAGGCCAGACAAACAGGATTGTCCGTATCGTTGAACATGCTTCGGTCATGCAACAGGACATAGGCGTGAAGTCTTTCTCTGAATAGTCCGCTTTGCAGATAACTGGCAGGTATCAGGGCTGCTACGTGCGGGCACTCGTTCAAGCACAATTCCAGACAGTGCTTGTAAAGGTCATCGTATTGCATATCAGGATAAGGTAGTTGCCTTCTAGTCGCTGAATTCCTTGCCAGCCATGGCGGGTTGGTCACACAAATATCGAAACCTTTTGGAAAGGATTCTATTGTGTCTCTCTTTCTGACATGCTCACTTGCAGGGTCAATATCGTAAGAACTGAACTGACTACATAAGCCGTCTCTTTCCAACGTCTTGATGATGTTATTTGCGCCTGCGAATGGCTCAAGAATTCGCTTTGAAGCAAGATCGACATTGTTCGACCATTCCAGAAACGGGTCAAGTGCAAATGGGTTGCCTCGTGTGTAATACTGTCCGTGCTTTCGCTTGATATTCATGCGAACAGTTTAGCCGGCATCAAAGCGGGAGACTAGTTCGGTATTGTCGAGTTCATGGGCTTTGCGGAGACGGTGCGCCAGATGCCATGCTGTCTTTTGCGTAACACCAATGTCTCGGTGCAACTTCATACTGGAGACGGCTTTAAGGCTGGTAGTCAGAAGATGGATAGCGACTGCCCAATCTTGATAACCGAGCTTTGAACCCTGCATGACCGTACCAATCTTCAATGAGAACATCTTCTTCTTGCCATCGCATCCCTTAACCCTGCAACGATGAGTCATGGAATGATGTTTGATGTTGCTCTGAACATCACCGGAACCGCAATAAGGACACTTTGGGCCATCCGGCCATATCAGCTTTTCAAACCACTCACGAGCTTTTTCATCATTAGGAAACATTTTAATTAACTGAACAAGCGTCATAGCTTCTCGACACGATTTTCCAGGCGCTTTCTTCAAAATTTCGATTCGTCTCCCATAGTGTTAAATGTGACTATAGTATAAACAAATCATACTGACTAAATCAAACCAAAGTGTGACTTTTGTATAAATTTTCTTTCATAAATGAAACTCAATCCGAAGAGTAAGCGTCGCTGATTTCCGGCATCGTCTTTCGAATCCATTCTTCAGCCTGTCGGTTCATTTCCCTGGGTTTCATTCGTTCTGGGTAGATGGGTTCACCGATTCTGACGCGAATGACGCCGGGACGTTTGGTTAGTGCCCGACGCTGCCAAAAATCACCAGCATTGTGTGCCACCGGTACCAGCGGTACACCAGCGCGAACTGCAAGTAACGAAGCACTGGCGAGATAGGTACCGTGCTCACCTGGTGGAATTCGAGTGCCTTCTGGAAATACAACAACCCAGCGACCTTCCTTTAAGACCTCCGTTCCTTGCTTAACCACCTGTTCAAGCGCCTTCCGAGCAGTCGCCCTGTCTATTTTGATCGGATGTGTCGCGGCCAGTCCCCAGCCGAAAAATGGAATATAGAGTAAAGACCGCTTTAACACCCAGGCTTGTGCCGGGAAAATCGTCTGATAAGCAATCGTTTCCCAAGCAGACTGATGTTTGGAAAAAATAACTGTCGGCTGATCCGGAAGGGTTTCAAGTCCCTCAACTTCGTGACGCAATCCACAGATTACTTTCAACAGCCAGATGATGGCGTGTGCCCAACCACCAATGACGCGCGAACGAAAATGTGGCTCACAGAAATAAACTGCGATGGCTACTGGCCAATATGCCAGCGTCAGCAAAATCAGGAGGGTCATAAACAGGATTGATCGAAGCGTGCTCATCGCGCTACGCCGGGCCTTAACGGGCAAAATACCACATCTTTCATCCGATTAACTGCTCGACTTGAGGTCAAATTCAGATACCCGCAGCGTACCGTCAATCATCCTGCCTTTTCTTTGCAAAATTTTCTCCATTTTCCGCCAAAATGCCTGATTCAGATCAAATTTTGCAGCGATTGATGTTCCAAGCAGCAATATCAAGAGATCTGCGCACTCTTCAGCGATTTTTTCGGAACCCTGTCCTTTAGTAACCGCAGCGGACACTTCACCCAACTCTTCGCACATCAGTGCGATTCGAAATTTGAGATCATGCCCACCGGTATTTTTCATATCGTGTTTTTTGTGAAAGTCCTGCACAGCAGACAGCATTTCGTCGTATGAATCGCGGTTCATGCCTTGTCCTTTGATGATTGAAGTTTTGACAGATCTGCCACTTCGCAGAATAAGTCGTAGACGTAGCCGACCAAAGCGATGCGATTTTCTCTGAGTTCAAGGTTCTCATCCATCACCATTACAGTGTCGAAAAGATCATCGATTGGATCTCTGAGCTGAGCAAGCATGCGAAGAACCTCATCAAAACTGAAAGTCGCCTTTAACGACTCTAACTCAACAGCAAATTGCTTCGCTTTGTTAAACAGTGCTATTTCAGCCGGTTCCTGCAACCGACCGGAATCAACTTCGCGATCGTTCAAAGTGTCTGCGTGATTCAATATGTTACGAATCCGCTTGTTCGCGGCAATTAAGTCGGAATATTCCTGCATTTCCCGAAAGCTTCTCACAGCCTTCATTCTTTTGTCAAATTCCAACGGACTACCGGGTTTGAGTTCAGTGACCGCGTTGAATTCATCCGTGGCATAACCCTGCTCCAAATAGTAGTGCCTCAATCGTTCGAGCATGAATTCAAACAGACGCATCAAGTCATCTTTCGTTGGGCTCTGCCCACCATCAATTTTGGATTCTTCCACCTGTTCCTGATAGATATCTGCTGAGATTTGCAACACATTCCGAAGATCCAGATTCAGTTTGCGCTCAATGATGATGCAAAGAACCGCCAGTGCCATGCGCCGCAGTGAAAATGGATCTCGGTCTCCTTTAGCCACTTCGCCTGCACTCGTGAGTCCAACCAGTGAGTCAATCCGGTCGGCGATTGCAACTACTATCCCGACATCCGTTTCAGGCAGATCACCTGCAGCTGATACTGGCATGTAGTGCTCCTGTATTGCACGGCAGACACTTTCTGAATAACCGTCGAGCTTTGCGTAATACCGTCCCATAATCCCTTGCAGATCTGGAAATTCCCCGACCATTTCACTAACCAAGTCGGCTTTAGCAAGTCGTGATGCGTCTCGAATGTCGTCACTTGCAGTAAAAACCTGATCCGCAATTCGAACTGCCAATTCTTGGATGCGTTCAGACTTTCGATAATAGGAGCCAAGTTTGCGGTGAAATACCAGATGCTGCAAGCCAGGCAACATGTCCTCCAGCGATTTCTTGCAATCCTGCTCATAAAAGAAATTGGCATCAGAAAGCCGCGCCCGAAGAACCCGTTCATTGCCAACGACAATTCTGTTTACCCGCTCTTCATTCGTGGGTGTAATATTTGCAACAGCGAAAAATTTTGGCTGTAAGGCTCCCTTTTCATCAAATACAGGAAAGTACTTTTGGTGTTTTCGCATTGATGAGATCAGAACCTCAGGCGGCAACTTCAGAAACTCGGTGCTGAAAGTACCGCAAAACGCATATGGCCACTCCACTAGGTCGGTAACTTCATCCAGCAAATCATCATCCTTCATAGCAGTTCCCTGGAAACGAATTTCCAGATCTCGCAACTGACTCTGAATTACCTGCTTTCGTTCAGCGCGATCTGCCATCACACGCCCTTGTTCCAAAAGCACGGCTGAGTAGTTTCTTGCTTCTTTAAGCTGAATGGGATCAGAAGCTAGAAATCGATGTCCGTATGTCAACGAACCGGATTCAATAGTCAAAAGTTGACAGGGAATGACACGATTGCCGTGCATTACTACCACCCAGTGGACGGGACGAACAAATTCGTGACTGAAGTCTCCCCAACGCATTCGCTTAGGAATTGGCAATCTAGACAGAGCAGACTTCGCACAGCCAGGAATCATTTCCTGGGCCAATCTACCGAATTCCTTGTACCGGTAGGCCAAGAACCTACCTGACTCATTTTCCAGTGTATCGAGATCCTCAACGTTAACACCACAGCCTTTTGCGAACCCATGTGCTGCCTTCGACGGGGTGCCATCCTGCTCGAATGCCCGCTCTATAGATGGGCCCCGCTTGACTTTCTCTATATCCTGGCTGCGAGTCAGTACATTTTCAATGATGACTGCAATTCGACGGGGTGTTGCATACCATTTTGATGCCGCGTCGACAGAATCGATTAATCCGGTCTGTACAAGTTCGCGCTTAAGTTCATTTTCAAGTGCCTGACCAAGTCTGGCGACTGCTTGAGGAGGAAGTTCTTCGGTGCCCAATTCAAACAACAGTGGCATTGATGCGGTATCTGAAACATCAGCAGGTAGTATGGAATCAGGGTTTGATTCACTAGCTAATTTAACTGCAGGTTCTCGAAGCCGCGGAAAGTTCTTTGACTCACGGCTCTCGTAATAGCAATATGCAACATCACGAGCGAGGGTGCGCACCCGACCAATATAAACAGCTCGTTCAGTTACCCCAATCGTTCGTCTTGAATCCAACAAGTTGAACAGATGAGACGCTTTCAGCACCTGTTCGTAGGCAGGCAGTGGCAAATTAATTTCAGTCAGTGAATTACAGGCCGCTTCTGCAGCGTTGAACTGATGGAACAGGGTTTCTGTATCGGCGGTCTCAAAATTGTATTTGGACTGCTCGTATTCATTTTGATGGTAGAGGTCGCCATAGCTGACGTCATCGCTCCAAATAAGGTCAAAGATGCTGTCGACGCCTTGAACATACATGGCAATTCGTTCAAGTCCATAGGTAATTTCCCCAGTCACCGGTCGACATTCCAGCCCGCCGACCTGTTGAAAGTACGTAACCTGGGTAATTTCCATGCCATTAAGCCAGACCTCCCAACCCAGACCCCATGCTCCCAGTGTGGGAGACTCCCAATCATCCTCAACGAACCGAATGTCATCTAACAATGGGTCGATACCGAGTGATTTGAGCGATCCCAGATAAAGATCCTGGAAATCAACCGGGGAGGGTTTTAATACAACCTGGAACTGAAAATAGTGCTGTAGTCTGTTGGGATTGTCACCATAGCGGCCATCAGTTGGTCGTCTCGATGGCTGAACGTAAGCTGACCGGGCGGGTTCCGGACCAACCGCACCAAGAAATGTTGCCGGGTGAAATGTGCCGGCACCAACTTCCATGTCATAGGGCTGCAATATCACGCAACCCTGCTCTCCCCAGTAATGATTGAGAGCGGAAATGATTTGCTGGAAATTCAAAGGTTACTTACGCGTGTAGAAGCAACAGAAAGACATACTAGCAGATATCTGTCGAACTGCTGAAATAGTCCAATCGAGGGTGCCAAATGATGTGATTGTGTTTATCGACAATGAAAATTATACCTGACACGACTTACTTGAATTTTGTCTGAAAGAATGGTAATGCTGCCCACACAATGTGGTAGATCCCGCTTCATCACAGTACGCTGGTGCTACTACGCCATGGCCGGTCAAATCGTCCGACATGTCCGGCAGTGGACTTTGTAAGTCAATCCCGAGTACCGCGCATGGCTGACGCAGGCAATCGGTACGATCCGCACCTTCGCGAATTCTGAGATAATGTACTTTAAGATGAACATCTCAAATAAACCAATGACAAATCAATATTCCATCGCCGATGCGCGCCGCAACTTGCCAACGATTATTCGTGAAGCCGAAAACGGCAAAGAAGTTGAACTGACTCGTAGAGGCGAACCGGTAGCAATGTTGATTAGCGTTAAGGCAATCAAACTACTTAAATCAACTCACGGTGACTTTGCAACCGCGTATCGGAAATTCAGGAAAACCGCTAACCTATTTGATCTCGATCTTAATCCCGATGAGTTGTTCAGCGATGTGCGAGATGAAACAGCGGGCCGAGAAATTCATTTCTAATCGGCAAAATTTTTACTGGATACGAATATTGTTTCGGAGCCGCTGCGACACGAACCAAACTTAGAATTGTCTAGCGCGTAAAGGAACATCAACACAAAACCGCAATTCCTGCTCTGGTCTGGCACGAACTGTTATTTGGATGTTTCCGACTTGAACAGTCTAGCCGGCGAGAAACAATCGTACGCTACCTCGAAGATATTGTGCTGAATTGAATTCCGATTCTGGAATGCGACTGGGTCGCTGCAGAATGGCAGGCGCGTGAACGGGCACGATTAGTTTCCACTGGTTTGACACCCTCATTTGCCGACAGTCAGATTGCAGCTGTTGCCTTCTCCAAGAATCTGATTCTGGTTACGTTAAACAAAAGAGACTTTCAGTACTTTGATGGGTTGAAGTTAGAAAATTGGCTCTAAGCCAATCACTGACATTTCTACCGCTACTGAAATCAGCAATTTCCTAATTTTCGCCTCTTTTTTACCGAAATCATCTTGATTTCACTCCTTTTCGAGTCATTTCAATCCTGATTCAGTCGGTTATTGGCGTAATTGTAGTGCCAATCATTTAGATATCGACTCCACTGGCCTTCCCCTTCCCCGTAAATTACTCCCATGTTCGTCAGATAAACCAAAACTGGTACCGACAAATACGGCACACCCCGCTACAACATTCGTCTGGTCAGCAACTAACGAGCCGACGGTAAAGTCAAACAGCGCACCCGCCTCAACTTCGGCCACCAAATTAGCATCGACAATTCAGGCACGCAAATGTGACTGGAGATAAGGGTATTGAGTCTCTTATCCATGAGATCCTAAAAAAACTTATCAGATTTGACTACACTAAGCAATATCATTTCTGCGTACTTTACTGACTTCAACCAGGGAAAAATGGCAGTAAAACGAAAAGCAATCGCTCTGATTTCAGGTGGCCTTGACTCCATGCTGGCTGCCCGCCTCATGCTAGAGCAAGGAATTCATGTTGAAGGGTTGAATATTTTCACCGGATTTTGTGTGGAAGGTCATACCCATGCCATACGTAATCGAGACAAGAATCGACAGAAGCGAAACAACGCTTTATGGTCTGCCGAACAGATTGGAATCAAACTGCATATTATTGAAGCAATTGAACCCTATAAAGAAATTGTTCTCAATCCGAAGCACGGATATGGCGCACATCTGAATCCCTGCTTAGACTGCAAGGGGTTTATGGTCGGTAAGGCGAGAGAATGGATGGAGCAAAATGGGTTTGATTTCATCATTACAGGAGAAGTGCTTGGACAGCGTCCAAAATCACAAAGACGCAGCACGTTTCCTGTGGTCGCCAGAGAATCTGGTGCATTCGACCGTTTGCTTCGACCCCTGAGTGCCAAACTACTCCCGGAAACGCTGCCAGAAAGAGCGGGTTGGGTAGACCGGGAAAGACTATACGACATCTCAGGTCGGGGACGTCACATCCAGATAGCGCTGGCGGAAAAGTTTGGTATTGAAGACTATGCGCAACCCGCCGGCGGTTGCTGCTTCCTGACCGATGAATCTTACTCCCGCAAACTGCAGGATTTCTGGAACCATCGAGAAAACAAAGATTACGAATTCGACGACATCATGCTGCTCAAAGTGGGCCGACACATGCGACCAGGTACTGATTGGAAACTGATTATTGCACGTGATGCCGGTGAAACCCAATACCTGCGCGGATATCGGTCAAAATTTGCACACCTGTCAATCACCAGTCACTCTGGTCCATTGAGTTTAATTGATGGCCCAATTCAGGATCGCGATGTTGAACTGGCAGCGCGTCTTGTGGCGCGATTTGGAAGTTCGCGAAGTGCTGAGAGAGTCGATGTTCAGTTTACTGACAGAAATGGTCGACAGCGCATGCTGTCAGTCGCACCCATGCAGCCCATTGAAGTACAACAGCAATGGTACGTATAGACCAGACCCTGGATGCCAGGAATCTGATTTGCCCGATGCCTGTCATTCGTACTCAGCAGGCCGTTAGCGGATTGGAAAATGGTCAAATTCTGGAGGTGTTGTGTACTGATCCAGGTGCACTAGTGGACATCCCTGCCTGGTGCCGCGTGCACGGTCACAAACTTATTTCAGCCAAGAACGTAGGCGATGAGACCATAGTTCGACTGCAGATTTGCGATTCCTGATTCAAATGACCCAACGCATACCAGACGTTGGGTTAAGACCGCCTTCAGCAAACTGACTCCATCACGCGCCATCTAGGTGCATGCAATGATCAACGCGCACTATAATTGCGCGTTTTGCTAAGCAATTTCCCAGCAAATTTCCCTTTACGCTGGCATGGAAATTGCTGTAAACAGGATGTAGTTCATTTTAAATTCTTGGAGGAATATCTAATGTCAGTGGAAAATGCAATTCGCGCAATTCGCAATCCAAAAGCTGTTGAGGAGACAATGCAGTTGATTAGGGACAGCGATGCAAAATGGGTCAGCTTTCGCTTTACAGATACTTTAGGGACGGTGCAGCAACTCGCCTGGCCGATTACTAACTTTTCAGAAGAAATGTTTGATGAACCGGTCATGTTTGATGGTTCGTCCATTCAGGGCTGGCAGCCGATTAACGAATCGGATATGTGTATGATTCTGGACCCCACTGCCAGTGTCATTGACCCGTTTTTGCAGGAAACGACGGTGGCTATCCGCTGCAGCATCTATAACCCAGGCAAAGACGAGTGGTACGAAAAAGACCCTAGAAGCATCGGCCAGAAAGCTGAGGATTATCTTACCGCATCCGGCATCGCTGACACCGCTTATTTCGGACCTGAGCCTGAATTTTTCATCTTCGACGGAGTTCGATGGAGCACCCACATGGAAAGCTGCTTCTATGAAATCAACTCCTATGAAGGCGCATGGAACAGTAAGCAGGATTATGATGCAGGTCCCAATCTGGGACACCGGCCACGTGTCAAAGGTGGGTATTTCCCGGTTCCGCCAATTGACTCATTTACTGATATCCGCTCTGCCATGTGTCAGGCAATGCTCGACATGGGCGCCGATGTTGAAAAACATCACCACGAGGTTGGGACAGCCGGTCAGGCAGAGATTGGCATTCGATACAACACACTGGTGAAAATGGCCGATCGAACGCAGATTTACAAGTATTGCGTGAAAAACGTTGCAAATGCCCATGGATACACGGCTACCTTCATGCCGAAACCGCTGGTTGGTGATAACGGTTCGGGTATGCATGTCCATCAGTCGTTGATCAAGGACGGAAATTCTATGTTCGCGGGCGATCAGCACTGCGGACTGAGTCAGGAGGCCTTGTGGTACATCGGTGGAATTTTCAAACATGCCAAGGCGCTCAATGCGTTCACCAATCCGACCACCAACAGCTACAAGCGGTTGGTGCCGGGCTATGAAGCACCCGTACTTTTGCAGTACTCCGCATACAACCGATCGGCGTCCTGCCGGATTCCATTTACATCGGATGCTGCCAGGCGAGTGGAGATCCGTTTCCCAGATCCAACGGCGAACCCGTACCTTGCATTTTCAGCCATGCTGATGGCGGGTCTTGACGGAATAAAGAATCAGATTGATCCCGGCATACCTGCGGAAGGAGATCTTTATGAACTGACCGCTGCTGAGGAACGGGAAATTCCTCACGTCGCGCCATCCTTGAATCAGGCGCTCATTGCACTAGATGAAGACCGCGACTTTCTGAAGGAAGGCGGAGTATTCACTGATACGGCCATTGATGCCTACATTGAACTCTTGAATGAAGATGTCAAGGCTATCCGGCTTGTTACACATCCTCTTGAATTTGAGATGTACTACAGCAGATAACAGTCCGAATGGGGTGAATCGCCGAATTTCGGTAAAAGAAACCGGCATCATACCAGTCGCTGACTGGCTGCAAACTACTGGACAACTTGGCGGTTCATTTTGGCCGCCAAGTTTGCCAAGCTCTCGATGATAAGAGAGTTCCAGGAAGTTCGTTTATCTCTTTAGCCCAGGTGTCCGCTAGTGGCGGCAGAGATTTCCATTCAATCAAATAGTCCATTCTACGGCGACGAGCCGGAAGGACTTTTGAATCTGCTTCAAGAGCTGAACACTGCAATCGTTTGCTGCAGCTCAGACCTGCTCATCCGGTACACCAACCCTGCTGCCCAATCTCTGTTTGAATTGAGTGAATCGCAGGCAAATGGAGAAAGTGTTCTTAAATTTCTCAATCATGAGAGCATTGAAACGATTATTGGAAAATGCCTTGCAACTTCACAAGCGACTACACTTCGTCGTACCGAAATTCTGTCATCCAGTCACCAGGCCAAATTGGTAGACTGCATTATTAGCCCATTAAATACCGAAGGCTTGAATTACCTGATTTTGGAAATTAACGAAATCAACCGGGCTGTCCATCAGAGTGAGGAAGACTCCATGGAGATTGGGCAGCACGCTAACATCGCTGTCATTCGTGCGATTGGCCATGAAATCAAAAACCCCTTGGGTGGATTACGAGGAGCTGCACAACTGCTTGAACGCGAACTCGGAAATCAGACCAAACTCAAAGTTTACACAGACATCATTGTTCGAGAAACAGATCGGTTGTGTGGTCTGGTCGACAGTATGTCTCACACGCACGCACCCATGCAGTTCGAGAACATCAACATCCACGAAGTTCTGGAACATGTACGCCATCTGACTCTGGTTGAAGTTTCGGACAATATCAGAATAGATCAGGATTACGACCCCAGCCTGCCACTCGTAATTGGAGACCGTGGCCAACTGATTCAGGCATTTATGAACATGATGCTTAATGCGGTCGAAGCGTGCGGAAACTCGGGCTTGATCAAGTTGCGATCGCGCGTTGAGCGACAGGTAACAATGGGAAAAGAGCGGCATATGAGTGTTGCTAGAATTGATGTTGAAGACAATGGTTGCGGCATCCCTTACGATCTCATTGATCAGGTCTTTTACCCGATGATTTCCGGCAATCCAAAGGGAGAAGGGCTTGGGCTTTCAATCGTTCACCAGATCATTACTCGCCATGGAGGTAAAGTCAGTTGCGAGAGCCGACCCGGTCGGACCGTGTTTACCACTCTTCTTAAGTTTGCTGGCTCAAACAGATGCAACTCATAAAGCGATAATTTAAATCATGGTACAGGCAAATCAATCAAGCGTCTGGATTGTTGATGACGATGAGTCAATTCGGTGGGTACTCGCACAAGCACTGAAACAGGCTGGGCTCAACATCCGACAGTTCAGTGATGCCGACGATGCACTCGAGATGTTCAATCGCGAGGAACCGACAGCAATTGTTACAGACATTCGCATGGCAGGCAGTAGTGGACTCGATCTTCTAGATTCAGTTCACAAAGTTAGACCCGATTTACCGGTGGTTGTTATGACCGCCTACTCCGATCTGGACACGACTGTGAATTCATTTCAGCGAGGAGCTAGGGAGTATCTTACGAAGCCCTTTGACATTGATGAAGCCGTTTCTCTGGTTCAGCGGGTGCTGACAGAGTCAAACGGCATTTCCCCAAGCATACTATCCAAAAATCCTCAAACCACTCAGATGATCGGTAAATCAACCGCAATGCAGGACATATTCCGAGCGATTGGTCGATTGTCAAACTCCGATCTTAATGTGCTGATTACTGGCGAATCAGGAACCGGCAAGGAACTGGTTGCACGGGCCTTATACGAAAATAGTATTCGGCGTGATCAGGTTTTTATCGCTATTAACGCTGCTGCCATTCCGCCCGACTTGTTGGAATCTGAACTTTTCGGACACGAAAAAGGAGCATTTACCGGAGCCAATCAACGACGGATCGGCCGCTTCGAACAGGCAAACCGAGGGACGCTGTTTCTGGATGAAATTGGTGATATGCCACATGACTTGCAAAGCCGCCTGCTCAGAGTCATGTCTGAAAATAAGTTCTATCGTGTGGGTGGCACCTCTGAGGTAACGGTTGACGTTCGAATAATCGCTGCAACCAATCAGGATCTGGAAGCGCTGGTTAAGCAGAACAAATTTCGAACCGACTTGTATCACCGACTGAATGTTGTGCGAATTGCCCTCACGCCAATTCGTTCGCGACGCGAGGATATTCCTGAATTGCTGGAGCACTTCCTAAAACAGTCCGCTGCGCAATTGAACACCAAACAAAAGATACTGTCGGACGATGTAACACATTACCTTGAAAGTTATGGTTGGCCAGGCAACGTTCGGGAAATCGAGAATTTTTGCCGATCAGTGACTGCGATGGTTCCAGCGCAGACTGTGCTACTGAATGATTTACCGCAGATATTTGGCCGCTTTGAACCAGTCGACGAAACTCCACTCAATCCCGAAACAGTGCTGCAAGGTGCAATCAAACAGGTTTTGAATCAATCCTCTGAAATTAAGGAGGGAGAACTCAGGGAGCTTGTTGAGCAGGCAATGTTACGAACAGTGCTGGAATATACCGACGGCTCCAAACTGAAAGCCGCTGAAATTTTAGGTTGGGGTAGAAACACAATTGCTCGAAAGAGCAAAGAACTGTAGCCCTACGTTTATACAAGGTGTCAAATTATTTTGAGTTGGCGCCACAATTCATCTTTGTTCAATATGAAGTTGAAAAAAATTCCAATGCGGAAACTGAAACAGTGTTTTGTCATTCTTACGCTGCTGATCTCACCCCTTATCCATGCTGATTCCCAGAAAAACGCGCCATTTTGTGTAAATTCAGTTGAAGCAGAAGGTCTACCTGTTGAGGAAATTGAAGCGTTTGTCGATTTTGTGGGCCGCTGTCCCATAGCTGAATTCGCCGATGAAAACGGCTGGACTGACATGCACTGGGCGGCTGCACTGAATCTGCCTCAACTCATCCAGCAGCTTACGACTCTGGGACTCCCGATTGACATCAGAACCAAATCTGATAAGGTTCGATTCACTGATGAAGTCACAAATGGCATCCGAGAAGCGCGGAGTCGGTGGCAAACGCCGCTGGTAGATGATGAAGCGATATACGCAAGTCTAGGATACACACCTCTTCACTGGGCAGCCTGGGGTAACTCAATGTCCGCTGCGCAAGAGTTTGTTCGTCTGAATGCTGACACGAATGCCAAGACAGTTTCCGAAATTACCCCACTCCATCTTGCAGTTTATGCTGGTTCCGTAGAAGTCATGCTTGTACTGATTCACAGCGATGCTGACATCAATGCGAAAGAAAAGGATGGTGCGACTCCTCTGCATTGGACCGTGTCAAAAAATGCTATTCATTTGACGAGACTGCTGATAGA
>JAJDXD010000112.1 GCA_022823405.1 Gammaproteobacteria bacterium
TGTTGACATAATTAACTGTTCCAATTAGGAGTAATTGACTTTTTGGTTTCAACAATCGTCAAATCGATTGAAACCGTTCATTTATATTATCCTGTTTTTTCGGATTGAGCCTATGCGACTTGGAATAGATACAGGAGGTACGTTTACCGATGCTGTTCTCTATGACAGTGAAAAAGGTCTGCTTCGAACCGCCAAATCACTGACCACACACTACGATCTCGCAGTTGGCATTCGAAATGTAATCGAACTGATCGATTCTGATCCTCACACGGCGCTGTCCGACCTGGTTCAAGTAACCTCGATTTCAACTACACTGGCAACGAATGCTATCGTTGAGGGAAGAGGGGGTACGGTCTGTCTACTACTGATCGGCTACCGACCTGAAGCATTAGATCGTGCAGACCTAAGGAAAGCAATCCGAACAGACCCGGTGGAATTCATCAACGGTGGGCACACAGCAATCGGCGATGAGTATCAGGCACTCGACCTAGAATCAGCAAAAGCGGCAATTCTGCGTCATGCTCCTTCTGTCACCGCATTCACCGTCGCAGCCCTGTTTTCTGTCCGCAACACTGAACACGAAATTGCAGTTCGAAATTTGGTGCTTGAACTGACAGACAAACCGGTCACTTGCACATTTGAACTCACCGCAAGTCTAAACGCGCCACGTCGGGCGATGACTGCAGTGCTGAATGCCAGACTGATTGCACCGATTTCACAGCTGATCAAGACTGTACGATCAGAACTCGCTGCCAAAAACATCAAATCACCTTTAATGGTTGTCAAAGGTGATGGTTCCATGATGGGCGCTGAGTTGGCAATGGTGAGACCTGTCGAAACCATACTTTCTGGACCTGCTGCCAGCATCATTGGTGCCGTCCACTTGGCAAAGTCCCCAGTTGCTGTTGTTTCTGACATCGGAGGTACAACAACCGACATTGCCGTTCTGAGAGATGGCAATCCTAGGATTGCGCGAGATGGTGCCATGATCGGAGGGTTTCGAACTTTCGTTGAAGCGGTGGATGTCTACACTGTCGGTTTGGGCGGAGACAGTATTGTCTCGATAAGCTCTCCATTGCTTGTTGGCCCGAATCGTGCGCTGCCTCTTTCGTGCCTTGGGCAACAATATCCAGATATTCTGAAAATATTAGAAGATCAACTGGCTGAGAAATGGCAAGAATATCAAGGTTGTTTTTTGCTTCGTCGTAAAGAATCAGAAGACTTAAATGGGTTAACCAGAAGCGATCGCAGATTGTGGGACCTTCTCGAGCACACACCCATTCGCTGCGACGAACTTTTTAAAGATCCAGCCATGCTAAGGGCTTTTCGACGAATGCGAACACTCGATCTCGTTCACATGGCCGCGTTTACACCGACCGATGCTTTGCATGTGTTGGGAAATATGGACCGTTGGTCAGTTGATTCGGCAAATCTCGGGGCAGAAATCTGGCAAAGACACCTGTCTGATCGGACAGGCGACTCATTTAGCAATACCACTGAATTCGCAAAAGCGGTAGTCGAACTAATGGTTCAAAGATCAAGTTCCAGTCTAATCGAAGCAATTGCTGTTTCCGAGGAATTCAAGGTTCCAAATTCTGGTCTGAATGAATATCTGTTGAATCGCGCGGTTGGTTCTGAACGGTCCAGGTTACTTGATGTCCAATTGCACATTGCAGGTGGACTGGCTGTCGTTGGTGCACCCGCGCGATCAATATATCCAAGGGTCGCTAAACGCCTGAACACCAAAGCAGACATCGCTGAATTCCACGAAATTGGCAATGCAGTCGGGGCTGCAATCGGTACTGTAATGCAACGCGTATCAAGTCTGATAACATCCCCAGCTGAGGGTATTTATCGTGCGCACACGCCAAGTGGAATTCAGGACTACGACAACCTTGATGATGCTGCCGATGCGGCTACGCGGGAACTGGAAGAACTGGCAAATCAACGCGCAGCAGTATCAAAAACTGCAAATGCCGACACATCAGCTCAGCGCTCAGACATTATTGTTCAGGGGTATGGCGGCTACTCGATTTTCATTGAATCGAGAATTACTGTAACAGTACAAGGGGATGTTGATGTGAGAGTACAGCCCGTATAGTGGAGACATGGGGCTTGCAACAGAAGCTAAGGCGAGGTAATCAGCACTTGTCAGTAGCAATCACCCGTTATGCGGTCGTCTTGAGTACCTGTCCTGGTCTGTTACCGGTCCAGCTACCGTCACTATAGGTCAGCTCACCATTGACGTAAACTGATTCAATGCCGTCGGCAGGCTGAATTGGATTTTCAAATGTCGCTCGATCCAGAATGGTATCTGGGTTGAAAATAACAATATCTGCACTCATACCCTTCCGAATAAACCCGCGATCGGAAATTCCAAATGTAGTAGCCGTATTTCCGGTCATTCGGGCGACAGCTTCTTCCAATGGGAATAGTCCCAAATCTCTTGCATAGTGACCAATCACCCTAGGAAACGTTCCCCATAGACGCGGATGCGGAAAACGATCGCTAGGCAGACCATCGGAACCGATCATTGCACCGGGAAACTTCAGAACTCTTTGCAAATCGGCTTCATCCATCTGAAAATAGATTGCGCCGGCAGGCGAAAGCATTTCAACTGCCTGCTCTGCAGAAACACCCCAGTCTTTACAGATTGTGCTAAGTTCTGTTCCAGTTAATTCCGGGTAAGCGTCGGACCATGTCACCAGGATTCGATCAGCATGTGGCAAATACTGTGGCAACAGGGAAGTTGAACTTGCAATATAGGGATAAACATCAAAATTTAACTTGACGGTTTGCTGAGCATCCTGAATCTGCGTCAGTGTAGCCTGTGTTCTGCCCCAATTATTCTTGCCACAGGTTTTGTGATGGGAAATAACGGTTCGAATGTCTGCACCCTTTGCGACACGTATTGTCTCGTCAATCGACATGTCGACGTGGTCACTTTCGTTCCTCATGTGTGTGGTATAGACACCTTTGGCTTTTGCTGCACGAGTTGCCAGTCGAATCACTTCGTTTTCTGATGAGGCAATTGCAGGCGGATACTCAAGCCCAGTACTGAACCCAGCATACCCGGCTTCCATTGCTGAATCAACCAAACGCTCCATATCAAGAATTTCCGCTTCGGTCGCAGGTCGGTCGAGACGATCCATCGTTGCTACTCTGAGAGTTGAATGTCCAACCAACATAATGCTGTTCACTGCAGGTGGGGATTGCTCAAGCTCTTCAACATAAGCACGAGCCGAAGGAAATCGATACCAATCTTCACCACCTAGCAAATTCAGTGGTGGCGGCGGGTCGCGATGAATAAGTGGTGCGAGACTGACACCGCAATTACCAGCGACAACCGTCGTAACTCCCTGGCTGATCTTAGGCAGCATATCAGGGTTGGATAGAAGGATTCGATCATCGTGCGTGTGCGCATCAATAAATCCAGGTGCAACACATTTTCCATCAGCATTGACCGAAGTATCGCAACTCCAGTCTCCAAGTGCGCCAACTGCAGCTATTCTCCCCTTTCTGACTGCCAAGTCTGCGAAGAACGAATCTGCGCCGCTGCCATCAATAACCTGGCCGCCATGAATGATTAAGTCAGCATTCAACCGCGACACTTCGCTACCTTCTTCGACGCCGTCTGCGTCGATCAGAATCGTTGGACGAATCTGATGATTGCGAGGGCAGATCGACAACTGTAGTTAAGTGTTTGTACTTGGCCGTCTTGTGAGGGATGGCCATTGCGTCAACAAAATGAGTTTGAAAACTGGGTTCAACTGCAGTTTCAACTTTCTCAATATTTCGGACAATCTGCCGTATTTCAATTCTGGACTGTCTGTCCAGCAAAGCAATTCTTGCGCCAGTACCTGCAGCATTCCCTGCTGAGGTTACCTGACTGAGTTCACAATCGGGAATCAGACCCAGAATCATCGCATACTTGACATCAACGTGACTGCCAAATGCACCGGCCAATCGGATCGCTTCAACCTCAGCCACATCCATTCGCTCCATCAGAAGTTTGACTCCTGCATAAAGTGCCGCTTTGGCTAGCTGAATAGCCCGAACATCATTTTGTGTGATCATGATTTTTGGGTCTGAATCATTCAGAACATAAGCAAATGTTCTGCCATCAGCAACAATCCTCTCGCTTATTTCTGCATTGCTTCCCAAAATCACTCCATTTGAATCGATCACTCCAGCGAGATACATCTCTGCTACAACTTCGATAATCCCTGACCCGCAGATTCCGGTCACACCGGTGCTGCAAACTGCCTCATCAAACCCTTCTTCAGTAGACCAAAGATCACATCCGATTACTTTGAATTTTGGCGATAGCGTTTCCTTATCAATTCGAACTCGCTCTATGGCGCCTGGTGCAGCCCGCTGTCCACTTGAAATTTGAGCACCTTCAAAAGCCGGACCGGTTGGACTGGACGCAGCAACCATACGATGGCGGTTACCAAGAATTATTTCAGCGTTGGTACCAATATCCACCAAAAGAGTCATTTCATCCCGCATATAAGGCTGTTCGGACAGAACCATACCAGCAGCATCAGCACCGACGTGTCCGGCAATACACGGCAGCACAAAAGCTCGGGCATTGAAGTGAAATGAAAGGTCCAATTCATTCGCCCAAATACTAACCGCCTGATCAGTCGCTAAAGCAAATGGTGCCCCACCTAGTTCTATTGGACTGATTCCAAGCAACAGATGGTGCATGACAGGATTTCCAACAAAAACAACATCCAGAATGTCGGTGAGTTCGATGCCAGCAGACGCTGCGACATCTTCGCTGAGCTTCTGAATCGCTTTGCGCACCTCCCTGGTAAGGGTTTCCTCCTTTCCCGGATTCATCATCAGATAAGATACCCGGCTCATCAGATCTTCGCCAAATCGAATTTGCGGATTCATGATGCCAGCAGATTCAACAACCTCACCACTTGAAAGATCACAAAGATGCGCTGCAATTGTGGTTGAACCGACATCAATGGCCAAACCGTAAGCGTGACCTTTGAATCCCGGCCAGGCTGCAACAATTTGAGTCGCGTCATGTACCGCGACCGTTACTCTCCAATCACCTTCGCGAAGAGTAGTCTGCACTCTTTGAATTTGTCTTAAATCGCACGTTAAATTCTCGAGGCGCCACTCGAATTCCAGTGCATCCTTGATGCGCTGCAGATCACCGGAAGGATCGTACATGTTGGGTTCTTGTACTTCAACATAGTACATGCGAATGACAGGATCAAGATTGATGTCGTGTACTTCAGCACGCTTCCTGACAACTTGTCGATGCACCTGACTTTCAGGAGGCACGTCGATGATCACATCACCAAGAATCTTGACGGAGCAGCCCAAACGCCGCCCCTCAATCAGATCGTGCGCTTTTGAGTAGTTGATTTCGAGCGGGCTGAACGACGATAGATGTTCGGATCGCGATTCAACACCGTGCTTGGCAAATGATCCGGTGCTCAATTCAATCTGACACCGACCGCACATGGCCCTACCGCCACAAACCGAATCAAGATCAACCCCAAGTGCCCTCGCCGCCTGCAAAACAGGCGTACCTATAGCAAACCGCCCTCGTCGCCCTGAAGGCGTAAAGACCACCATTGCGTCAGCGGCTTCAGTCAAGGAAATGTCTCAGGTTAAGTAGATGATCAGAACAGAATTGATGCTACCAAGCGGCAAAATAGTAATCGTCGTTCAATACAAGGTTTACGCGCTGGCAGAATGTCTTCTGCGACTCCGGTTTCGGCGCCCTGCTCGCTCGCCGCTAGCGTTTTCACTGATGGGTTGTCGAAATTTTGAAATCCAGCGCCGACACTCCCGATCCGTACCCATCATTACATCAGCTGCCATGATTGAATTCATGATTTCTGGGTGCAGCGGACTGGTGATCGCGGATGTCATGCCAGCACCAATTGCCATCGTCAGAAAAGCCGAGTTTAAACCATTTCGATTTGGAAGTCCAAAACTGATGTTTGATGCTCCGCATGTCGTGTTAACCTTGAGTTCTTCACGCAGGCGTTGAACAATTCGAAAGACCTGCCGCCCAGCCAGGCCAATTGCACCAATCGGCATTACCAGCGGGTCAACAACAACATCGTTTCGTGAGATTCCGTAGTCTTCCGCTCGTTCGACGATTTTCTTGGCAACCTCATACCGTACATCGGGGTCCTCGGAAATTCCAGTCTCATCATTCGATATGGCGACTACTGCAGCGTCATACTTCTTTACCAGCGGCAAAACGCTTTCCAGACGCTCTTCTTCGCCCGTCACGGAGTTCACCAGTGGTCTTCCCTGGTAAACTTCCAGACCTGCTTCCAGCGCTTCAACAATGGAGGAATCAATCGACAGAGGCACGTCGGTCAATGATTGCACCAATTGAATACATTCGGCAAGAATGCGTGGCTCATCAGCAAGAGGGATGCCAGCATTCACATCAAGCATATGAGCACCAGCCTCTACCTGGGCCAAGGCATCAGATTCGACACGGCTGTAGTTCCCAATCGCCATCTCTGCAGCGAGTAGTTTCCGGCCAGTGGGATTGATCCGTTCTCCAATAATACAGAACGGCCTCTCATAACCGATAACGACCGTTTTTGTTTGTGAAGATACGACTGTTTCGGTCATTCAGGTGCCACTTCAGCAAACAGCGCAGGTTCCATTTTTGGGGAGTATAGAAGCTGGCGGTTATGCCTTAGCTCTAAATTCTGATATCAGTGTCTTACAGGTTTCGACTGCCACCGCAGCGTCGCGACAGTATGCGTTTGCACCAATTGCCGAACCAAACTCTTCATTAAGCGGTGCACCACCTACCACCACAATGTAGTCGTCTCGAATTCCCTGCTCGACCAGCGTGTCGATTACGACCTTCATATAGGGCATCGTTGTAGTCAACAGTGCTGACATACCCAGCAACTCAGGTTTATGCTCTTCCAGCGCCCCCATGTAATTCTCAACCGGATTATTGATGCCAAGATTGATCACTTCAAAGCCAGCGCCTTCCAGCATCATAGCCACCAGGTTTTTTCCAATGTCATGAATATCACCCTTGACAGTTCCGATGACCATTTTTCCGATTGTAGGCGCTCCTGTTTCAGCCAAAAGTGGCCGTAAGATCGCCATGCCGCCTTTCATTGCATTGGCTGACATCAGTACTTCTGGTACAAACAAAATGCCGTCTCGAAAGTCGATGCCAACTATACGCATACCCTCAACGAGTGCATCTTGCAGAACATCATATGGTTCCCAACCTCTATCCAGCAGAATATGCGTACCTTCTTCGATTTCCTCTTTCAGTCCATCATACAGGTCATCGTGCATCTGCTCGACCAGTTCTTCATCAGATAAAGCTGATAGGTCAATATCTTCTACGTCGTTATCCATTAGGCACAATCCAAGAGTCTTGTTTCATATAGAAACTCAGGGTAATCAAGTCGGAAAATTTTGCGTATTTTAACTTCTGCTGTTCGATTTGAAATAAAAATTTTTTTCGGTGTTTCTGCAGAACTGAGAGAGAGGACAACAAACCACAAAATTATACATTTTTGACTTAGTTGAAAATCAAATTAACTACGGAATATTAGACCTTTAGTGGTCATTATTCTGAATCTATTCTTGAAATCAGTGAATAAATTTTTTGCAAATCATTAAGTCAGTCGAGTGCGGCGTAACGCCTGACTCAAACAGTGAATTCCACCACCGCCAAGTGTGAACATTGACAGGTCCAATTCTTCCACAATAAATCCGTGTGCACGTAGTTGTTGGCAGGCATCAGGTGAACCAGTCATCGCCAGAATTCTGTCGTCCCCGAGACACATTAGATTGACGCCAAGATTTCGGGCTTCGGAAAATTTGACATCGATAATTTCAAACCCCATATCTTTCAACCATGCCAGAAGCCAAGGTTCCATGGCATCACAACACGCGATCAAAAGGTTTTCTGCAATTGGAACCACCAGACCGTCCATGTGAACAAACTCTCTGGATATAGGTGCTGTCATCGCTTCCCAACCCTCTGCTCTGACGTATTCTGCAACCTGCTCTGAACCCTCTTTTTCAGACCGCTCACCGCAATAGCCAATCAAAACCAAACCTGGCCTCAGAATGACGAAATCACCCCCTTCAAAGTGACCAGCAGTGGCAAATTTCCAAATGGGAATTCGATTATCCTGATAGAACTTGATCACCGTCGCGTAGTCCGCGCGACGACATTTGAGCTGCATGTGACAGATGAGTGCTCCCCAAGGTGTCATCGCGGAATTGTCGCGTGCAAAAAAGTTTCGATGCAGGGCTTCATCGGCATCTAAAAAATGGCACTTGACACCATATTCCTGATACATTTGCACCATGGCCTTGTGTTGCGACTGGGCTAGGTCATAATCAAAGCTGATGCCTGTCCGTGCGGCATTATCCATGGTACGTCGAATCAGGGGACCAGCATCGACCCAGCGATAGTAAAGCGGTTGTCCAAGCAAGACATCCGTCAAAGTTGTGTATTCGTTGTCAATGCCCCAATAACCGTGGGCGAAAGCCGTCGACTGTTTAATGTCACCCATTTTTCCCCTGTACATCAATATTCCTCCAGACTTCACGCAAGAAATTCAAGCCACCTGTTCGGGATCAATGAATCACTGAATGGATTCAGGTAATCAAGTATCGAATGATAGTTAATATTTTTTCTACTGTGGGATTGGTTTTGATTCGCCGAACAGTCGGGATGTGTGTGTCTAACCCTCACAGTTCCGAATGTGCCCAATTGACGCATCCGGTTCCTCACTCAACAGGCCCGCTCACTGGGTGAAACATAGAGTGCAGCGCAACGACCAGCTGCAGGAAGAAAATTACGTAAAATCACCGCCATACAAGCCTAGTTCAGGTGCTCCTTGCAGCGGCAGCTTCATCACTTGACGAAAGACTGTGCGAAATTAGGAGGGAAACAGCGTAAATTTGAGTTCGTCTGAGAATTTTGGTTGATCGTGCGATCGACTCACACATCGAATTTCAAGTATTGACCTTTGTAGCGCGGTGTGAAATCTCTTCCAAGATTTCCTGTTCATGCTCATTGAGAGCAGGCGGTGACATACGAATCGGTAAATCGCGATCCGACAGCCGCACTGGATGTGAAAATGTTTTTGTAATGGTCTTGCCAGGCAGCTCAAGCGGTTGTACCCAACCGTGGCTGCTTACCTGTGGATCATCAAGTACTTCACCATACCGATTGATCGGTGCAGTCGGTACACCTGCTTCCAGAAACCGCTGATACCAACAATCAGCTGTATCACCAGCAAATTCAAGTTCGAGAATTTCTGTCAACTCACTTTGATTTTTTGTACGCAATTCGGTACTGGTAAATCTCGGGTCATCAACCAGATCAGGTCGGTTTACAACATCACAGACTATTTCGAACAGATTCTGATTGCCTGCTGCCAATACAAAATAATCATCGGAAGCCTTGAATGCCTGATATGGGGCATTTCTGGGGTGTCGAGATCCCAAACGTATAGGATTCTTGCCAGTACCGAAGTATTCGCTGACTTGCAGGGCGGCGATTCCAAGACTGCAACCCAGCATGGACGCGTCAATATGAATTCCTTTGCCTGTGGTCTTGCGTTCAAACAGTGCGGATGAAATGTGGAATGCCGCATACAATCCAGTCGCAAAATCACTCAAAGGCACGCCGCATTTGATCGGCGATTCACCTTCCTCACCGGTCACGCTCATGATGCCCGACATGGCTTGCATGGTAACATCGAAAGCGCCTTGCTGGGCTCGCGGGCCGGTTTGCCCAAATGCGGATATTGAACAGTAGATTAGCGACGGATTGATCTCAGAAACGGTATCGTAGTCAAGTCCCAATCGCCGCATTACCCCTGGACGATTATTCTCCAGCAAGATATCGGCGCTTTCAATTAGCTGACGAGCTGTGTTGAGACCATCGGGGGATTTCAAATCCAGTGCGATGGAGCGTTTGTTTTTGTTGACGGATGCAAAGTTCCCACTGAAGCCGTTAACTATGGGTGGCCATTGCCGCATTGCATCTCCGCCAGGAGGTTCAACTTTTATGACATCGGCGCCAAGATCGCCGAGCAACATGGCGCAAAAAGGCCCGGCTGCAATTTGGCAGATTTCAATGACTCGCACCCCGGAAAGCGATAGTTCGACTCCCTGGGAGGAAAGAGCGCGGTTACCGAACCTATTGAAATTTGGGGATTTCATAGACTCAACTGACAAAAAAAATAAAACCCGGCACGGCCAGTAAAACCGTGCCGGGATATTCAGTCATTCGACTATGATGGGAATGAATAAGGCAACTTGCGTGCGCGGATAAATTCCCCTTCCGTAGTATCTGTATACGGAATTTGTTCGGAGCGGAACTTTGACATGCTGGCAAAGATTTTTGCGCTCCAAGGATCATTGGCAACTTGATCAGCGATGATTTCGCCAGCCGCATTACCAATTGCGATAAGCGCATCATCCGGAATGACCTTAACAATGACACCTTCTTCATTGATCAGCTTTTGAAGGATTGCGCCTGAGTAGGCAACCGGTTCTGAAAGCGCGAAGTGATTGGCAGAATTCGCACACTGAGTTACAATCGCCTTAAGGTCGTTGGGCAAAGTATCCCACGCCGCCGGATTGATGAACAGATCGAGCGAAGTTGCCGCTTCGTGGAACCCCGGAGTGTAGTAATACTTTCCGTGACGCCAGAATCCCATGGTAGCTTCACCATAGGGGCTGTTCCATTCCACCCAGTCCACAGTTCCAGAGGCAAATGCCTGAGCAACCTCGGACCCGGGCAGATTGATCACTGTTGCGCCAATTGCTGCCATAGACGCACCACCGATTCCAGGCATACGCATTTTCAGCCCTTTGAAATCCTCAAGTGAATTGACTTCCTTTCTTGAATAGCCGGGATGCTGCACACCAGTATTGCCACAGATAAGGAATCGGCAGCCAAGTGCGTCTTGATAGAACTCGTCACAGAGTTGTGCACCACCGCCGAACTGAATCCAAGCATTGTATTCCTGGGCAGTCAGTCCAAATGGAAAGTTGCTCACCAATTGCGAAGCAATCGCTTTACCCTTCCAGTAGTATGGAGCACCATGCCCCATTTCAACGGTTCCTGCACTGACGGCATCAATCGATTCAAATGCCGGGACCACTTCACCGGACGCAAATAACTTAATTTCGAGACGGCCATCTGAACATGCAGTTACTTGATCCGCAAAATACTGGGCTGTAGTCCCGAGTCCTGGCAAATTCTTCGGCCAGGTTGTGATTAATCGCCACTGTATGCGATCTTGGGAAATTGCTGGAGCGGCAATTGCTGCAGATGCTACACCTGCTGCTGCGGCTCCTGATTTCATAATGAAATCTCTTCTCTTCATATCATACTCCCATGATTGAGTTAAAAATTCATTTGTCGGGCCACAACGGAACACTTTAAATGTTGTGAATCCTTGTGTGGTTCTTTCAGTTTTTCAATCGTACCTTAAATATTTCAAATATGCAAGGATAAATGTTCTCAATGAGAACTGAGTCTGAAGGCGTCGAGTGAGGACGTTTTATACCGTCGAAGGATTAAATCTATAAACCGACAATACATCACATAGCTCCTGTGTCTGTAAAATCACAATAATATCCGACAGTTTTCTTCTATAAGTCTGCAGCCCGGGCAGCAGCGGTTGGTGGGGGTTATATACAGGGCTGTTGAACGCGCGAGCGAAGCTGAAGGTCAGCCAATTCACTAGCCTGTCACAATTTATGCGGACAATCAAGTTTGGCAGCGACAGCGCTATTGTTATAAAGCGGTTCAAGCTCCTAGGATTTGCCAACGAACTTTTGACAACTGAAAGAGTTAGTATCGCCACCTATCGAAATTCCAGAATCTTTCCGTTAAGCGAATGCCTACTTAATTTAACCGAAAAGCTGCTTTGGCAGCCAGGTCGCCAGCTGTGGAAAATAAGCAAGAATACAAAGTGCAATCAGTTGCAGTACGACGAAAGGAATGACACCGCGATAAATGTCACCAGTTTTAATTCGTTTAGGCGCCACGCCCCGTATATAAAACAGCGCCCAGCCAAATGGTGGCGTCATAAAGCTGGTCTGAAGATTCAAGCCGATCATGACACCAAGCCAAATCGGGTTGATGTCAGTTTTAAGCAACGCTGGCGCAAAAATCGGCACGACAATGAAAACAATTTCGATAAACTCAAGGATGAATCCCAAAAGAAATATCAGGATCATCACGAAAATCAAAGCCGTTATCGTACCACCCGGTAACGAAAGAAGAAAATGTTCAACTACTTCGTCACCACCTAAGCCGCGAAATGTCAGCGAAAACAATGATGCACCGATCAATATGCCAAAAACCATGCACGAAATGCGGGTTGTAGAGCGAACCACCTCTCCCAATATTTTCCAGTTTAGCATCTTGCGCACAGACGCCAGCAACATAGCGCCAACCGCGCCAAATGAAGCTGCTTCAGTAGGCGTCGCCAGCCCGCCGAGAATGGAGCCGAGTACGGCTAGAATGAGAAACAGCGGTGGAATAAGGACTTTAATGATTTGAATAGTGAGGTGACTTCGATCCATACTCGAGTCATAGTATGCGGGGGAAGCTGAAGGACGAAACATGGCAACCGTAACTTGCCAGCCGAAGTACAACACCACCAGAAGCAATCCCGGTAGCACAGCACCAGCAAAAAGGTCAATGACGGAGAACGGTTCGAACAGGAAATTTCCAATCGAAAGTTGTGCTTCGCTGTACATGCCCGCCAGCACGTCTCCGAGCAACACCAATACCACCGAAGGCGGAATAATCTGACCAAGCGTTCCAGCCGCACATATTGTCCCACACGCAAGTTTCGGGTCATAATTTGCACGCAGCATTGTTGGCAAGCTAAGCAATCCCATCGTTACCACTGTCGCACCGACGATACCGGTTGTGGCTGCAAGCAGCATGCCAACGAATGTGACCGAGATACCGAGCCCGCCGCGCAACGCTCCAAAACACTGCCCCATTGTCGTCAGAAGATCTTCGGCGATTTTGGATTTCTCAAGCATTACTCCCATAAAAACAAATAACGGGACTGCAACCAGTAGCTCGTTGGTCATCACTCCAAAAAATCGCGAAGGAAGGGCGTTGAAAAACAGCATGTCAAAAACACCCATGGACTGCCCGATCAAGGCAAACACAACACCGACACCCGCAAGAGTGAACGCAACCTGATACCCAATCAGCATGGCTCCGCAGATCGATACGAGCATCGCCATGGCAAGTAGTTGACCGCTATCCACCCTGTCCTCCTTCAAAATCTTCTCCAGACTCCTCGGTATATTCGCCAGTGGCTAATGCGGTACAGCTCCGAATAATGATCGCGATAGCCTGTAGGAATAACAGAGTGAAAAATGCGAGCATGGTTGTCTTAAACAGGTACAGTCCTGGCAATCCGCCAGCCTCCTGAGAAACTTCCAGTCGTGACCAGGACAGCAGGACGTACGGAATCGTATACTTGGCGATGACATACAGGGAGGGCATCAACAAGAAAATCGTTCCAAACAAATCAACCAGAGCCCTGTATCGAACGCTAGCGCTGCGGTAAATGATGTCAACTCGAACATGCCCACCCGCCATCAGTGTGTAAGCCATGGCCAGCATGATAATGGCGCCATGCATCCACACGTAAGTCTCCTGGAACCAGACCCAGCCTAGACTGAATCCATATCGCAAAGTGGCAACTGTAAAAGTAATAATTGCCATTGAAAATGCCAGCCAGGCGACCGCATGTCCGACTTTTTTGTTGATGGTATCGATGAAATCAGCGATACGAACAAAGTTATGCATTGCAGAAGACATCGATACTGGCTAGGAGTCTAAACTGATCGACGGAAAAACTATCGACCAATCAATAAAATATTGATTTCAATTAGTTGACCGCCTTGAGCGGCACCTTTATCTCGTGTCGCTGCTCACTGGCTTGTAACTCCGCTTGCTGCGTGCGCGAAAACAACTGCCGAATCCTGCGCAAAGCTTTGTCAGGCTTCAGGAACACTTCCATATATTCATCATCATCAAAATCAAACATTTCCTGTTGCTTTTCCAGTGCCCACAAATCTTCTGCAACTACCTCAGGAAACATTTGGGCGACCCGACTTGCAGCGGATTTACTCGGGTTTCCTTTCGACATGTGATCAGCTTTACAATTCACGCACCAGCGCCATATGTGGTGCTTGTCGTCGATTGGTGTGTGCGTATGAAACAGCGTATACCCGCGAATGATGTCATCCTGGTCCAATTGACCTGGCGGAGCCACGCGCATTTCGACCCGTGTCAAACCAGGACTAACCATGCAATGGGAGTGATCTCGGTCCACGATGTCATACACGAACCAGTCCTGCAAGAATGGAGGCTGTGTGTAACTCTCTGCGATCCGAATTGTTTTGACGAATTTATTGCCGTTCTCTTCACCCTCAATAAGCTTTATCGGAATTCTGCTGTTGTCGATATCTCCAATGTTACCGTCGTGCAGCGGATAAAAGTGTGATATATCCATCAAATTTTCGATCAACAACAAATAGTTAGCCTTGACTTCCATAGGTTCTGAATGGATGGATTCCCAGATATCAGATGAAATTTCAGGTGTCTCAGGCGGGTTGACTCCTTCGGCTTTTTCCGGGTCACCAGGCCAGATCCAGACCAAACCTTGCTTCTCGATAATTGGGAACGGTTTCAGTTGCAGTTTAGAAGGAATGTTTCCATCAGGGTGAGATGGAACCGCCACACATTGGCCGGTGGAGTTGTAACAAAGCCCGTGATAAGGACACTCGAGCGAACCATCGGGCATAATTCGACCTTCTGACAAAGGCATGCGTTTGTGCATACAGCGGTTGTCAAATGCGACGACATCGCCATCACTGGTTCGCCAGGTAACGATCGGTTTTTCGCAAATTTTATGCCCTTTCAGCTGATTCGTTTCGAACTCATCAGAGAAACCAGCCACATACCAGGAATTCGTGATGTAGTGATAAGGAATCATAGTAATGTTCTCATTCGGGTTTGAAGCGCAAGAACTGCGCTAATTGCAACTTCAAATATATTTATACAATATATTTTTTACATAATCCGCATGTTGTCGCCCAAACACTTTTTCATAGATATGTTGAAGCGAGAACAATCATGGAATTTGTCAAGGAATTTCGAGTGAAATTTCAGTTGAACGTTTACCAACCCTCCGCAGAATTATGGCCAGAGTAAGAAATATTGAAATTGAAGAAGTTGCAGACGACCTAAAGGGAATTTACACGAGGTTTGGTGCCGAATACGGACCATTCCTCAACCAAGTTAAGGTTTTTGCACATAGACCCCCAGCGTTGCGTCATATCATGGGTATGCTGCTCGAACTCAAGGAAGAAAGCCTTCTACCGATACGATATCTGGAAATCGCACTAGTAGTCGTCTCAAAACTGAATGAGTGCCAATACTGCGTGAGTCATCACACACCTCGACTGGTTAGTACGGGACTCTCCTCTGAAACAGCCGAAAAGATTTTGCAGACTGACTGTCCCGAACTGAATGAAATTGACCGACTTGTGAGAGATTATTCGATCCAAGTAACGGAAAATGCCGGTCGCATACCAAATAAAATGTTTGAATCACTGCGCAAGCATTTCTCTGAGGGCCAGGTTGTGGAACTGACACTACGCATCGCGCTTTGTGGATTCTTTAATCGTTTCAACGACGCACTCCAGATTGAGACTGAAGACGAAGCCATTCGTTTGATGGTGTCCGCCGACCAACACTGACGACTTTTAGGCAAGTTTTCCAAATTAACTTACCACACTTCTAGTTTGGAGGTAAGATTTTGCCGTTGAACAAGCTTCAAGTTCGTGTTCAGCAAATTCGATACGAAGCAGCTGAAATAATCAGTTTATTGCTAGTTGATCCAAGCGGTGCTGAATTACCCGACTATACGGCCGGCGCCCATATTGATGTTCATCTACCCAACGGCTTAATTCGCCAATTTTCGCTTTGCGGTCTTCCCTCAGACAAGCACAGCTATCTGTTTGGAGTCTTGAAAGACGACCCCGGGACGGGTGGCTCAAAGTATATTCACGAAAACATTCAAGTAGGCGATCTACTTGAAATTTCGGAACCCAAAAACTTGTTTAAATTAACTTCAAATGCCGAGCGGTACTTGCTCATTGGAGGCGGCATTGGAATTACGCCGATATTGTCCATGAGTTATGTGCTTGAACAGCAAAAGGCTGACTACACAATCCATTACTGCAGCAGATCACCAGAAACAACCTCATTTCGAGAAGAACTTGTTGATGTTGTCCAGCATGGTCAATTGTTTTTTCACTTTGATGGTGGAAATCCAGAGAACGGGTTGGACATCAAGTCTGAATTGCGTAATTATGTTAGTGGTACGCATCTATATTGTTGTGGACCGCAAGGTATGATGAATGCCGTCAGAGACTTTTCCAGTCACTGGCCGGTTGGTACCGTACACTTTGAGTATTTCACGCAGGATGCGCTTCCAACGAAAGAATCTGAAGAGATTACAGAGGATACTGAATTTCAAATCAGGCTGGCTAGTGACGGTCAGGTTTTCACTGTTCCAGCGCACAAATCCATTGTCGACGTTCTAATGGAAAACGGAATTTTCATTGAAACTTCATGCGAAGATGGATTTTGCGGTACCTGCCTCACCCGATACCTGGAAGGACAACCGGACCATAGAGATGAGGTGCTTGATGATGAAGACCAAGAGGAGTACGTACTCATCTGCTGCGCCCGCTCAAAGTCTCCAGAATTGGTCCTGGACCTTTGACAGATACGTCTATCCACAAACCTGACAGAACTGTTTCTTAACAGAATCAATCCAGGTATTAATCTTTCTGAAAAGTAGAATTGTCAGACTATCCAGTCTAATTTCAATATCCTCCCGAAAATTCGGCAACCCAACTGTCTTGCCATGACGTCCTTCCTTGGGCTGCACTCTGTAAGTGTCGAAAATTCGGTCTCGTTCCTGATGATTCAATGTTGCTATCTGGCCGGCGTGATCAATTATGCGCAGGAAAACTGCATCGGCTTTGTCGTTCGCGCCAAGATGGATGCGTCGCTGAAGAACTCAATCAGCGCAATCAAGGAATTGGACTACAAATCGTTACAGCACTGCAACGAAGTGCTGCCGTAGGCCGAGCAGGTGGTACACACCCTGCATCCATCAGGCTTGCCTTTGCAGTAGATTAATTGCGTCATTTGAAATAGAATTCAATCCCAGAGAGATTCCGATTCTAATCCTGATTTCAATCAATGCAGTGCTCCCCAAATTTTCAATCAAGACTACATTCAGTTTACATACTATCGCAGTAGGCCTGCTATTCCTGGCAGCATCTACTCCTGCCCTATCTGACCAGAACGATCCCAGGCTCGATGAATTGTTTGAGCAGTTGCATGTTGTTGAGGACCAGCAGACCGGCGATCGAATAACCGACGAAATTTGGGAAATATGGCGGGACTCTGGCAACGATGAAATCAATCGTCTGATGCGAGAGGGTGTAATATCCATGCAATCAGGTCGTCTGCATCGAGCCGTACGGATTTTCGATCGTATCATCGAGTTGGCACCTGAATTCGCAGAGGGCTGGAACAAGCGCGCGACAGTCTACTATTTTCTGCAGGAATTCGAAAAGTCAGCTGCAGATGTGAGAGAGACGTTACAGCTTGAACCACGCCATTTTGGAGCAACCGCGGGACTGGGACTGATCTTTCTTGAAATTGAATATTACGAAAACGCCCTTGAAGCGTTTGAACGGGCTTTGGATATCAATCCACACCTGACCGGGCCTAAATACCAAATAGAACGCATCCAAAATCTATTACTGAAAGACCCAGCCTGAAAGATCATCTGTCAGTCGCGGTTAGTCCAGGCTAACCTTCATTCTCATCATAACGTTCAGTCAACCAATTTCCAATATCAGCAATTTCTTCCTGCGAAACAGAATGCGCTATTGGATAGTCTTTGGCCTGAACGTGATAGCCAAGTTCGGTCAATATTTGCCGTGAGCGCTCCGCCATCGATATTGATATCAAGGGATCCATTGAACCGTGCAAGTAAAGAATTGGTGTGTCGCGATTGATGGCGCAGTCTTCTTCATGAGCGTCATCCATTCGCGGCAAATAAGTCGAAAGTGCCATGATTCCAGCTAATCGCTCGGTATATCGAAGTCCCATATAAAGCGCAATCGCACCACCCTGAGAAAATCCGGCTAGCACGATACGATCTGTGCTCACCCCTCGACTATTTTCATGGTGAATGAGTTCAGATATCAAGCTGCAGGAAACCTCAATTCCATCCTTATCTTCAACAGGACTACCCAGAACTGGATTCAAAATGTCATACCAGGCACGCATGTGCATGCCCATGTTAATGGTTACCGGCCGGTGCGGTGCATGTGGAAAAATAAATCGAATCTGACACCGAGAAGGAATTTCAAGAAACGGCACTACACCTTCAAAATCGTGACCGTCAGCGCCTAGACCATGTAGCCAGATCACCGAAAGCTGAGGCTGGGCTGGAGGATTGATCTCTATTGTTTGAAGCACGAGGAGCGTCCAAAGATTTCAAATTTGACTAAGTCGAGTAGAAAATTACCAATCTGAACCAAATTTTGACAAAACCAATTCGAGTTGAGTCAATCAGTTGAAGTGAATTCAGGTTGGAATGGATAAATCGCGCACTGATTGTACCGTCTTTTATGGTTCCCATAGTTCAGTTCTCAAGAAATCTACAACCAGCTATTTTGCACTAAAGTTCCGCGGTTAAACTTTTTATGTAACTAATATTCAATTTATAGATCAATGATTTAACTCAGATACTTCAAAAATTTGTTATCTGCTGGAAGAATATTGCTCTATCCAGCAATTGTTTCTAATCCGGGTTAATCACCGAATGCAACCATAATTTCGATTGATCTTAATAAATTAATTCGAGATCCTTTCAAAGGTGTATAGATAACAGTAAAATAAATTTTGCTCGCTGAATCAAACCGACTCAATTCAAGAGTAAATTAAATCCACAGTCATTCGAGCGAAAGGAACTCACTCGAACAATTAGAAATGTGAGGAAAGCCGATGGCAGCATATGTTGTAGTTCAAGTCAATATCCATGATCCGGATGGTTTTGCAGTCTATCGTGACATGGTCCCACCGACATTGGATATTTATGGAGGTCGATATCTGGTGCGAGGTGGTGATCACAAGTGTTTCGAAGGCGAGTGGGACCCGAAACGTTTGGTGATCATTGAATTCGATAGTGTAGAGCGAGCGACTGCATGGCTTACCTCAGAGGAATACGCTCCAGCCCGGGAACTGAGGCAACAGACCGCAGAGTCAAAATTGATTATTGTTGAAGGACTTGCGGATTGACCAATTTGCCCAATATGATTTTTTTAGACCGGATCAGGAGAATAACAAAATTTCAGAGTATCATTTTTGATTGGCAATGTGCTAGCAAAACCGTACCTTATAACCATTGATTTGCCCACACTAGTTAAATCAACGTGATTCGTGTTATGACAATTACAGGCTTACTTCCCATGAAAAAACTATCTGCAATTCTCGGTGTGGTCATTGTCGCACTGTATATTTCAACCCCTGTGGTTGCTCAAAATGAAACGCTGGTCGCAGTCGATACCATTCGACCTGAAGTCGTTAGTGAAACAGTTGCAGTGTTTGGTGAAATTGTTTCAAGAAAGTCCGGTGCCGTTCAAGTCGCAATTAGCGCACCCGTTGCTGATGTCCATGTTCGCGTCGGTGACCGAGTCGAACAGGGAGACTTAATTGCAACACTTGATTCTACAATGCTTGAGTTGCAAAAGAACACGGTCAGTGCCCGCATTGCGATGGCGGAATGGGCTTCCCGACGAGCGGAAACTCAACTTGCACTGTCTAAACAGCAAGAAGAACGGTTTCGACAATTACGACATTCAGCTGCCACAACTGAAGCGCAACTGGAAGATGCGGAACTTGCTTTGAAAATTTCCGAACACGCTCTCGGTGAATCGAAAGCTAACATTGATCAAATTCGCCGCGAACTGGAAATTTCAGAACACAACATTGCGCTGACAGTGATCGCTGCTCCTTACAGTGGTGTAATCGTCGAACGGTCCATCGAAGTTGGTCAATACAAGCGTACAGGTGATCACATCGTCCGCATCGTCGGAGACCATGATCTAGAAATTGAAGCATATATTCCTTATCGATACATCGATGTTTTGAGTGTGGGAGAGTCAGTTATTGCTGAATTTGACAACGGCACCAATTTTGAAACTAATTTGCGAGCATTTATTCCTGAAGAGCATGTCAGCACCCGAACCCGTGCAGTCCGATTTGAATTCGATCAATCCAGCATCAATGATCAGCTAGCAGTTAATCAGAATGTGATTCTACATATCCCAGTCTCTTCCGAGAAGCAAGCGCTGACAGTCCATAAAGATGCGGTACTCGCACAGCAAGGCGGCTATGTCGTATATGTTGTTCAAGATGACACTGCGTCGCCACAATCCGTACAAATTGGTGAAGCGATTGGCAGTCGTTACGAAGTTCTATCAGGATTGTCAGAAGGTGACAGAACTGTAATTAGGGGCAATGAACGCCTTGTTCCAAATCAGAAAGTGAAGATAATCAACTAAAACTAAATTAGTTTTTCATTCACTAGTATTCACGCACCTTAAGTACGCATCAGAGACCGTTTCTCTAGAACCCGCTTTCGGTGTCGGTCGATACTAATGATGTGTCGGTCGTGAATGCCTTCGCCAACCAGTTCCTCTGAATCGCTCACTTTACAGACAAAGCGAACTCTGCGATTTTTAATTTCCTCAATTCTCACGTCAACTGTCACCACTTCATCCTGAGGTGTGGCTGCCAGATGTCTGATATCCACCAGGATGCCCACCGAATCCCAGCCTTTCGGCAGATTCTGAAATAGCAGATCGCGGCAGGCATACTCGATGTCTGCAATCATTGACGGCGTCTCATAAACCTGTAGGTCTTTACCCATAAACGTGATCACGCGGTCTTCACCTACCGTGATCTCCCGTCTAAGTGTTAGACCTGCGGTTACCTCGCCAAATTGCTCTTCGGAATTTGTCATTTTGTGAGCTTTGAACCTGAATTTGCGCAGCAGAATTATGACTGTCTGGTGGAGCGGAGGAGGATTGAACTCCCGACCTTAGCGTTGCGAACGCTACGCTCTCCCAACTGAGCTACCGCCCCACTTGCAACCGCGCTAGTATATCCAATCTACTCACCCCTTTTTTCGCCGACTGATGCGAATTTGGAGTGTTTAAAGTATCGTCTACAATCAATAATGCAGCCCTGCTTAAACTTCAAATTACATTTGAACGAATGTACATCTTTCCTTTTGGTGGAGACCATCTTATCTCAACCAATTTTCAAACTCAGTCAATATGATTTTTAGTACAACGCAGGTTGTACTAACCGAACAACCTGGTATTTTTTGATGTGTGGAAAATTGTAGCTGCCAATCGTTGAGTGCCTCTCCACAGATATTGCTCGCTTAGCTAAAAATCTTTATAATCTCTTTCTAACTTTATGAATCAATTATCTTTACCAATGATTCTGAACCAGTCGCGAAGGAGTCTGGAACCAAATAGAGTTGTCGTTGCATCCTTGTCGTTAAAATTTCTCAGTATTTCCACTGTACTAATCAATTCTTCTTCTGAATCAAAATGATCAAGATTTCATTGTCTGATATACAACCAAAATTTCTTATTCACATATTGGTTTGCTGCTTGTTTTCAATGCAGCTGACTCAACCGGCATTAGGTCAAACCCCGGAAGAGGTAGGACTGAAAATTGCGACTGAAGCACGAGAAAAGGAGCGAGGATTTGGAGATTCCACAGCCAAGTTAAAAATGATATTGCGCCAAAAGAGTGGGCAGGAAAGTGAACGAGAATTACGGATGAAAACCCTCGAAGTCGACGGCGATGGGAATCGATCTATTGTTGTTTTTGATCGCCCGCGGGATGTTCGTGGTACAGCGCTTTTGACCCATGTTAACCTGAACGACAGCGATGAACAATGGCTTTATTTGCCAGCACTAAAACGAGTGAAGCGAATTTCTTCGTCGAATATTGCTGGTTCTTTCATGGGTAGTGAATTTTCATTTGAGGACATGAAAAGTGCTGAAGTCAATAAATATGACTACCAATACCTGCGGGACGAAGGCTGCGGCGAGTTGCAATGTACAGTCGTGGAGCGATATCCAACAGAAAAAGGTTCTGGCTATACCCGTCAAGTAGTCTGGCGCGATAAGGATGAACTTCGTATATGGAAAATTCATTATTTCGACCGTAAAGAATCACATCTGAAAACTTTGACTTTTTCCGATTACAAGCTTCATGAGGACAAATACTGGTATGCTGATTTCATGTCTATGGTCAATCATCAGAGCGGCAAAAGCACAGATTTAGTCTGGTCGGAGTATGAATTCGGAACAGGTCTTGACGAAAAAGACTTCACATCGACAGGATTGAAGCGAGTTCGATGATTTTTCGCAGAGGAAACTTGTTCTGTGTGCGGATTTTCATCACGGTAATATTTTTTTCGTTTTTTTCCGTTCACACCTATGCTGAAAACGATGAATTATTCACCGAAATCTCTGGGACTGTCAGTTTTGAGCATCGAGGATACCTAGACGACCCTGCATACAACGGTCAACGCTCAAGATTGACTAGCCTCACAGCTAATATCACATTCTATTTTGAAGACGCTGACTATCGTAGTTTTACTCTGACTCCCAACTTACGTTACGATGCCGTTGATTCAGAACGTAACCTAGCCGACCTCAAGGAAGCTTATTTTTTAACGTTTGGTGATATCGGACAGAGTGAATGGGAACTGAGATTAGGATTTGACCAAGTATTTTGGGGGGTAGTCGAATCTAGAAATATCGTAGACATCGTCAATCAAACTGATGTCGCAGACCATCCAGATGAAAAAAGCAAACTTGGACAGTTGATGGCCCATCTAACTGTGACTGGAGACATGGGTACGTTGGAACTGTTTGCAATGCCCTTTCATCGCTTGCGTACATACCCTGGCACGAATGGCAGATTTCGAACACTGTTTCCAGTCGACAATAACCGTGCAACTTATGATAGTGAGCACGAAGAACGAAATGTAGATTGGGCAGCACAATATTCCAACAGCATTGGACTGTTTGATTTTGGAATTAGCACATTTTATGGAACAAGCCGTGAACCAAGGTTAGAACCATCACTAGCAGAAGGGGTGTTGATTCCGCATTACGAAACCATTCGGCAATATGGGTTGTATGGACAAGTCACTACAGGTCCCTTTTTATTCAAGCTGGAAGCAATTGACCGTAGAGGGGCAAGCAATAACTTGTTGCAAAAGGAAAACTACAAAGCCTATGTTCTGGGAGCTGAATACAGTTTCTATTCGATCTTCGACACCCAGACCGATATGACGTTGTTTGTTGAACGCACATATGACACCCGAAAATCGCGTGCAACCAATGCATTTGAAGACGATATTTTCTTGACCTCTCTTTTCACATTTAACGACGTCAACAGTTCGGAATTTCTAGTTGGCACACTTGTATCGAGAGATCGTGAAAGCCAAACACTGGCGTTAGAATTTTCTCGACGTTTATCTGATCAATGGGCACTGGAGATAGACAGTTTGTTTGTGCTTAACGCAAAAGCAACTGATGTTCTAAAGCCTGTAGAACATGACAGTTTTATCGCGCTAAAGCTAAACTATAGCTTTTGATGAATTAGATATCCCCGTGGTATTGTGAAACTATATAATTGAAAGTGCTGTATTTTTATTTGATAATACACAGGAATTAGCAATTCAGTTGCGATTTGAAGAGTCTTCAATCAATGCTGATGTTTTTCTACAAGCATGTTTGACCTGTCACAAAATCAGCACATTAACCTGGGTGTCAGATGATTGGAAAAGCAACGAATTGTAAATATGGCTGGTTTAGTTGAATTTATGGCACACCCTTCCAGAAGACTATTCTGACTAGACTCCTGAATACAGAATATTCCCCGCATTTCTTTAGAAAATAAAAATAAAAAATGAAGATACCATCAGATTATCAGGAAGGCTACAAGAAAGCCCTTCAGATCGACAGAGAAAGAGCAACCAACTACATTGCTCATATCAATATCGGTGATCCGTTAGCTGACGAATTGGTTGATGATTTAAGCCATCTAGAGCAAAAACAGTCCGCTGAACTTCTAAAGACGGCTTTAAGTGCGGACAGCTCACGTATAGATAAGAATGCACCAGCATCCTTGAAAAAGTTTATGGAATTCTACGATGACGTCCCAGAGTGGATGGATTTTGAATCATTGAAGCCGGGTTTCGTAATGTTCCATAGAAACACTCGATTTGTATTAGCCGCAATGGTGGCCGGCACCCTCGTAGAAGGTTTTACTACCAATATCAGTCAGTCATTTTTTATCAAGGGAAGATTGCGTTATCAAGGCATAAAACGCTTACAGCAGAATAATCGTCATATGCTTGAAATTTTTCTACCCGGGGGACTCGAAAGACATGGAGATGGCTGGGCTCTTTCAATCAGAGTTCGGCTTGTACACGCGAAATCTCGAGTGTTACTTTATGACGCCAGAGAATGGGACCCTGATGTGCTGGGAGTTCCGCTTTGTTCCGCACACATTGGTTTTGCCATCTGTGCGTTTTCAGCTAGATTGCTGGGACACATGAAGACTCTGGGCGCTTCCTTTGACGATGAGGAGCGAAAAGCCTTTATGCAGACATGGCGATATTCCGGATACCTAATGGGGATTCCTGAGACCATGCTGTATCAGGATGAAGATGATGCGCTTGAACAGTTTGCTATTGGCCGCATTTGCGAACCTCCTGTCTCAATGGAATCGATTGCGATGGCTTGGTCTTTAATCAACTCCGCTCCATTGTTGTCTGGCACCGCCTATGGTGAAGAAAGTAAAAAATTATCAGAACTAATTTCCCGAGTCTCCCGAGTACTGATCGGTGATGAACTCGCAGACGACTTGAAATTACCGAAAGCTAATCAAACAATTACCATGATGCAGTTTAGATTATTCAATTTAATTGAGAAAACTTCAAGCATTTTCGACCGGATGAATCTTGAAAGACGGTACGACATAGCAAAGATTCTCGAACTTTCGCATTACGGAACACAAGGCATCAGTTATCGCCTTCCTGACCATTACTATGATGAAGAATCATCCGAATGGTGAAATCACCCACCACTGCTAGTTACAGGCTACAACAAAGTTGACAGGGACGTTTGCGTACAACACTCCGAAACAACTTTCATTCACTTGAAACTGCGCATCTTTCCCAGTAAATATTCCGACCTCATCGCATAGTACAAACAGTTGCTCAGTGTTGGCAATTGAAGCTCAATTCAGAGTCTGATACCATTCAGGCAAGATCAATCGCACAAATGTGCTGAATCCCGTTGACTGCGCATGTTATCGCAGCAGTATATGGTCTAAATTGACGCCGTTACTCTAAACGGAACTTCACTGGCGATTTATGCTATGGACCACAGGTAAAGCATTCATTTTTTTGAAAAATCCTGCCGATACTGTTGATTTCAACCGGTGCGTGCACTGGGTACATATTTTTGCGGATCAACGCCTAGCAGTTCCATCG
>JAJDXD010000008.1 GCA_022823405.1 Gammaproteobacteria bacterium
ATGGCAACTGCGGCTCCAAGTCCCATTGAGCCTGTGTCACCCATAAAAATCTGTGCTGGATAGCAGTTGAAGACCAGAAATGCTAGTCCCGCACCAACCAACGAACCACAGAATATGACCAACTCACCGACGCCTTGAATAAATGGCAGTCCGAGATATGCCGAAAATACTGCGTGACCTGTCGCATAGGCAAAAATTCCAAGCCCCCCAGCCACCAGTACGATGGGCATGATGGCCAGTCCATCCAGTCCATCGGTCAAATTGACAGCGTTTGAAGTCCCAACCAGAACCAGCATGGTAAATGGAATAAACAGAATACCAAGCTCGAACAACAGGTCTTTGAAGACGGGTATCAAAAGCGTGGTTTGAGCAGTGGATTCCGTACTGATGAAAATGATGATGCCGACGAGTGCGGCAGCGATTGCCTGATAGAGCAATTTTTTCCGTACCGAAAGTCCCGCTCCACTTTTCTGCTGTTTGAGTTTTTGCCAGTCGTCAAAAAAACCGATCAGTCCAAATATGGCGGTTGTTGCCAGTGCCAGCCAAATGAACAGATTAGTTGGGTCAACCCATAGCAAAGTTGACACAAACACTGAGAATAGAATGACGACACCACCCATGGTTGGTGTTCCACCTTTGCCAATGTGCAGCGGAACATCATCATCACGAATCACTTCCCTGATTGACAATTCCTGCAGCTTGGGAATGGCATAGGTAAACGCAACAACACCAATCAACAGTGAAGTCAGCACTGCCAAAACAGCCCGAAATGTCAGGTACCGGAACACATTGAACCCAGACACCACATCGGAAAAATACAAAAGCAGTTCAGCTAACATTCCGTAACCTCTTCGGTGTATTGGATTGCAGGCATGCTGATCGAATCGGCAATTTCATCCATTTTCATGCCCCGCGAGCCCTTGATCAGAACAGTTGTTGTTTCATCTAGCTGTGAGCCAAGATCATTGATTAGCATTTCGCGATCTGAATAGTGCGTTGCGCCACGCCCGAATGCTTCAGCAGCTGCAGCGCTTAATGTACCCAGTGCATAGAGCCTTCCAATACCGCATTCGCGGGCCAATCGACCCACATCTCGATGCAGTTCTTCCCCCTTCACCCCGAGTTCATACATGTCACCAATCACAAGACGTCGGTCTCCGTTCAATTTGGAAATAAACGCAAGTGCCGCAGCGACTGAATTCGGGTTGGCGTTGTACGTGTCATCTATCAGACAGCCACCCTTCAGGTGCTTTCTAGGCTGTAGTCGTCCCGCCACAGCGCTCATATTTTCAAGACCTGTTTTGATGCTAGACGGCGCAAAGCCCAGTGCTACAGCTGCTGCGGCAGCATTAAGCGCGTTAACGACATTGTGCTCCCCGGCCAGCTGCAAATCGACTTGGAATTCGCCCAGTGGAGTTCTCATACTAATATGTGAACCAAAAGTCAGTGTTGTGCACGTTCCCGATACATCCGCATCAGAGGAAAACCCAAACGAAATGACCTTGCGCGAACCTGCGGTTTTGCACCATGTCGAATAGTGACTGGTGTCAGCATTCAGAACTGCCACCCCAGAATCGCTGAGCGAAGAGATGATCTTACCCTTTTCAGTTGCCACTTGATCGACGCTCACTAGAAATTCCAGATGGGCTGCTCCGGCATTAGTGATCACTGCAACATCAGGCTGTGCAATACTGGCAAGCCGCTCAATTTCCCCAACTTGGTTCATGCCTATCTCAACTGCGGCAAAACGGTGCGACTCACGAAGCTTCAGCAGCGACAGTGGCAGACCAACCAAATTGTTAAAGTTCCCCTGCGAAATCAAAGTATTATCACTGGCTCTCAGGATTTTCCCGATCATCTCCTTGACAGTGGTTTTTCCATTCGAGCCAGTGATGGCCACTAAAGGAATGTCAAATCGACTGCGCCAATCAGCGGCGAGTTGCCCAAGCGCGTATTCAGTGTCATCGACGATGATTTGTGGAATTGGCAGATTTAACTCGGTATCTACCATCGCCCCTGCGGCTCCCTTTTTCACAGCTTCTTCAACATACTTGTGCCCGTCGAAACGTTCACCGCGAAGCGCTACAAATAATTCACCGCTTTCGATCGTACGCGAATCCGAACTCACTGATTCAATTACTGGATTGTCACCGATGTGGCGACCGTCAACGGCTGTGGCGGCTTCCAATACTTTCAGCATGCCTGACCTCTCAGAAGCTCTTCACAAACCAGACGATCACTGAACGCGGTGGACTTCCCAGCACAGATTTGCATCCTCTCGTGTCCTTTTCCAGCGATCAGCACCGAATCTTCAGCTTCAGCCTCAGTGATTGCGCGTTCAATAGCCTGTCGACGATCGTGAATGACCATTGGACGATCTTTCATTTGACTTGCAATGTCGTCTGCAATCGATTCGGGATTTTCGTTTCGGGGATTGTCATCAGTAACGATGATTCGGTCTGCGAGGTGCTCCGCTATCGTACCCATGAGTGGCCGTTTTTCCTTGTCGCGTTCTCCACCGCAGCCGAAAACACACCACAAACTACCGCGGGTAATTTCTCGAACGCTTTTCAGCGCCTGCTGCAAGCCATCCGGTGTGTGGGCGTAATCGACATAAACTGAAGGCAAGTGAGATGCTCCGCATACTCTTTCGAGTCTGCCTGGTATGGGTTCGATTGCATGCAGAGATTCTTCAATTTCTTGATTTGAAATCCCAAATGAATGCAGGACTGCAACGACAGCTGTCAGATTGATGCCGCTGATCCGGCCCAACAACTTGCTTCGCACTTCAATTAATTCGCCATGAATCCTGACAGAAACAGTCAATCCCCTTTCGTCGGGACTGCAGTTCACCAGTTGGATGTCGGAGTTCTGTTCTCCGTAGGTTACCTCTCGCTCAGCAGATGTTCGACCCACCAACGACCGACCGAAGTCATCATCTACATTCAGCACTGCGTGAGATGCATCAGTCTGAGTAAACAACTTCGATTTGGCGGCCCGATAATTCTCCATGTTTCGGTGATAATCGAGATGATCCTGCGACAGATTGGTGAACACGACTGTGCCAAATCGAACGCCGTCAGTTCGAGACTGATCAAGCGCATGAGATGAAACTTCGAGGCAGATGGACTGAGCACCTGCACTAATCAGTTGTGCGAGGTAGCGCTGAAGCGATATCGAGTCTGGTGTCGTAAGCGGTATAGGTGAAAGGTTCTCGGGAAACCCATACCCCAGAGTTCCAACAATTCCGCAGCAATGCCCGAGCGATTCAAGAGCCTGTGCAGTCATCACAGCGCAGCTCGACTTGCCATTGGTACCAGTAATTCCGACGATGTCCACTTTTTTGGACGGCTGCCTGAAATACACATCTGCTATCGTACTGATTTTGCTACTTAATCCAGGCACACCAATCTGCGGTGTGGAGCCAGTCCGCTCAATTTGCCAGCCTTCAGACTCATAGACGACCGCGCTCGCTCCAGCGGTTATTGCACTTTTGATGTGCGAGCGGCCGTCGTCAATCAGCCCGGGTACTGCGAAAAACAAACTGCCTGGTCGAATATCGCGGCTATCGAGGCTTATTTCTTCGATGAGAGGGTTTCGGGCGGTATCAACCTCTGCGATGCCATCAAGCAAGACGCTCAAATACTGACCAGATCTTGAATCGTTTGAGACCGAATTCATGCTTCAACCTCAACACTGGGACGATTGATACTGGTACGTACATTGTCAAGATCATCCGGCTGGACTTTCAGGATTCGCAGCGCTTCTGCCATGATTTCCCTAAATGCGGGTGCTGCGACTCGACCGCCAAAGTAATGCCCCGCTCCTGGTTCGTCTACCATGACAATAGCAGCGAGTTTCGGATCCGATACAGGAGCAAAGCCGACAAACATGGAACGATGAAGATCTTCCTGGTATACCCCGTTGATCAACTTCTGGGTAGTTGAAGTCTTTCCAGCGACGCGGTATGATGGGACTTTCGCTCGACTGGCTGTACCTGTCCGGCTAACAACCGTCTCCAGCATATTGGTGACTTCCCTGGCAACGAACTTTGGCATGACCAGAGTCGATTCATCTGACCGATCACCCGCCAGTATGGTTAAGGGGGTTAGCTTGCCGCCATTCGCCAACATCGCATATGCCCTCACAAGTTGTAGCATTGTGATGGAAAAGCCATAGCCGTAGGCTAATGTAGCATGTTCGCTAGGACGCCATATCGATCTTTGCGGAAACTTACCGCTTGTTTCACCGACGATTCCACTACCGGAAAAATCCCGAAAACCGACGCTGTCAAGAAAATTCACCAGTTCTGTCGGAGGTATTCGTCTGCCAATCTTGATTGCGCCAATGTTGCTTGATTTTTTGATCACACCACTAACTGTCAATTCGCCATAGTTGCGAAAATCTCGAATTTGAAAACCCCCAATTTTGATCACGCCAGGCGACGTATCAATGATCGTGTTTGAAAGCACCTTACCGTCCAGCAGCGCTTTGGCGATAACGAACGGTTTAATGACAGATCCTGGCTCATACTCATGGCGAGCAGCATAGTTGTGGGTCGTGTGTCGAGAACTACTTTCGTTTGGGTTAAAGCTTGGTACTGTACTGATCGCCAGAATTTCTCCGGAGTAAACATCTATGATCACCGCACTGGCTGACGTAGCCTTGTGTTCTCTCGCAGTGTTGATCAGTGTTTGGTGAACGATCTGCTGAATGCGAGAGTCAATGCTGAGCGCAATGTCTTCGCCGTCTCGTACCCGTTGGAGGTCCCCCCCTATTGCTTCTACCACACGCCCTTTTCGGTCCTGAATGACTTGTCGAATGCCGTGCTGCCCCGTCAGACGATCGTTGTAAGCGAATTCGATTCCTTCCAATCCTTGGTCGTCAATGTCAGTAAATCCAATGAGGTTGGCAACGGAAGAGCCAAATGGATAGAATCGCCGATACTCCCGCTGTAAAGCAACACCGGGCACAGTCAGGTCCATGACTTGTTTGGCATGATCGACAATCAAAGCGCGCTTCAGATACATGAACTGACGATCTGATTCTGTATTCTCCAAACGTGCGGCGATCGTATTCGGCTCAAGCCCGATCACATGTTCGAGGCGCGACCATTCATTGGGATGAAGCTTGAGAATGCTTGGTTCAGCCCAAACACTATCTACAGGAGTGCTGACTGCGAGCACGACACCGTTTCTGTCTCTGATGATTCCACGATTGGCCGTTACCTGTTCACTTCGTAAAAATCGGGCATTACCCTCCTTTTGCAACAGGTCTGTATCTGCTACCTGTAACTGAACTGCACGCGCAGCTAGAAGGACAAAGGCAACAGCAATTGAACTGAGAACCACAATATCCCGAGCTGGGGCATAGTATGGACCGGCGTTCATTGCTGCCTCTCTACCGATAGCCAGTCGGTTTTCTGCTTTTGCAGCAGCAGCACAATTTCCTTTTCTGGAGCATGCATTTTTCCTTCCCTTTCGGTCCAGGTTTTCAGGTTCTCGCGACGCGACACTACGGAATGCTGCGCCAGCAATTCTCTCCACTCTATGTTGAGATCATCCCGAAGGGAATAGCGATCATGCAGCTGTGGCGTCAATATTCGGTTTTCCTGACGAATCCAGATCAGACTCAAAGCCGACACCAGGCAAAATGCAAGTAAAAATATAGAAGTGGCGCTACGCATGACCAACTCCAGTGCGTTCCGCCACCCGCATGACCGCACTTCGAGCGCGGCGATTACGATCAATTTCGCTCTCATCAGGCCGCTGCGGTTTTCCGACAATTTTTAGCGTTGGACGAAAATCTGAATGTCGATATGGAATCTCCTGTGGTCCCGGTGCACCGATAGATGCATCTCGTAAAATTTTTTTTACCAGTCGATCCTCGACCGAATGGAACGTGATGACGACCAGTCTTCCGCCACTTTTCAACAGGCTGACGCATTGGGGTAAAAATGCGGCCAACTCTTCAAGTTCGCGATTGACATGCATACGTATGGCAAGAAAGGTGCGCGTTGCCGGATGTTTGTCCTTCTCTTTCTTCGGTACACAATCGGATATCAGCCGTGCCAACTCTCCCGTTGACTGAATTGGAGAGACTGCTCGTTGTTCAACGATTCGATGGGCAATTCTTCGAGCGAATCTTTCACCTCCCAGTTTGCTGAGTGTCTCACTCAGTTGCCGTTCGGTGACCGTTTCCAGCCAACTGGACGCGGAGACAGATTCACTTGTATTCATTCGCATGTCCAGCGGACCATCTCTCATGAAGCTAAATCCACGGCCAGGCTTATCGAGTTGCGGAGATGACACGCCAAGGTCTGCTATTACGCCGGACAGTTGAATTTCAGGCTGACGCAAGCGAAGTTCTTCACCAATTCTTGAAAATCGTGCATGAATGGACTCAAACCTTGGATCATCGCCGTGTTTACGACGAGCAACTGCAATGGCAGCCGTATCACAGTCAAATGCGTACAGTTTGCCAGCTGAACTTAAACGGTCTAATATTCCGAGGGAGTGGCCGCCGCGACCGTAGGTGCTGTCTACATAGGTACCCGACGGATCAATCGAGAGTGCGTCGATCGCGGCATCGCACATCACAGCGTCATGCGTGTCAGAACTGTCCGGTAAGAGATTCAAGACTCAAACTCCGATACAAGCTAAAAGTCAAACGTCTTAAGGACTTTGTCGTAGGCATCTGTATCAGAATCTTTCACAGCCTGATGGTGATCGTGCCAACGCTCTAAATCCCAAAGTTCGACGCGGGTACCCATTCCGATGAGAACTGCCTCGCCGTGAATGGAATTGAAAGTTCGAAGCTGTCTCGGAATCAGAATGCGACCGGACTTCGGTAAAACACAATCCTGCCCAGTACCAACTATTGTTCGCATGATGTCTTGGTAGTGAACACTGGAGTTTCGTTTACGGAAAAGTTGATCCCGAATGCGCTTAAATTCGTGATTCGGATATATTGACACGCAGTTGGCGCGAAAGGCCTGACTCATCACGAGAGTGCCTTTGCAATCCGCATTGAATTCTTCGCGTAACTTGACGGGGATCATGATGCGACCCTTGTCGTCTACTGTTACGTCGTAGGAGCCAAAGTATGAAATTTTTTCTCTGTTTTCCACGAATTGTCACTTTTTTCCATAATTTACCCCTATTTTTAACAAAAACTAAATCATTGTCAACCCCTAAATCAATAAAAAAATGCAAAAATTTGGCTAATTTCGAGAAATTTCTAAATTTTTTCGCCAAATTTTTTCTTACCTGACAGATTGAACAACTCCAGAAGACGAGCGCAGAGTAGTCAATTCCACCTAAATCAAGCAGTTCTCTCGCATCCTAAACATTTGAATTTTTGGCATCCAATTCCGTTGCCCGGATAGAAAATTGATGGCCTGAATCAGCTGGAATAGGATAAATTCGGTGGATTGCAGTCTGAGTGATTTTGCGATACACTTAACAAAGCCATGTTCGAGAATGATTTTCGGAGCAATGGCATTCACTTGAAACAAGCAGGACGATGAAAATTTGTCGATTTAATCAAAACCGCCTGGGAATCGTCGAAGGACGCAATGTTCAGGATGTCACCGATGCTGTTGCGAGCGTCCCGGTGCCCGCATGGCCACAGCCACCAGGTGACCTGATGATTGGCAACTTGGAAACCCTGCTACCTGCCATTCACCGGGTGAGAAGGCAATCGGCAACGCACTCGTTACGAGATCTGCATCTTAATAGCCCGATCGCACGGCCTTCGAAAATAATTGGCGCACCATTGAATTACAAAGCACACCAGGACGAAGTCAACAGCGACCCGTATCTAAGTGAGGCTGGTCAAGTGGCAAGTGTAGAGACATACGGTCTTTTTCTCAAAGCTCCGATTCCGGTTGGCCCGGACGATGGAGTGAATCTGAAGTTTCAGAATCGCCGAACTGACCACGAGGTTGAACTTGCCATCGTCATTGGACGAAATTGTCGCAACGTCGACGAGTCAGAAGCAATGGACTATGTTGCCGGATATACCATTGGCCTCGATATGACCATTCGCGGTAATGAAGACCGCAGCCTGAGAAAGGCTCTCGATAGCCATTCAGTTCTGGGACCGTGGCTGGTTACCAAGAACGAAATTGAAGATCCGGATAACCTCGTTATCTCCCTGGCGGTGAATGGGAGTACCAAGCAACATGCAAATACCAACCAAATGATCTTCTCAACGAGCAAGCTCATTTCTTACGCGTCGAACTATTACACTCTCTACCCGGGTGATGTCATCATGTGTGGCACACCAGCTGGCGTTGGTCCAGTCAGTGTTGGCGACATGCTGGAATGTAGCATTGAAAGAATCGGTAGCATGCAGGTGGCGATAAAAGCTACATAAAAACTACCATTTTGCTGGCAAAGCTATTCGCTGCCAGTCAGCACTCAACCACTGCAGCGGCTCAGCGATTTTTCCAGTTTGCCTTTCGTTTTTCCACAAACGCAGCCATACCTTCCTTTTGATCTTCGGTCGCAAAAAGGGCATGAAAGGCCCGACGTTCGAACAATACGCCTTCCGTCAGAGTTGATTCATAAGCTCGATCAACAACTTCGGTAACCATGGACGCAGCGATCTGCGATTTCTCCGCGATTTCCTGAGCGATCTCGACCGTTTTGTCAACCAGTTCAGCAGCCGGATAAATTCGACTGACGAGTCCGGAACGTTCCGCTTCCTCAGCACCCATCATGCGTCCGGTCAAACACATATCCATTGCTTTGGATTTACCAACCACCCGCGTCAGTCGCTGAGAGCCACCAGCACCTGGTATGATTCCGAGATTGATTTCAGGTTGACCAAATTTTGCATTGTCACCGGCAACAATAAAATCGCACATCATTGCGAGTTCACAGCCTCCACCTAATGCAAACCCGGCAACTGCTGCAATGACAGGTTTACGACAAACAGTTACACGTTCCCAGTTACTGGTGATGAAGTTGCCCATAAATGCGTCGGCAAACGTGTTGTCCTTCATCTGACTGATGTCGGCGCCAGCTGCGAACGACTTCTCGTTTCCAGTAATAACGATGGCTCCGATGGAACTGTCAGACTCAAATGAATCAATTGCTGCGCCTAGTTCATCCATGACACCAGAAGATAACGCATTCAACACCTTTGGGCGATTTATCTGAATTAATCCAACATTCTGTCTAGTTTCCGCAATAATGTATTCGTAAGTCATGCAAATTACTCCTAAAGTCGTGGGGATTCGAGAAACAAGGCGACCTGCAATTGTGGTAAATTCCAAATCAGGTTGCTCAGTTTGAAAGCAAGTGCTAATTTGAGTATTTTATTGAAAACGAACTTGGCAAACGACCGCTAACTCAAAGTGAGTTCTAGTGTGATTTAGGGATTTATACTTAACAACGCAACGCTAAAATCAAGCGTTCTGTCAAGTTCTTTTTGACGTTTCACCGGGCGAATTTTTAGTGCAGTCAACTTCCTGACTTGAATCAAATTACCGCCGTAACTGGATTTTTCCTCTCGTTTCGTAAATTTTGGGGCCAACTGAGTTGTCCGTACGAAAGAGAAATGGATCTGTCAGAGCTGGTCATTGTACCGATCGCACAAGACGAAGAAGCGCGGTTCAATGCGCTGATGGATGCGCATCACTATCTGAGTGCGCCGCCTAGGATCGGTCGAAGTGCGTTCTATGCCGCGGTATTGCAGGGCCGGTGGATGGTGCCGTCGTCATTTTGCGCGTTGGTGCTGAAGAGCCGCTCAGTACCCGGCAACCGGACTGACCGGCGTCGGACCACATCCTGAACTGCCGCGTCACGTGGGATGAGGATACGAGCCGCATCCGCACCGGTTACGGTTTGGAGAACTTCTCAACGCTGTGCCGCCTGGCGATTGCGGTGATTGCGGTGATAGTTGCCAGATACCGGGACGAGGTGGCGCCGACTTTACGCGAGCTGAGCCGCCGCGCCCGGCTACTGCTGGAATATCTGGGTCTGACCCGAAACACCCGGCGGTCGTTGCCCTGCAGTGATCGGTGGTGTCCGCAGGCGGCTGCGGCTACCTCGGCATCTTTCCAGAGCACCTCAGCGGTATCATCATCAGCCCGGGCGAGTAGGAAAACTGCGCCCTGATGGTGCCGACAGGCCGAAACTCTGCGCCTTTCTGCGCCTGAATCCGAGCTGACTGGATGAAATGACGTCAGACTGGCAGAAACCTGCTCAGATTCGCTCCGATTCTCAGACGCAATCACCGACATACGCCGTAAGTTGCATTCAAACGCTGTGACAAAAAATTAGCCTTGGCGTCAAACGCAACAAAGAAATGTTGCACTGATATGATTGGAGTGAGCGGCCATCCATTAAAATGAACGACATACGAAAGATGTTCAAAGGCTAAATAGCGGGAGAAGAAGACATTCAAGAAATACTGAAAGAGTGGGAGAGATTGCTGTCGGGTTCTGTATCGGATGCGCAGTCGGCAAATCAATCGGCTGCGGACAGATTGACATGACAGTCTGGACATCCCAAAATCAAACCGCGCTCGATCTGAGGTTTGAGTTCGCGGCCGAGAACGATCTCCCGCCGTTTACTGGGCCCTGCGCGCTTGAAGATGACGACTTTCCCTTTGAAGCGATCAGTGATATTGCAACAGTCGAAAGCTGGCGCAAAGAAATCAACCGACCGATCTACCATATCCACAAATGGTGGGCGCACCGCTTGGGTACAGTCTTCAGGGCTATAGTTCTTGGCGCGCTTTTGCCATCGGGAACGGATGTGCTCGACGCATTCTATCGGAATGTCCGACTGAAGAACAGGGTGATCTTCGATCCGTTTATGGGCAGCGGCACCACGCTCGGTGAAGCGCTGAAGCTCGGAGTCCGCACCATCGGGCGAGACATCAATCCAGTCGCATATTTCCTAGTTCGCAATGCTTTTGCCACCCATGATCGCATGGCTGTTCTCGAAGCATTCAAGCACATTGAACAAGATGTGGCTGAAACCATCAAAGCCTACTACAAAACTGAGCTTGAGGACGGTACCCAAGCTGACGTCCTCTATTTTTTCTGGGTCAAGCAGATTGACTGCCCGGAATGTCGAACTCCTGTAGATCTATTTTCGTCGAGTATATTCGCGCGCCACACCAATCCCGAACGCCAACCTGCGGCTCAGGCCATCTGTCCAGCCTGCGGCGGGGTGAACTCGGTTCGCTTCGACGCACAGTCTGCCGTGTGTTCGCACTGTACCGTTGAGTTCAATCCGCAGGACGGACCAGCCCGTGGACAGAAGGCTACCTGCCCAGCCTGTTTCCACAGCTTCCCAATCTCAAGGACCGTCCGCGACAGCGATGCCCCGCCCGCTCATCGCCTCTATGCCAAGCTTGCTCTGACTGCCGACGGGAAAAAGCGATACGCCGCTGCGACGGAAGCGGACCGCGAAATTTATTCCCAGGCTTCGGAAGCATTGGCAGACAGAGGCATTGCCTATCCTGTCGTCGCTATAGCGCCCGGATACAACACCAACCAGGCTCTGGGCTACAACTACCATTACTGGCATCAGATGTTCAACGACCGCCAATTGCTCTGCCTGTCGATTTTAGCTGAGAGAATCCGCGCACTCGCCGACCCAGTGCTCAGGGAACTGTTTACCTGCCTGTTTTCGGGAGCCCTTGAGTTCAACAATATGTTCGCCTCATTCAAGGGAGAAGGAACGGGTGCCGTCCGGCACATGTTCGCTCACCATATTCTTAAGCCTGAGCGCGTTCCGCTGGAAGCCAATCTTTGGGGAACGCCGAAGAGTTCCGGTTCTTTCCAGACAATGTTCGAAGGCCGTATTCGCCGCGCTCTCGATTATGCCGAAGACCCGTTTGAACTGAAAGTTGTGCGCGGCAACGGTCGTAAGGCTTCAGAGAAGGTCTATGGACTTTCCGCACCTCTAGGTTTCGATATTGCCGACAGTTACGAAGAGTTTGCCCATGGCTTGCGCGTCCATCTGTCCTGTGGTGATTCCAGTCAGACCGATATACCCGACCGGTCGGTAGACGCCGTCATAACGGATCCGCCCTTCTTCGACAATGTGCACTATTCTCAGTTAGCCGATTTTTTTTATGTTTGGCAGCGTCATATCCTTGGGGACGAGGGGACGAGGGGCTCCTCAACAACACGATCTGAGGCTGAAGTACAAAATGCCGACGCAGCGACATTTACGCATAGGTTGTCGCTCGTTTGGGCTGAAGCGCATCGCGTCCTCATCGATGATGGCTTGCTCGTCTTCACCTATCATCACTCGCGCAGCGAGGGTTGGCACGCAGTTCTCCACGCGCTAATGGCAACGGGCTTCGGGATTACCGCCGCCCACCCAGTCAAAGCCGAGATGTCGGTGGGCATACCCAAGCAGAAAGCGAAAGAGCCGATTGACCTCGACATCATCCTGGTCTGTCGCAAGCGTACCAGCGTTACAGTCCGTCGAAGTGACGGAAACCCTTGGCCGGCTGTAAGGCTGATCGTATCGGGGCAGGTTATGAGGCTGAGAGAACGAGGCCGCAATCTGAGCCGCAATGATATACGCGTCATTGTCATGTCACAACTGATCCGTCATCTTTCGAATTTACCTACCACGGAGGCGGCCATGTCTCACTTAGAGAACAGTGACCTCGAAGTAGACGCCACCATTGAGAGCTTGCATTCTGCTGCCGACGAAATTAACGGCGAGGCATGCCAGTGAGCATGGTTTGCACAGTCTTCCGAGAATGCGTCCGCGCAATGCGAGGCGGTATCCTTATTGAACGGGAAAGCCGTCGTGACAAGGAGTTCCATTTCCAGAACTGGATCAAACTCCGTCTTGAAAACATCGGCGAGAATTATGATGAACCTGGCCGCAACACCTACCCAGATTTTAGGTTTGTGCACCACGCGGAAGGATATGAGGTTAAGGGGCTATCCTATCCTGGCCGCGACGCGGATTATGACTGCAACAGCCAAGTTCCTTGCGGTGAGCACAACGGACGCCAAGTCTTCTATGTCTTCGGCCGCTATCCGGCGCGGACGGACGGCGAGGAATACCCCGTTCTCGACTTGGTAATTTGTCACGGCAGTTTTCTGAACGCAGACAGCATGTATGCGCATCAGAACAAAGGATTCCGCGGTTTTGGGAGCTACGGAGACATCCGAGTGAGGGATCGCAAGATGTATGTTGCGCCAACTCCATTTGCCTTGGCCAGTGGCACGGCACATCACCGGACCCTGATCCTCCCGGCAAACATGACGGTTGACAGCGATTTTGTCGAAATTGGGCACCTCACCAGATACGAAGTGGATCACATAGTGGTGGCTTACAACTTCGACCTTCGCACCAACGATCTCACCACGAGTTTCATTCCCAATCCTACGGCCGGCGTTGAGCATGCCTTTAAGGCCTATTGTTTAGAGGGCGATCCCTTCGGACCGATTGTGCTACGTGAAGGTTCCCGCGAAATAGCCGAGCGCGAATTCCAAAACCAGTCCGCCACTAGAGTGTGATCGGTATCTGTCACTGTCGGGCAACGACACTTGAGCACCTGTGTCGTTCGCCGTACTCTGCCACCCGAGGACAGAAGAAAAGTTGCAACGCATAGGCCGCAATGCCGACAAATATTGCGGGAGCCCGAACCGTTCTTCGAAAAACTCACCTGAGCGGATTGAACTATTGAGCACCCTCGTCTTCCGAAAACAGCGAGATCGACATGTTCCCCAGCAGCAGGGTCGATTGAAATAGCTGCTCAGCCCCTTCATCAATTTTTCCGTCCACCTGCATCTGCTTATACTGCCCGCGCAGCTCATCAAGTTGCATCTTTAATTCTTCAGTCTTGTTCATCGACCTTCACCTGCGTGATCGTCCCGATTGTCGTCAAGGATTGCTTTCTCCCCAGTTGCCAACGGCTTAGTTTCCCCAGCCGTTTGATGGTGCAACATAAGCCATATCCCTCAAGGAGACCTGCATCGGCATTACCTCGTTGAGCCGCAACAGGAAAATTGCACCTGGATGGCGCCGACAGGCCGAAACTCACCGCCCGTCCGGGCCAGAATCCGAGCTGATTGGATAAAATCACGTCACTCTGGTGGAAACCAGCTTAAACCCGGTCCAATTCTCAGACACATTCGCCGACGAGCACCGTCAGATGCACTCAAACGCCGTGACAAAAAATTACCCTTGAGCGAATCATGGACAATGCTGTGCGAATATACTCGTAGACGATGGTCCATCACAATACGGCAGAGTAAATTCAGGTGTACCGGCACGCACTTGCAGTGCGTTATGTCTGCATTTTCTTAAGTCATTGTGAATCCGATGGTGTATGGTGAGCTCAGTTGGTTCGATGTCCATTGGCATCCGCGCAATTAAGTAAATAAGCCCCTTAAATGAACTGTGATCGATGTTCCTATCAATCCACTGACGCTGAAAAAATGAGTAAATATCACGCAGAATTCAACCGATCCATCAAGGAGCGAGAATCCTATTGGGGTGAAATCGCAAAGTTGGTTCACTGGGAAAAACCCTGGGACAAAGTCCTAGATGACTCCAATAAACCCTACTACCGTTGGTTTCCGGGTGCGGAGGTCAACACCTGCTATAACGCCCTGGATCTGCATGTGGAGCGAGGCCGAGGTGATCAGAATGCATTGATTTACGATTCTGCCATGACTGGTGAAGTTCGCCACTACACGTACCGGCAACTGACTGAAGAAACCGCCAGATTCGCTGGCGCACTCTCTGAAATTGGCGTCGAAAAAGGTTCACGCGTCATCATCTACATGCCGATGATTCCCGAAGCAGTAATCGCCATACTGGCCTGCGCTCGCCTCGGGGCCATCCATTCAGTCGTGTTTGGTGGTTTCGCATCAAATGAACTGGCTGTTCGAATTGACGACGCAAAACCAGTTGCCATAATCAGCGCCTCCTGTGGATTGGAACCAGGCCGTACGGTCGCCTACAAGCCACTACTGGACCAGGCGATCGATCTTGCCGAACACAAACCTCAAGCCTGTGTGATTTATCAACGCCCGCAGCTTGAAGCAGAGATGGTAACGGGACGCGATCACGACTGGCATGAACTTATCAGCCGCGCATCACCCGCACCCTGTGTTACAGTCAAGGCAACTGACCCGCTCTATATTCTCTACACATCTGGAACAACTGGCCAACCCAAAGGCGTTGTTCGAGACAATGGCGGGCACATTGTGGCTCTGAAGTGGAGCATGAAAAACATCTACGGCGTTGAGCCCGGCGAAGTGTTTTGGGCGGCTTCTGACGTTGGCTGGGTCGTGGGTCACTCTTATATTGTCTACGCACCGCTGTTTGCAGGTAATACGACCATCCTGTATGAAGGGAAGCCAGTCGGGACACCAGACCCTGGCGCCTTTTGGCGCGTCATTTCACAGCACAAGGTATCGGCGCTTTTTACTGCGCCCACTGCGTTTCGGGCCATTAAGAAAGAGGACCCGGAAGGTGAGCACCTGAAGAATTACGATGTTTCAACTTTACATACCCTGTTTCTGGCCGGGGAGCGTACTGATCCGGATACATTGCATTGGGCTGAGAAAAAGCTTGAAGTACCCGTCATTGATCATTGGTGGCAGACTGAAACTGGTTGGGCAATTTGTTCTAACCTGATGGGAATTGAGCAACTGCCGATCAAGGAAGGTTCTCCATCTAAACCAGTACCAGGCTGGAATCTGAAAGTTCTTGATGATGCAGCGAATGAAGTGGCTTCGGGTGAAATCGGTTCACTTGTGGTTGAATTGCCGCTACCTCCAGGCGCTTTTCCAACGCTATGGAATGCAAAGGAGCGGTATGTTGAAGCTTATCTCGCTGAATTTCCCGGTTACTATAAAACTGCAGATGCCGGATTCGTCGACGAAGATGGTTATGTCTATGTCATGTCTAGAACTGACGACATCATCAATGTCGCTGGACATCGGTTATCAACCGGTGCAATGGAAGAAGTTCTGACTTCACACCCCGATGTCGCCGAATGTGCAGTAACCGGCGTAAACGATTCGCTGAAGGGCCAGTTACCATTAGGACTTCTGGTACTCAACTCTGGCTGCGAAACACCTCACGATCAGATTGTGAATGAGTGCGTCGGCCTGATGCGTGAGAAAATTGGCCCGGTTGCTGCGTTCAAGCAGGCTGTTGTCGTCAAGCGTCTGCCAAAAACACGCTCAGGTAAAATTTTACGTGGTACTGTTAGCAAAATTGCTGATGCAGAACCTTGGAAGATGCCAGCAACAATTGATGACCCCGAGATTCTGAATGAGATCACCGAAGCACTCAAGTCAATCGGCTATCCAAAATCCTGAGTGTCCAGGGAGCATTTGAAAGAGCTTCAGGCTATGTCATTTGAAGAACCTTCTTTAAATGAGTGGCGGCAGCAGGCTGTCAAGGAACTCAAGGGACGCCCGCTCGACGAACTTACCTGGCAAACGCCAGAAGGCATTGACATCAAACCAGTCTATAGCGCGGATGATCTCGCCGAGCTTGAGCATCTGAACACATTGCCCGGAATTCCTCCCTATCTGCGAGGACCACGGGCAACTATGTACGCTGGGCGGCCCTGGACTCTCAGACAATACGCAGGTTTTTCTACAGCTGAGGAATCCAATCGGTTTTACCGTGACAATCTGAAATCCGGGCAGACGGGTCTTTCGGTAGCGTTCGACCTTCCCACTCACCGTGGCTATGATTCTGATCATCCCCGCGTCATTGGCGATGTGGGTAAGGCGGGGGTGGCAATCGACAGTGTCGAGGACATGAAGATTCTGTTCGACAGCATTCCGCTGGACCAAATTTCCGTATCAATGACCATGAATGGCGCAGTACTGCCAGTGCTCGCCATGTTCATTGTTGCCGGTGAAGAACAGGGTGTTTCGCAGGAGGCACTGTCCGGCACACTGCAAAATGACATTCTCAAAGAATTCATGGTGCGGAACACGTATATCTACCCGCCGGAACCATCCATGCGTATCGTGGCGGATATCATTCAGCACACATCCAATCATATGCCCCGATTCAACCCGATCTCCATATCGGGCTATCACATGCAGGAAGCGGGGGCAACTTGTGTGCAGGAACTTGCTTACACGATTGCGGACGGAATTGAGTACGTTCGTGCGGCACTGTCGACAGGGATGGATGTTGATCAGTTTGCCCCACGCCTATCCTTCTTTTTCTGCATTGGTATGAACCTGTTCATGGAAATTGCAAAGCTGCGTGCTGCAAGATTCCTGTGGGCAGATCTGATGAAGACGCACTTTAATCCCAAAAAACCAACTTCACTGATGCTGCGTACACACTGCCAAACCTCTGGAGTGAGTCTCACCAGCCAGTCGCCCTACAACAACATTGTTCGTACGACAATTGAAGCGCTCGCTGCAGTGCTAGGTGGCACCCAATCTCTGCATACGAACTCGTTTGATGAAGCGCTCGCACTACCAAGTGAATTTTCCGCACAGATCGCCAGAACTACACAGCTCATTCTGAGAGAAGAATCCGGCCTCTCTAAAGTCGTCGATCCTCTGGCCGGTAGTTACTATATTGAGAGTCTGACCGGTTCAATGATCGGCGAAGCGAAAATTCTCATAGATGAAGTTGAAGCAATGGGTGGCATGACCCGAGCGGTCGATGCCGGCATACCAAAGCAACGAATCGAGGCCTCAGCGGCAAAGCGTCAGGCCCGACTCGACAGCGGAGAAGATGTCATCGTTGGCGTCAATCGGTTCATCAGCGATTCAGATGATGATGTCGAACTGCTCGAAGTTGATAATCAGGCAGTTCGTGAAAGTCAGGTTTCGAGACTCGCCAATGTGCGGGATTCTCGAAATAAAGAAACTTGTCAGAATGCCCTCAATCAGCTCAAACGCTGTGCTGGGTCGGGTGAGTGGGGACTGCTGCAGCATTCGATACTAGCA
>JAJDXD010000143.1 GCA_022823405.1 Gammaproteobacteria bacterium
ACTATATGCAGAAAGCAAGTCCGTCTTCAAAACTGATTGCGGATTATCTGGTCAGGAAGGGTGTCTGACTTATATAGTTCATTTCGCGGAATCATCGGACGATCTTCCTAAAGCCCTGTTTTTCGAAGAATCATTCATAGAAGAAGAACTAATTAGGGACGAAGAATCGGTGGGATTGGCGATCGAGATGGAGCATTTCGTCGGATGTTCGATTTCATTGGATTTTACTCAAATTAGAGAGGTATTGTTTTGTCTCTTCGCGAGTGCTGAATCAGCACTCGACGAGGTTACCGACCGTGAACTTGGTAAAACTGAACATTGGATAAAGGATTTGATGCCAACTTCAATGTTCAGTGCCGCGTTATCGGAAGATGTAAATGAGGTTGCGGTTCACCGGAGAAGCCTGCCTGATGTCAGAACTGTGCCGGAGCATATAGAAAACATCCGAGACACCCTGAAACCTAAAATGGCTGACCTTTCCGCAATTTTCGATGTGTCACGACAGGCAATCTATAAATGGATTTCCGGAGAGACGACTCCAGAAGACGGAACAATTGACAAAGTTCGTCAACTAAGTAGGATTTCTGATCGATTCAGAGAAGCGAATGTTATGCGAGCAGAATCCCTATTGAATATGAAAACGTTCAATGGGCTTTCGCTGATGGAACTCATACAATCCGGTGAGAACACTGATGAACATATTGACGCCCTCATAGCTGAAGCGAGGGCCATGGAATCAGCGTATAGAAAATCTCGTCTAGCAGATTCAAGAGCAATTCCCACTGATGACTGGCTGTCGGACATATCCATTCCCTGGTCATTCGAGAAAGATCAAGCGGGTTGAGAATGCAGAGGAGCGACTCTAAATGGCGGCAAGGAGGGGTTCTAAACGAGGAAGATGCAAAAAAACTGAATTTGATTAATGTTTCTGAATCGGACAGATTACCGGTTGTCATTACTCATGATTGCGACTTACTCCATCCAAATGAAGAATTCATTGAAGTAATCGTCGGCAAAAAAATCGATAAACCAAATTCTGTATTCAAATACGCAAGAAACCCGCGCTGCCTGCATATTCAGTTTACCTCCCCGGCCGATCAGAAACCTGTTTACTTGGAACTTCGCTTTTCAAATCGAAAATTGGTTTCTAAAGACGATTTTTCCACGTTGCGACAAAATCAAACCGTTCTCGATATTTCTGAAGATGATCATCGAATATTGAAACGCTGGCTCGCTGCCCGATACGGCAGACCGGTCTTTCCTGATACTTTTGAAAGGTACCTTAGACTTAAAAAAGATGGTAAAACAGTAGTACAAGAAATAGCCAAAATTCTAGAACCCGATCAGAGTTTTATTTCGGGAGTCTTCTTTGATCTTGGAGAGCATAGAAAAGCCGAGTTGAATGAAGGTGACCCGTATTATTTGAACATTGCAATTGTTTATGATGACGCATACGGAGGGAAAATTGCAAGAGAAGCGTCAGAAATTGTAGCTCAAGAAATCGAAAGTCTTTTCTTTGATGTGTATGGCTCTGCTGAGGATGCAACAACAATCAGTTTGGAAGCCTGCAACGCAGTAGCAGAATCGTATATGTCACTGTCGGACCTGCGAAAAGTGGATCATTGGCGATTGGAGTATCTGAGTTTAGAGTACGGTTCATCGGGGAATTATTTACAAACCGGTGAAATGCTCGGCTGAATTTTAAATATGTGTCTGTCAGAAAATCTTTGAGGCATGGATAGTGGTTCTCCCCTGAAATTGTAGAGGCGATTACTTTAAATTTTTAGAAGTTTCTTCCGAATTCGGCGGTATATCCATCCGCTGGACAAGCTCATGAACAGTGAGTCCAAGCAATTCGGCGGTTTTTGCTTCTGAAATAAGATTTTCGACTAACGCACGGTAACACAAACGCTGGAACCGAGTTGGTTCTTCTACTTTCTCTATTGCGTATGGCTCTTTATAAGGGAAAGTACGCCAGCCTCGCCGTTTAAATTCATCGAATAGATATTGAAAAAGAGACTTGTTGAAAATTCCAATTTCCGTGCATCGATAAGTAAGAGCCTGTACGCTCACGCCAAATAAACGCTTTAGTTCGAAAAGTTCACTCCAACCCATTGACTTTCGAAACTTTCCAATTTCTGCTCTGAGCGTTTCCGCCGGCATTAGAAATGCACCTGCAAATCGGTGTGATGCCTTTTCCTCATCAACTCTGGATCCGACTTCCAATACCATATGGCCGAGTTCGTGTGCAATTGTGAAGCGTTGTCGTTCGCCCCATTGATTTCGATTAACGACGATTACCGATAATCTAGACTTCCCGTTGTTCCTACTCACCTTTGCTGTAAGTCCATCTATATTGTCAGAAAGAGGGATAGCTAGTATTTTGATTCCTTGATCTTCTAATAACTCCACAAGGTTCGGAATTGGATACTTTCCGATCTTCCAGTAAAGGCGAAGATACAGCGCTGCTTGTTCTACTTCCGCCAAATCGTTCAATATCGGCCATGGTGCTTCACGCGGCATGTCCCAATTGACCGTAGGCAAGCCCAGAATGTCTTCAACTGTAAGGTAGCGCCCAAGAAAATCAAGCACTTTTGCTTCCACCTGATTTTTTTCTTTCGCACCTGTGAAACTCTTTTTGCGAAAATCTACAGATTCCAAAACAATTTCAGTGTCGCTAACAAGATAGTCTTCCGAAACACCCAACGCACCAGCCAATGCAATCAACACACCTGAACTGGGCATTGATTCATCTCGTTCATACTTACTAATTGCTTGTGCACTCACTCGGTTGTCAATTTTGCTTTCAAGATCTCGTAAAGAAAGACCCAAAGCCTGTCTAGATACTCTAATTCTTTGACCTAATGACATAAAATAACTCCAAATATTGGTTGACATATTATATAGGGTATACATATACTGTCAACTAATGATGGTTTGAAGAACAAATATGATTGAATTGGCTATGTTCACCAACTCAAATGCATCTACAGTAATTTAATAACGAATTCGACCTTGTATACAAAATATTAGACTATGTAGGAGAACAGAAACAATGGAATTAGGAACAATTATTGATCCAGTAATGACGTTAATTACCGAACATTGGCTTGGAACTACTGCTACTCTGTCAGGTGCAGGTTTGGCAATTGGTACCATGATTTTTGCCCACATACGCCGTCCCAAATCCTCAACGAGTGAACCTGGTCCTTACTTCACCGAAGCGAAGTTACTTTCACCTCCACTCACGAGGCCAGCATACAGTGATCGCATGGCGTATGTTCTTTCTGAAATGGCTAGTCTAGCTTATTTTCAGTTTGAAGGCAAAAGTGGCCTCATTGAAGATGCTGTCAATATTGCCCTGGAGAAAAAACTTTCGAAGGAAGTTGATATTCGAGAATTTCTAGAAAATTACACAACGGAACTTATGGGCGGTGAACGACGCCTCGGGAAAGAATCCATGAAAAATTTACTTAATAATTCTGGGTTCACGCTACTTGACGTCATAAACATAGATGAAACACAAGGATTCATCTGCAAGAGAACCGCCAACAACGAATCGCCGTACCTGGTTCTTGCGTTTAGGGGGACTGAGAAGAAGATTTCTGATTGGTTGACAGATGTTAAGTGTGTTCCAACAATAGACGGAAAGAGTAGGATACATACAGGATTTCTCGAAGCATTTACGAAAAACAATGATTCAGACGGAAATTCAGTTGAGGACAAGATTAGGAAAATTCTTGAGCAGCCAGAAGCGAGAGACGAATCAAACGACTTGCTGCCTCTGTTCGTTACGGGGCATTCTCTGGGCGGAGCGCTAGCTTTACTCGCAACGAAGATAGTTGCTCCAGACGTAAACGGGGCCTGCTATACATTTGGGGCTCCAAGAGTTGCTAATTACGAATACTTTCGCTCAATAAAAACTCCAGTGTTTCGGATTGTAAATTCAAGCGACATAGTCCCGAGAGTGCCGCCTGGTGCAATCATGATGATAGTTGTACACGCCATCAAAGCTCTGGCGTGGTTGACGAGTTTTGTTCCCTTGGTTGCTTCATTGTTTGACAAACTCGAGGAAATATTCGACAAATTAAACGGATACAGGCATTTTGGAGACTTGCGGTACTTGAGTGACGTTGCGGAAGGACAATTCAACACGGTACGGCTATTGACGAATCCTCCGGCCATTGACCGGATTGTTTGGATGTGGAGGCGCATGGGAAAGTCTGTATTTGTACCGATAAAAAGTCATGGAATGAGTATTTATAGGAAAAAGTTAGTTCAAATAGCTAATGGGCGTAACCGTTGATTTTGTTCATGTTCAATACGGCAAAGTAGCAAATAAGTAAAGCAACTTGGACAGAGTGTTTCACTTGGGTAACTAATCTCTTACTGTGTGTCTAGCTTTCGCTTTGTGTAGGATAGAGGTAGTTCAATGGCCAAGGCAATGAAGTCAGTGATTTATGGGCAGCTAATAGCAAACTCGTGTACTTACAAACATTCACAATGACTTGATTTGACATTTGGAAATGCCATATGAAAAGTACTTTCATTATGCAAAATCAAAGGGAGAAAGCCAAATTGAATCAAACGAGGACTAACTGGGAAAACAAATTCTCCATGTGGTCCAAACCCCCAGGCAAGGCCGAACAGAATCGTTGTAATCGAGCAGTTGAAGCAATCAAAGATGCGGTTAGAAGGGACTACAATCTCGAAAACAAGACGGTAATTACCTTCCCACAAGGTAGTTACCGGAACCGTACAAATGTTCGGCAGGATAGTGATGTCGATGTCTGTGTACTATGCGAGGATACGTTTTTCTATGATCTTCCCGCTGGGATTTCTGACGAGTATGTTGGATTTTACCCAGCTACCTACAAATTCGGTAGCTACAAGAACGATGTCGAGCGTGCACTAGTGAATTGTTTCGGGCGAGCAAATGTCAAGCGCGGAAACAAGGCTTTCGACGTAAATGAAAGTTCTAACCGAATCGATATTGACGCCGTTCCGTGCTTTACTTTTCGACAATACTACCACGAAATTGGGACTGGCAAGTTGTACTATCACGAAGGCATAGCTCTGATCCCAGACAATACTCATCATCTCATCACCAATTTCCCAATACAGCAGTTCAACAATGGAGTGTCGAAGAACAATGCCACAAATCGCCGTTTCAAGAAAACGGTGCGCATTGTGAAGAATTTACGCCACGAAATGGAAGAGACAGGATTTGCGTCATCAAGAGTGATGGTTTCGTTCCTGATTGAGAGCTTAATTTGGAATGTTCCAAACAATTTGTTTTACACGGCATCGCTGAGCGAAATGATTCAAGGAGTTATTACTTACCTTTGGAATTGCACGCAAACAGTTGCAACGTGTAATTCATGGAAAGAAGTGAACGGAATTAAGTATCTATTCCACGATTCTCAATCTTGGACCTGTAGCCAGGTAAATCAGTTTATCATAGACGCTTGGAACTACATTAATCCAGTATGATTAATCGTGTTCAGATCAGCGCGCTCGTCATTGTTCCACTAACTACTGTGGTAATTTCGCTTTGGCTTGCTGGTGAACCCTTGTCATGGAACTGGCTGAAGTCGTTTGGCTCTTCTGTGAGCGTAACGGCTGGCGTGCTTGTACTTTTTGACCGTTGGGTGTGGAAGTTACGAATATTACAAGGTTGGTTTGTGAAGCGGCCTATCTTAGTTGGAGATTGGAAATTAAATATCGAGTCGCTTTGGGTTGACACGCAAACGAAGAGTTCACCCGACTCTATTGAGGCTAAAGCCACAATTCGACAGACTTACACCAAACTACATTTACACCTTGAAACTCAAGAATCTTCCGGAGATTTCATCGCTTCTAGAATTATTTCCAAAGAAGACGGTACTTACCAGATAACGGGAATTTTCAGGAATCAGCCGAGAATTTCGAAACAAGATAATAGCCGAACACACTTGGGAGCTGTAATATTGGATGTGTTGGGAGAGCCATCATCACCCGACACATTCAAAGGCCATTACTGGACCGACCGTGGCACTAGTGGGGAAATTCACGGATCGAGAATTTGATAGCGGACAAATATAATTGGCAGGATTCTGTGTTTCGGTAAACTTGGTCACGTTTGTGCGCAGGATAGGAGAAAATCAATTGAGTTGACAGTTAACACATTTTTGCGGTCACTGAACTAATGATAATTACAAGATTGATTGTGTTTAATCTCAAATCGTGAATTCCGAATTTAACTGCTATACCAACCTCAAACATTACTTCAGACAGGGAAGTCTACTTCCCAATTCTCCGCAACTCTCGTCAATTTGTTTTGATTTATTGACCGAGTAGACGGGACGCAGTAATGCTCCCGCCTAGTCGACCCCTGAAACGGTACTGATGGGTAGAAAAGTGCCGGCCGTCCCTGCCGGATTCAGGCACTTGGAGCGTTCCTGAGTGAGTAGAATTCGGTCAAACGGAAAGTCCTCTATACTGCGGTGCAAGGTAAAATCAATGTCGAGGAGTAAAAGTCAGATATGCCGACACTACAAAATTAGCAAGAGACCGGGATATCTGAAACTTGAGTTAAGTGAAAGCTGGGGGATTTCAAAAATGAACAAATCGCTTAATACACTTGTGGCTTTGTCAGCTGACGATCTGCTTCAAAAGATAGCATCGAGAAAAGTAAGTGTGCCACCTCACGGTTCTGGTCAAACTCATGAACATGGAAGAATTCGCGAAGCTTGGGTTGCGTTTCGATTTCTACATACTATCGCAAAATGCCCTCTTCTTTCTTACCCGATTAGAGTCGAATTCAGTGATAAACCAGATTTGATTCTTGTGTTTGAGAGAAAAGGACAAATGACAATTGGTATTGAGATTACTGAAGCCACTTCACAAAATTCAGTTAAACTCCAAGTCGAACTTGAGCGAGACGGCATAGATGGTGTTTGGCATATTCCAGAACATAAGTGGTCCGATTCCCAAAGGGATTTGGAAAAGCAAAGGAAAATTTACCGAGGCGAATTGCTCTCTCCTCCAATTATGGGCGATGCAATCGAGCGAAACTGGCATGATGCTATTCTTGGGATTATTTCTAAGAAGACAAAAAAAGTCAAGCATCCGGAATTCAGATGCTATCTTCATAACTGGTTGCTCATTTATGATAACTGGACACCTCATATTCCAGATTGGGAGGTAAATACGATGATCACAAAAGTCAACCAACACCTGTCCGAATGCAGTTGGCAACATCCCTTTGACAGGATTTTTCTCCAAGGCTCAGAACGAATGTGGAAGTTATGTTAACTTAAATTTTGGAGTTCATTTTGCGTCGAGTTGACTGCTAGAGCGGTATAACTTCAGACATCTTGCCCTCTTTATAACTTCGCAATGTACAAGATCGTTTGCAATAGGGGTTTAATCCGGGGCAAGTCTCATGTTCCGTTGAAATTCTTATATATTCTTGACAATTATCTCCAAGCAACCTTGACTATCTCCTAAGTCTCTCCCCAACATATTCCATAAGTCCTGCTCAAATAGAGCAACGAGGTCAATATCTTCTTTTGGTTCTTTAAAGTGATATAAAGGGTACCTATGATTTCCAACCGAGAGATTGCCCACTACTGATTGATAAGGGTAAGTACCTGAAAGACTGAATTTTACGAGTCCACCTTTTACTACAATTTCTACTTCAACGGCATATTCTTCGAATGGAGTATCTGCACTTGTTCTTATTCGACTTATCCATTTCATGACCTGCGCAAACATAGAAACAGCAATTTCACAATTACAGGGAAATTGTTCCGGTATTTTTTTCCTTTTGTAGTTTTCTAAACCTTCACCATTAAATTCGCGAACCGATAGAAACCCAGATTCGAGCATCCCGTCTTGATGTATTTCCTGATACGCGTATCGAATTGCCATATTACTCAGTTGATGATAGGCATCGCCGCGAGCAGCACGCAATTTGGGCCGCCAATTTGAAGGAACAAGATTATGGTGTTGTACCAAATTTACCAACGGTATTGGTTCGCATTCTTTTGCAGTTTTTCGGTTCAGTTCAACCCAGGGAGGCCGCAGTTCTTCTATGATGTTGTTATTACGAAATACCGAATTTAAATTAATCTCGTTTCTAACCGGAGCCGCCGTAATGCGCAGGCCAAAAGCGTTTTCAGGACTAGCTAGGCGCGAAAATTCTGCTTTGAAGTTTTCAGATTGAGCAGAAAGTTTCAGTTTTAACCTCTCTAGTCCACGGGATAAGTTCAATGTCATATCCTGAATTTCTCTCATGCTCATCGTTTCTTTTCGGTTGGACCTACGAACGGGGCAATTTTGGGTAGTTTTCACCCTATGTGGGGCTTGACTTGATCGTCCTGTGCGAAATATCACAACGCCGTTTTCACCGCATGTCGGTATAGCGAATATTTCAAGTTGCGGTATTTCTGGTTCAACGCAATCGCGAAAAATCAACTTGAATCGCTCAGCCAAGTCATTGCATCTTGGTATCGAAATCAACTCACTTGCACAAGGAGGATTAGATTTCGACTCCTTTATTCCTAACAATAGACAGCCGCCGAATGCATTTGCAAATGCAACTACCTCTTCCAAGATGCTATTTCTTGCACCATCGTTGATTCTAGATTGATTACTTGACCATGAATCTTTTCCCCCTTTCTTTGCCGATAAATTCTCTTTATATTCGATACGCTCTCCTTCTGGAACTTTGTCCTTAATCAGCGATTCTATATCACTTAATGAAATTTGATGAACTGGTTTTGAAATTACTTTAATCATGATTCTCTGACAGCTATTTATCTGATTTTGCAATTGGATAGTATTGAATTATCGAGGCATGAGTCCATTAATACATCTTATGAAATGTTGCCAATGAATCAAACTGACTGGTGCTACACCACCTTTAATTGAAACACTGCATCATATTGATTCAAAGTAAGCATTTCCTTGTGATAATATTCACGGGTCTTTTCAATCCAGTGCGATTATCCGCCAGAAATGATTGGAATTGAATCGAATTGTGCCTGCTAGGCTGACATGGATTTCCGACATCATGGTTTCGATCAACAGCCAGTTTCGGCTGACCGGTGTGCAGTGAATTTTGACTCTGAATTGGATGCTGCCGACATCCGGACTGTCTGTGTAAAAAGTGGTTCTGTCGTAATCGAAATTAGACCGTCGTAAATTGATGCGAAGCTTGGCTGGCGCCATTTTTTTTGGAGTTCGTTACCTCAATTTATGATCGAAGGATTCAATTAGGGCGATTGGAGTCAAACAGTGCTGGATTTTTGCGGGCTGACCTCAGATGCATCGGCGAACGACTTAATTTCAGACGTGCCGATTTTTCGCAAGCCCGCTGAACTGCGAATCAATAAATTGGCGCTATTAACGCCCGGAATCCCGCAGCTATTTGCCTGAAACGACATCGACGAGTGAAAAAGATACCGACTGACACTGCAGGATTCAGGTGCTTGAGCATTACTGGTTGCCTAGTAATCGGGCAAATGGAATACCATTGTTCGGTGTGGCTTTGAAGACCCACTTACGGACTTAAATCGAGAAGGCGCGCTGGATTTTCTAGATGTTATAGACGAACTGCTGTTCATGGAGCGCGATATCAGTTCCGCTAAGTGTACAAGACGACGAAATTGCTGACAACTACCAAAATTGGTGCAGAAGCTGGCCAATTCATCACGGGTAGGCTCGCAGATTGAGCATGTGATTGGTGCGATACAAATGGAAATGGCGGAACATCGGATGCGCTACAGCGGGAAGGCGAGGGCTCGCACGTGTTCGGGTCTGAGCAATCAGCATTTACAACGTCAGGCGGCTGAAATCTCTTGAGTGTTCCCTGTCTGTTGCGTAGGGAGGGTATGAGCAACAATTTCTCTGCCAATCTAATGTTTAGGATTAAAATCAATCAATCAAAATTTTTAGAAATTCTCTTTAAAAACACTTAGGTTATTGTAAATGCATCTGGGAATAATACATTTGAGTGATATTCATTTTCGCTCAGGCAAATTTGATAACGCTGCCGACAAAGAAATGGCAGAAAGAATCTGTGCAGCAGTTAGAACCGAACTAATCGGAAACACACATGTTATTTTGCTTGTAAGCGGTGATATTGCATTTGCAGGACTCGAAGATGAATATGAGTACGCAATCGATTGGTTCTCTGAACTGTATACGAATATTGCTGATTCGATCAGCGCTACTTGCTGGATTATTTGTGCACCGGGTAACCACGATCTAGATCATTCATCGAATAGTACTATACGGAATCTAATAATCGATCGAATCAAAAACAATCCTAAGACTTGTATTGACTCAGAACTTATTGAGGGCTGTGTTGGGCCACAATCGGCTTTCTTTTCGTTTAGAGATAATTTAGAAAGTCGTGAAACTGTGGTTTGCGACAACGAATTGCTCAGAATTCATAGAGTATCTGACGAAACAACAAATGTCCAGATAAACATTTTGAATAGTGCGTGGATGTCATCCCTTGAAGAGAGTCAAGGAAGCATCGTATATCCAATAGAACGCTTCGCTGACCAACTTAAACCATCCGAAGGCTTTGTAATTACTGTTTTGCATCATCCTCTCAGTTGGTTTGAAACTGAAAATTCACGAAAATTGCGTAACAGAATAAGTGAATTTTCCTCAATTTGCTTTTGCGGGCACGAACATATGCCAGATAGCATACACATGGGTACTTCCTTTGGTGATCAAGTGAAATTAATTGATGGCGGGGTGCTGAAATCCCATGATAATTCCTCCAACAGTTCATTCAATTTGGTCATTTTGGATACCGATGCTCACAAGATAAAAGAAAGTACGTTTACTAAAAAAGGAAATCGCTACGAACAAGATCGAGCAACCCATTGGCAAGATGCCACAAAACTCAAAAGTGCAGAATCAAGACGATTCCGCCTTAAAGAAAAACAAAGAAATGCAGTTGAGGAAATTGGAATAAACATCATTCATCCCCGCCGTGATCATGTTAATCTTCGAGATTTGTTTGTTTATCCTGACCTTTTACCGATTAGTGAAAAACGTTCCAGCGTTTACAAAAAATTTGAGCGAGCCACCTCTGCGGAGCGATTGATCTTTGAGGAAAATCATTCTCATGTAATTCTAGAAGGGGATGAAAAAACAGGGAAAACTGCACTACTCAGAAGGCTTTTTTCCGAGTTCTATGATAGAGGTAAAATTCCATTGTATGTTCCACGATCAAAAATCAATTCACGGACAGAAGATGGCATCAGAAGTTCTTTCAAGAAAATATTCGATTCAACTTACGAAGGAGATGACTTTGTAGAATTTGAGCAATTAGACCCCGCAGAGCGAGTCATCCTATTAGATGATTTTGATGCTTCAAAAGAGCATCAAGACGACAATGAACGTCTACTAAATTTTGTTAGACATTATTCGAGCCGTTCAATAGTCACTACAAAAGATATTGGATCCTTAGAGCAAATGGCAGGCGGGGATTCCAAATCAATGATTTTTCATGAAGATTGTCTATATAGCGTTCAGGAGTTTGGACATTCAAAACGCGATCAATTAATTCAAACATGGTTGCGATTGGGGCGTCAACGAGACGATTGGAATTCAGAATCTATTTTGAAAGAGAGAGACCATGCAAGAGATGTAATTAATAAGACTATTGGATACAACTTTATGCCGTCTTCTCCAATGTTTGTTCTAACCATTCTCCAATCTATAGAAACTTCCGCTTCAAGCACGATTGGAAGTACATATGGTCATTATTATCAATTTCTAATTACGAGTTCTTTAATGCATAGTGGCGTCAAAGCACAGGACCTTGATGCATACTCAAACTACATCTCTGAATTGGCTTATCGCTTCTTCAAAAGCACTCCAATTATGTCCAATGCCGAGTATGACAAGTGGCATAAAGAATTTTGTTCAGTCTATGGTGTTAAATGGGAATTAGCCAAATTCAAATCATTGCTTGAAGAAGCAAACATATTGAATATCGAACCTACGGGATCAATGTCATTCAAGTATCCATACATCTATTATTTTTTCCTTGCAAAGCGTCTTTCTCGGGGGCTTTCAGAAGCAGATGTTTGTGAAACTGTCGAACGAATGTGCCGACGCTTACATGTCACTGAGTATGCAAACGTCATATTGTTTCTGATACACCATTCAGATAACCCGATAGTTCTTGATTCAGTCCGATCATCTGCATCATCTTTAATGTTTCAACAGCAACAATTTATATTTGAATCTTCCGATTCGAGTTATGCCCAAAAGTAGTGCGTGACGGGATTCATCACTAAGCGGCTACCTGGTCGGTGTCATTGTAATTCAGTTCGACTCCATTCTTGAATTTCACTCCCTCGATCACTTTGCCCAGCTGCCTGAACCCGCGCAGCCG
>JAJDXD010000045.1 GCA_022823405.1 Gammaproteobacteria bacterium
AAAGATCAACAATGATGAAATATTCGTCCTGGTACTCTTCCAATAGAGTTTTGATTGGATCTAGCAGTGCGGGATCGGCGGGGTCAGGCCAGGTATAGTTCTTTAGATCTTCCAATGAGGTAATGGGATGAAAATTGGGAAAGTTTTCCGGAACAACTTTAGCCGGCCCCCAAAAATCCTGGGTCTTAGTGAACTCTTCGTGTTCCTCGGCAGTGCGACCCTTAAGACCGCTTTTCCCATAACCGACACCGAAGTGGTTGTACCATGTCTCACCAATTTTGATAGGTCGATGCGAAAATTGTGCATTGATTCCGATCTGGTAGATGATGGCATCATTGCCGAGCCGAAGTTCCAGTTCGGGATTGTGCTTCATGCCGGTACCAGTCTTTGTAACACCGTATATGCGAGCTATTTTTTCTTTCGCTTCACTTTTCATTCGGTACAGCAGTGGCACTCGGTCAACTTTTTCGTGTCTGACGGCACGTGCAAATCGCTCACGCGGTAACAGTTCTTTCATTCTGAGTCTCCCTGTGGTTGCATCTGTGTCTGTGTGATCTTCTTTTAGCCTGATGCCACCTGCGCGGTTGCTTTTGGCTTTCTTGCTGGACGCGTCGAGCGTCGGCTAAGAGATCGGATGTACTTCAGGTAAGCTACCGAAAATTCATCCTTTGCAGTCAGTGAGTGCGCCGCAAATCGAAAATCATCAAACGGTTTAACCTGGTTCATGATCGGGTCGATCATCAATGCATCGCAGCCTGACATGATAGAGAGGACGACAAAGGCATGGTTGAGAATTTTTCGCTGCGGCAGTCCAAATGAAACGTTGCTGTGTCCTCCAAAAATGTGCACCTCGGGGTAGCGAGCTCGCAATTCTCGTACGGCATCAAGGTAGTGGTTGCCGAAATCAGGGCCTGCGCCAATCGGAAACACCAATGGATCCAAAAATCGATCTTCCATCGAGATGTTTCCTTCATCCATCATCTGCATGCATTTTTCCAGGTTTTCAATGCGTTCTGTTTCGTTCTGCGGCATGCCTCGATTGCCGCTGGCGTTAGCAAATAGAATTGCATTTCTTTCCCGAGCCATATCAACGAGAACCTGTCTACCGTCTTCAAGGTTAAACGAGTTGATCGCTGGTCTGCTGATTGAGCCATCGTGTGCTTCAAGTCCTGCGTAAATCGTGTTTGAATCTGACGAGTCAATCGAGACAACGGTTGAGGTAATGTTTTGTGCGGTGGTTACCAGCCAGCGCATCCAATCATAACGTTCCTCCGGGTAGACCGACATTTCATCCACACAGAGATCGATGATATGGGCGCCTGCAGCTTCCTGAGATTTGATCGCCCAGTTTATGTAATCCATATTTTTTTGTCGGCACGCTTCGGCGATATGCGGAATGGCAAACACACGTTGCTGATTCGGGTCCTCAGGGATGGTATCAGTCACATCCAATCTGCCTTGTGAACCATCTAGCTGTGTGTAAGTGACATACCACTTCCCTTCTTCGCGCAGTACGCGTGGGCTAGATGCCTTGATCTTTCGAGTGGCGTTAAAGTTCTCACCGATGATGATGAGACCATTGTTGGCTACTTTCATTGTTCAGAATTTGTGTCAGTTAAGTAGGGATCAGTCCAAATAATCCTGAGCGCGACATCTTCGGTAACATTGCGGCACTTTCTAACAGTTTGACGGGTATATCAGGATCATCTACAAGATCAAACAGTGGTTTTTGGTCAGTTAAATCCCACATTACCTGCTTTCCATCAATGGGATAGGAGTATCCCGGACCCAGTCGCCTAGTCATTCTCATCGATTGCTGCATTGCCCAACTTCGAACCATCAGGACAAACTGTTTAGTTGCATCTTCGACACCCAACCAGGCCGCAGATTCCAAAAACAGCGCCTCAACGAGTTTCTCCTCATCCATCCATTGAATCGTCTGTTCATCGATTTCCCTGCCAACAGTCAATACAAAAACCACCGCTTCAACTGATTGACTCAGGTATTGTTTAAAAATCTCACTTTGCAGATGAATGCCGTTGCCAAGTACTGCTCCGCTATTGTCGACTGAATGTACATCGACAATTCGGTAGGAGACAATTGGTTTCGTTTTTTCGATAAACTTTTCCCGCGCTGTTAGCGCAGAGGCGCGAATTACTTTTCTGACCTTCTCCAGGTTCTTATACCCCTGAATTTTGAGTATTCCATCGAGTTTTGGTTCCGGGATTTCAAGTTCCAGCGTTGTAGCCTGACCGCGAATCAAGTTCAATGTCGTGCTCATATTAATTGATCTATTTTGGTATATCAAAAATATATCAGAAAATGAAAAGACACTTGTTCTTTATTCACTCTCCAGATTTTATTGGAATCAATATCGTTTTCAGAGTTCAGCGAACAAGGAAACAGGCTGTTTAATCTTCAGTATCGGACAGTCTACGAGATATTGACAAAAGCAATTGGATAGACGCTTTACTTGAATGGAGTCGAAAGATGATCTGTAGGCAGTCGGAATAACTAATTGATTTTATCAGTAGCGGGGAAAACACCCATGAAAGCAAATGAAATGATTGGCAATATTAGCACAATTGGACTGGATCTGGCAAAAACATGTTTCAGATTCAAATTTAATCGACTGGTGCCTTGCACTGTGGGTATGGAGTGCTGTGGTAGCATCCGCTACTGGGGATGCAAAGTGCAGCTCTATTCCATTACGATTAACAAAATCTCTTGAAAATAGAACTATATAATTAGTAATATCGATATTTAGTGATGATCTGTATACTACAAGCGTCCAAAGGATTTTCAGCAATCGGTTCTGATGCGCGATTGAAAGTGTTGCGTTCGCTCGTACGTGCAGGCCCTAGTGGCCTTAGCGTAGGTGAAATCCAGCATCGACTCGATATTCCTGCATCTACACTGGCACACCACCTCCGTGCACTCGCTGACGGCGGTTTAATTGATCAGCAAAAGTGTGGACGAACTGTTATTAATCGTGCTAATTACGACCATATACACGAGCTGGTCAATTACTTGCTTGAAGAATGTTGTGTTGATGAACCCAAAACGGCAGAAGCGTGTCTGCCGAATGAATAAATTCTATTTTCAATACAGGAGAAAAATTGATGAAACTTCATCTATCGTTAGCTGTTAAAGACTTCGATTCTGCAATAGCATTCTATACTGGGCTGTTTAAAAGGGATCCAAAAGTCTTAAAGGACGGATATGCCAAGTGGGATGTAGATAATCCTGCCGTGAATTTTGCAATCTGTAGAAACTCAAGTTTTCAGGGAGTGGATCATGTGGGAATTCAGGCTGACTGTGATGAAGAACTTGAAGATCTTGCTCATCGTGTACGTGATTCCGGTCAACCGTTTCTTGAAATGGAACGAGTAGACTGCTGTCATGCCACAATGGATAAAGCTTGGGTAAAGGGTATTGCCGACGAAAAATGGGAAGTATTTCTGACTCACCGTCACGATTTGGATCAATTCGGAATCACCCAGCAAGAACAGATTGATGCGTTATAGGCGCTTCAGTACAACACGTTTCTTTACCATTTCCGGACTGTCATCATGAATTGGAACCCTTTTGCCAGAGCACTTCTAGCCGAGTGGCTAGGAACAGCCTTGCTCCTTGCCACCGTAATCGGTTCAGGAATAATGGGCGAAACTCTCGCTGGTGGCAATGTGGCAATTGCACTTTTAGGCAACACGATCGCAACTGGTGCAATTTTGGTGGTGCTTATTACGATGCTAGGTCCCGTTTCTGGCGCCCACTTCAATCCTGCGGTGACCTTGGCGTTTGCTCTGAAAAAAGACATTTCCTGGAACCGGGCAACCATTTACATCTTGGTTCAGGTTTTAGGTGGTCTAGTCGGAATGCTGGCAGCTCACTACATGTTTGAGGAACCGCTGTTTCAGCTTTCACAGAAAATTCGAACCGGAGACTCTCAGTGGTTCTCCGAAGGTATTGCGACTTTTGGCCTCGTACTGACAATACTGGCCACTTTGCGTGCTAGACCTAGTGCCGTTCCTTTGGCAGTGGGTCTGTATATCACCGCTGGATACTGGTTCACAGCGTCGACATCATTTGCCAATCCTGCAGTAACAATCGCCCGCAGTTTTACAGATACTTTTTCCGGGATTCTGCCAGCGCATGCACCGATGTTCATCATCGCACAGTTTGTCGGTGCTGTAATTGCCTTGTTTGTAGCAAACCGACTTTACACAAGTGAGGAGTTAGGCACGCAAAGTTAAATGTTTCTACTGTTGTGCCGAAAACTGCAGGGTTAGGGAAGTTTTCGCCAAATACCATGGCACTACTAAACTGAGTTCCAAGTTTGCCTTGATTCAGGTATCTTCCAACTCAAACTCAAAACTGAAATTGCGTCGGTATATTTGACGTACTGCACCGTTTTCGCTAACTACTCCTGCAAACTGATCTCATGAGATGACAGCTGACTGTACAGTCCAACTCCGAAGAACGCCATAACAAACGTTCAGAGAAACTCACCGCCGATGGTATTTCTCAGATTGGGCAAACTGGATTCCTGATCTATTCCTAGTGGCCGATTCAGCTACTTGAACAGCTGATGGTCGGATGGCACGTTGAGAAATCTTTGAGAAACGTGCTAGACAAAAATCAGGCGACACTTTTGCTGCGAGTTTCAGCCTCTGACTGAAAGCGCTCTAGCCACTCGGCGGATTTTCTTAAACCACCAAGCGGATAAACGTGCAACTTTTCGATCATTGTGTCTGAATTCCAAGTGCGGTGCTGAGCAATGTCGCAAAGCAACTGCTCAGGTGTGGAATTTTGAAGTAATTTCCTGGCGCTACGCGCCTGTTTTTTTAGAAAATTCATGGATGGACCGATTCCACAGGCCGCAGCGTGCTTAAGAAGTGTTCCAATTGTTGCGACGCCTGGAATACCGATGTGAACGGGTAGTTTATTACCAAGTTCAGCCAGTTGATTTTCCCATTCAATAACAGCTTTAGCTTCAAAACAGAACTGTGTCACGAGATACATTTCTGCGTCAGTTCGCTGTGCTAACTGGTTTTTCCATTTCAGAGCGTCTTCCAATGCCCGAGCAGAAATGTCTGGGCTACCTTCCGGATGCCCAGCTACTCCTATTCTGGAAATGCCCATCTGATCGAAAAGTCCGGTTTCCAGAAGTTGCATGGAGTTTTCATATTCTCCGACGGGTTGGCTTGAACTGCCGGCAAGCACCAACACTTGTGTGCCTCCTGCTTCGTCGCAGAATCGCTGAAGTGATGATGCAACTTTCTGCCGGTTTGAAATTTGTCGCGCTGCGTAATGTGGAACTGGATTAAATCCTTCTTTTGCCAGCCGTATGCAAACGGTAATCGTGTCGTCAATGGTTGAACCCGGAAGCAAAGTGACGTAAACAGTCGTTCCCGCAGGCAAAATGAGGCGGTAATCTGGAATCTTGGTTGCCGCCCCTGGGGTTGTTTCGACTGAATAGCCCCGAACGAGTCGACTTAGCGCATATTGAGTGGATTCTGACAATGGACTAACGAACCCTGCAGAAGGTCAAGAAAAATTTTATGACGGACAATTTTAATTCCAATCGAAGTAAATGACCACATCGTGGAAGTCATTTATTTCGGATTCACTTGACGACAAAATTCTATAGCCGTTGCCACTCTCGGAAACCCAATCATTGTCCAGCATGATACGGTTTGCTACCCAGTGGTCGGCGAATTGATTTCCGATCAGCACAAAAACTTGGGAAACGTTTATGGTAATACCACCATCGGGACCAAGTCGGGTGTTCATAGGGCGCGGTGTTTTCCAATCTGCAATAACCTGGCAGTTCTCGGCATCAAGAGAGTCAAGAATTAGTGCGCGTTGAATCGGCCAAGCGAATGAATTTCCAGAAACGGCAACGGTGGTGTCAGGCAGGCTGCAGGCAACCGCCATCAGATGATCACCAACGAAACCGAATCGTTCATAAAGAGCTGAATCCGCATCGACTGCAATACAAGCGTGCTCGCTTAGATCAGGCCCTGATTTGATCTCAGGAGCCGTCCAATCCATGTCTTTTAATGAATGTCTGTCAAATTCAGGAACCGGAAACCGTTTTGCCCACATCGGATCTACCTGTTGTGAAATAGGTGCTGAGAATTGCTCGATATTTTAATATATTAGGAATATACGCTAAATGCAATTCTAGCGACTGATTCGGTATCAATGATGCCTTTAATGCTTGAATATTTGAAAATTTTCTTGTGAGGTTGGAGCATGGCTAAAGTTCAGATTCTGTATTGGCAGGATATTCCGTCAGTGGTCGAAGCGCGCGACGCAAATGGAGTTCACAAGGAACTTATGAGTGAGCGCTTTCAGGAATTAATTGACTTAATCGCCATGAAAAAAAAGCTTGCTGGAACTGATGAATATCTGATGGAATGGAATAAAGGCAAACGGTACGAAGTAGACGGCTCTGCCGAAGAAGCTGCAAAGTCGGTCAGAGATGATTTTGAGTCTCAGTACAAGGAAATTCGCAAGCGAGAATTGGCCAAAGCAGTCGGTTAATCGGCATCAGGCAGGTAAGCGATTGCCCGAAAATCATTGACATTGGTCAGTGTAGGACCAGTCATCACTAAGTCCCCGAGCTTTTCAAAAAAGCTATAGGCATCATTGTTTTGCAAGTATTGATTGACATCCATTCCATTTAAACGGGCGCGCCTTAACGTGGACGGTGTCATTAAAGCTCCGGCATTGTCTTCGGACCCATCAATTCCGTCCGTATCACAGGCAATTGCATAGACTCCTGTCATGCCGTCCAACTCCTTTGCAATCGCCAATACATACTGAGAATTCGGTCCGCCTTTACCGGAACCGGTAACATTCACTGTCGTTTCTCCGCCAGAAAGGATCACAAATGGCTTATCTTTCGAAAAATGATTAAGCTTTTCTCGTACGAATGTTGCATGTTGTTTCGCGACCTGATTGGTGTCACCCTCGACGGCATCACCGAGTGAGAAAATTTCTAAACCGAGTTTCACTGCCTTCTCGGCGGTTGTCTTAAGCGCATCCTGAGGTCTTGCCACAATCCTAATTCTGGATTGCTCAAATACAGGGTTGTTTGGCTTAGGTGTCTCGAGTTCGCCTTCATTCAACTTCGTCAAAATGTACTGTGGGACGTTGATGCGATATTGCGATATGACATCAAGCACTTCATCACAGGTTGATGGGTCTGCAACAGTTGGGCCTGAGCCAATGATGGACGGATCATCTCCAACGACATCAGATATGCAGAGTGTCAGTGCAGAGGCAGGGTAAATATGACTCATCAGTCGTCCACCCTTTATGGCGGACAGGTGTTTTCGAACACAATTCATCTCCTGAATCGTCGCCCCTGCCAAAAGCAGCTGTCGGGTGATTGATTGTTTATCTTCAAATGTGATTTCAGGATGCGGTCGAGCTAGCAGGGAGGACGCCCCTCCCGAAATCGCGCAGATTACGAGGTCCCTATTTTCAAGCGATGCGGCCAGATTGATGACTCGCTTTGCCGCTCTTAACCCCAATTCATCAGGTACTGGATGTGCAGCTTCAACAACTTCGATGGACCGTGTTGGTACCGAGTGCCCATAACGAGTGACAACCAGACCTGAGGTCTCACACTGAACATGATTTTCAATGGTTCTTGCCATCGCCGCCGCCGCTTTTCCTGCACCGATTACATAGATTTTTTGATCAGGTAGATTATCTAGATGTGAGGGCAGACACTTTGGTGCCGAAGCACGGTCGACCGCTATTCGAAAAAGGTCAATCAACAGCGAAGTCGGATCAGTATTTAACATCGATATTTATTGAATTGAATCAGGTGTATTGTTAATTTTTGCGAAGGTCCACAGAGGGATTTATGATGATAATTCAAAGAGGATCTTGCGTGATTCATCAATTGAAACCCCAATTCGCAATTAGAACAGTGTGACTGTAGTCCACATACATGTGAGACTTTCAGTCTGTTTCCTGAAGGATGAAATCCCATCGGACATGATCAGGTGGAGTGTCTTTACAGGTATCTTTGTTATGGCGGCATTCGCCGTTGTCGTGCGCTATCAGGGCGGGGTCCAACGATTCGAGAATTCGTAGCCGACCTTGCGAATGTTGCAGAGTTTGAGTTGAGAAAAAGCCAACCGCTCCCAGGCACGCGAAAGTTATGGGAAGCGTATGGAAGATTCACACCGGCATTAATCTATTTTGCCTTGAAATATAAACTTGATTTATCCGGAAAAACACAAAAAAGTCCCCCAAAAAAGGGGTAATTCTGGTCATCCGCCCGCTGTGAGAATTCTTGCCGATTCTGCCGTTCCAGCTGTTCAGGCGCCCTAAAAATTATTACCTGCATTAACGCTGACGAAGAACGTGTTGTGAAAACGATACACGACGGCGGGATTGGAGATTGAACAATGCCGTATATTTCATCGTGGGCAGAGTGATTTAAAAGCGGTAATAATGAACGTTTAGAGGAGAAAATAAAGAAAACTAGTCAAATTGATTCGGAAATAATAGGCGAGTCAACTATTCTGGATAATTCCCTAAAATTTCATTGGTATGGTATTAGAACTTCCATTCAATTTGTGCTGAAAAACGAGTGTTATCGAAGTGGCTATGCAGTTTGGTGTCATAGCTGAAAGATAAAGATGGTTTGCTAGGGGATTCTGAATTCAATTCCAGCGATAGACCTATTGCCCCAAACGAAGCGGCTGATCCATTAAGGATATCCGCACTCCGAATTTCCTCCGATTCCAGAAATTCGTACTCAAGAATCGAGTTTAAACCCTTTCTATATATTTCCTTACTCCAATCCGCATAAATCGAAGCGCGAATTTTCTGTGCCGCTAATGTCGAAATAGTCGATACACGAACACCTAACGAGCCGGTTGCAATTTTGCTCTTGGATGGTTTAACTGTTGCATTGAGTATCCCTGCACCAGTATCTTCAAATTGGTCGTAAGACTGATTCGAAAATTTAATTCCAGCGGTGGGTTCGACAGTAATGGCCTGATTACTGCCATCTAAAGAAAAATTCGTATTAAAGCGATATCCCAATTCAAACGAACCATACCAATGGCTGCCACTAAATTTTGAGTGGGCAGTCTGCGGCCCGCTCAGTAGAATATCTAGCTCTCGGGCACTCTTGACTTTGCTTTTTGTGTGCCGCAATTCACCTTGAAGATAGAGAGCATCTCTCTGATAACCTCCATAAATACCGATACTGCGTGCGATTAATTTATCTGTGTGAAAATCAGGTGTGCCGCCAGTACCCAATTCATTTTGCAAATTAGCTGATATGTAACCACCCGTCGCACCAACGAATGCATTGTCTGTAATAGGCATGTCAAAGCCTGACACAAATCCAGTACCACGGTATTGTATGGAACCAAATCGCAACGGATTGTTCGTATTGACACCACCCGAACTGTGTAACATCTGTATCCACCCACCATTTTCAACCAAATCATTGCCCACCGAACTGTCTGAATTTTCAAATTCAAGCCGGTTCTCAAATGATAACAACCCGTAGTGAGCATATCGCTCTGTCAACTGCGTTTGCCCAAAAAGTTTGTTATTGCGTATAGACAACATTCTCTTATTTACCGAAATGTTTTGCGCATCGGCAATTTGTCGATCAACGAATCTTGCAGTAACAACAGGCAGACTGACGGAAGCCTCTTCGGTTTTGCGGGCGGTATCAATCGAGAAACCATTTAGAACAGGCTGCATTCTTAAAAACGAACGATATGAGTCTCGATCAATTTCTTGAAAACTTGAGCCTGATTCTTTGGTAATAGTTGCGAGCACTCTATTTCTCTCCCGCTCAAGGCCAGTTCCGAATTTTCCTCCGAGCGACGCATAGGGAGATTCATCGTGTAGCATAAAAATTCCTTCCATGATATGGTCAACTGCCCCGTCATCGGGATCATCTGGAAGACGTATGCGACTCGTTACTAACCCCTCGGGCGTCTCACTATCTGGGTCAGAAGAATAATATGTATCTGCACTCTGAAAAACAAATTTACTCCAATCCCCTTCAATGTCACGGTCAGCATCTGTGGTCAAATACGGAAAAAAACTGAAGTCGCCAAACTCACTTCCATGCGCCAATACAATCAGAGTGCCGTCGGTTTGCGCATCCCCGCGAACGACTCTCACTTGATCGTGTCGGCCGTCTGGGTGAATATCGATAACTAGCGCTCCCCCTTCTTCGACTGTATATATGTCGCCGCTACTAGGGAAATAGTCATCATGACGCTGAACTGTAAAGGTTCCGAATAAATTTTCTTCGATTGGGTCATATTCATACGTATCAATAAAGCTAATGCAGCGTCTTTCTCTAATATTGCTTTGACTTGTTGACGCCATTAGTACGCATTCTCGAAATCCAGGCGTATGTAACCCCCCTCCTTGAATTGTTACAGTTCCCAGCACAATACCGACACCCGCTAGTGTGGGGTTATTTCGAACCTGATGCTCAGTCAAGTACCATGGTCTTGCATCATTTATAGGTGATACTGACCCTTCGTTTTTGTTCCAGACATCGGTGCTATCAGTTTTATCAGCATAGATAAAGGCATACTCTTGCACTTCTGAAGCTCGATTTAAATTTTCAGTTTGAACATCTCCGAGAAAGATTCCGTTTATTGCGAAATGACCCTCTTCCAGTTCAAGTGTAGGTGCTCGAACTTGCACGTGTACGGGAACTTCCCAATAGTATCCGTTCATGCGAATCTTGTCAATGTTTTGAATGTCGAAAGTAATTGAACCCGACCAACCTAGCCTGAGGTGATCTTCACCACCGGCTTTTTCTTCTTCAGTTCGTCCGACAATCTTCCCGGCATGTCCCCGAAAATCACGCGGTTGGCGGTTTGGACCTCTGATGTAAATTGTGTGTGTTTCACCTGGTTCTGCACCAATAGCAAAAGGATTGCCACCCGCAACCACAGTTTCGACCCACGTTTTTACATCGCTATCTTCCGAATTGGATGGTGAACCAGGCAATAAAGACAGGAAGGCGGAATATTTCGGAGCAAAGCACCCGGTCGGCCCATAACTGCTGACTCCAACTAATACAGGTTGATTGTTTTGGTCAATAAAAAAATGTGGTCCTCCGCTGTCACCGCTACAGACGATCCCTGGTTTCACTTCGTTATTATTCTTTTCTTCCTCAGTTAATTCATATGGATAGCCACAATACACCGTATCATCAATGTCGCTTTCATCATAGTCGTAAAAGTGATCGTCCAATGGAACACCGGCTTTTTCCGCTTCATATTTTTTGCGTTCTGCAACGCAGTCTTCATTGCTAATGTATGTATATGAAGCGATTTTTGTCCGGTCAGATGTCGTGTCGTAATCACGGGGGCCATAGCCCGGAACAGTGTGGTGCTCGGTGATTCCATTGCCCAAGGTATAAATGCGACTACCGTAAGCTGGCATAAATTTTGCAATTGGAATTGGTTCTATCTCAGTTACTGGTTCAGATAGCACGAGAATTGCGAAATCACTGCCACCAGACCCAGAACCTTCCCAACCGGAAGGTATCCACACGTCTTCAACAGTCCGAACAATTCCGGTTGAACCAGCCTTGGGGTTATCGGGATTACGATTTATGTGTCCCAATCGAACCTTCAGATCACCTTTTCGATAATCGAATTCGGGATGATTGATTTTTTCACCATTGCCATCAACACAATGCGAGGCTGTAAGCACGTATCTATCTCCAATCAGAGCACCACCGCAAGTACTGTGCTTTCTTCCCGGGACTCCTGCATACTTGACGTCAGAAAAGAACAGTGATGCAAACCACGGGTATGGAGTTTCATCATTCACAGGTTCAAGATTCTGACCACCTACGATTGCTTTAGCGGGTTGAATTGGAAACAATAAAACGTAAAGAAATATCGATATACAAGTCCATTTGAGTACTCTTCGCGTTGCGGTTAGGCGAATAAGCGGGGGGGGGGGGGAGAGAGACAGGTAAAATACCACATAGAACAGTATTTTTGTATTTCTAGAAGCTCTATTGTTGCCAGTATACTAAATTTACGCTCATTATTGCCTTTTTATTAACCCAAATTCGCAGTTAGAAGTGGTTTTTGGTGCCAACAGCCGAAATTTCAACGCGTAGGAGGCCATTTGCGCCGGAATTTCCCGGAATCTCAGCGCTCAACCAAAACTCAGCGTAAACTTGCACCGCTTTTGTATTAGGATGATGGTCCACAAGGCGGTAAAGCAAAACGCAGCTCGCTGGTGGTGAAAGCGGAGGTCTCTGACCGGGCAAAGCGAAAGCTTGACACCAGACGGACTGAAGACGGCTTGAACGTATTGAGCATGACTGGCCTGATAGCGCAGCTTGGAATGCTCACGCTCAATGAAGTCATGTTGCCGCAACAGCCTGGGGCAACGTTCATGATGACCTCAAAACCGAGCGACATCTAGTCGAGGATATTCTCGCTGTTGGAAATACCAGAATCCAAAAAAGTGTTTACAGTAAATTGACAGTAGATTCGGGATTGTTATTCACCCCAACGCATTGATGCTACGAGCTCTAGAGGAAACTGTACCTGAATTTCATCGGATGAAATTCAGCCTAAATCATAGGGCAGTTCGTCGGTCTTGCCTGTCTGTCCGTTAACGGGCAGACAGGCAAACCTTCACTCATCCCAAGTGGGGAATTTCACACCTAACTGACATACGATCATTCTCGGTTGCAGTCGATATCTTTGGGGCCGATACTGTGAGTCTCAGAATTTGGACAATTTCGTGCGCACGCATGATCTGGGTTTGAGCTTTTCGGCGGTGTACCGGATCACGTGCTGGTGGATCGAGTGAGAACCGTCGTGCCCAATAAAGCCGATGAGGGCAGGGCGGAATACAACCCGACGTATCAAAGTCTGCCGCTTCATTACGGTGCCACACCAAGGACCTGCAAGGCGTCTCGGGCAAAAAGGAACAATGTGGACAATCGACTCATACCAATTGAGCGAGCAGAGTTTTTGCGGGAGCGATAACCGGTTCATGGAATTCGAAACAATTCCGCTCGACAAAGTCCAAATCCATCGCAACTTGAAATGCATGTTCCGCGCCAATTTGTTTCTGAAAGTACTGCAGAGATTTAGAAAGTTGGGCATCCTTGCTCATTTTTACTTCAACAAGAAACCATGGAGTTCCGTTGCGAGATATCAGGAAATCCACTTCATTTTTCTGTTTGTCTCGTACGAAATGCAAATTAAATTGGCCTTGTCCTGTATGAGTCCACCAATGCACTGCCTTGTACAGAGCGCTAGCGACGAAATTTTCGGCGCGGGCACCTGAGTCTTCAATTGCCGACCAGTCCCAAAGATAATATTTGGGTTCTTTTCTCAGTGCTCGCGCAACATTGGCATGCCAAGGTCTTACCTCAAAGCAATAATAAAGGGCTTTTAAAGTCGAAATCCAGTTCTTGATGGTATTTACCTGAACTTGCACTTTACGCGCCAGACTGGAATAACTGGTTAGTTGGCCCACTTGATGTTGGAGAAGAAGTGCCAAGTACTCAATCTGCCCCAACTCCTGAATTCTGGTTAAATCTCGCAAATCTTCTCGCAGCAGTCTCTCTGCTCGCGTTGAAAGCCAATTTTCATGGAATTGTTGATTGGATAGCAGAAATGGCTCCGGAAAACCTCCGAAATTCCAAAGCGAATACCACTGGTCTTCGTCGATTTTTCTTGGTTGTGTATCAATCACGATGCTGTTGTCTGCACCCGTACATTCGGCAACCGAAACCGGATGCAGCGTGTAAGGAAAATATCGCCCCATCAAGCTATCTCCACCTCTCGCAAACACTCGAAGTGACGCACTGCCTGTAACCACGAATCTTATGTTTGATTCGTATGTATCGAACATACCTTTCAGAAAATCTCGCCAATGCTGAAACTTGTGCAGTTCATCGAAAATACAAAGCGGAAGACTATCAGTTATTCGATCTGCACCAGACTGCTGTGCAATTGCATGGGGCCCATTCATGATTATTTTTCTGTCCGATGGATTATCCCAGTTAAAGTAGTGGGAACCATTCATCAACTCACCGATCAGATTAGCCGCAGTCGTTTTTCCGACTTGTCTAGGGCCTGACAGAAACAGCATTTGACGATGTCTTTGAAGATGCCTTACAAAGTGATTCAACAAATACCTTTGCATAACCAAACACGCATACTATTGCAATAAAATTATTACCATTTTGCAATAGTATAACAAATAGTCAATTAAAGCGTTCAATTTAAGTTGATTCATAACACCCGGGCCAGTAACAACTATATTTATCATGCGACAAGTTGAATCCGGCCAGTGTACACTGGGCGGCACTTTCATCTCCGAGTCCATTCTCAACCCGAAACCCAGAGACGACATTCAAGCGTTGCTGATCGGGTTGCAACACCTGTATACGAACAAGAAGCCCCGCAATCAGGTGTTCGCACTGCTTGAAGCCGAGGTCAATCCCAAGGCACGCAAGGATTCCCACGGCCGGGTATGGTTCTTTGGTGAATTCCCTTCAGGGAACCGATTCAGCTTCAATTTGATAGCCGATTGATCGATAACCTGCAAGCCGTCGATTGTACATTCGAACCAATACCGGGACCCGTCGATCAACATAGTCGTAAATTTGCACCTCTGTTTTCCGAGGGTGCGCGCGATTTAGTCTACCTGTGTACTGCACAATTGTTCCACGCCATGAGACTGGCATTGTTAGAAACAATGTGTCCAATCTTGCATCGTCAAATCCCTCGCCGATGTAACGACCAGTTGCGAGAATCAAGCGTTCTTCGTCTTCGGGAACAGCGTTGAGGGCAGCAAGAGCTTCTCGTTTTTTATTCATGGCAACACCGCCCTTCAGAACAATCAAGTGTTTGACGACTCCCCTTAGTCGGTCAGCCAAAAAATCCAGATGATCCTTGCGCTCGGTAAGCACTATTGGCGAACGACCGGATTCCAGCGAACTGATGATGTCATCAATAATGAGTTCATTTCGCAGTTTGTCGGCCACCAGTTCTCGGTAAATTTGTTGAATGGGCTGATTGCCATCGCCGTTGGTGAATTCAAATGATGTTTCCCGGACAATGAGTTGGCGTGTGAATGGAAGTGGATTTGTTGTGGATTTGCGGTCTGCGATATATCGGATTGGGCCAAGTTGCATTTGGAAAATCGGATGCTGACCATCACGGCGCTTTGATGTCGCCGTAAGGCCAGTGATATATCTCGCCTTGACCTCGGCGAGAACGTTCTCAAAAGAAACAGCGGAAACATGATGGCATTCATCGACTACCACATGGCCGTAGTCTGCAACCAGGTCGGCAACTTCATTCTTGCGCACAAGGCTCTGAATCATGGCAACATCGATCAGTCCAGTAATATGACGCCTGCCACCTCCAATGCGACCAATAGATTTGGTATCCACATTCAAAAAAACGCCGAGTTGCGCTACCCACTGTTCAAGAAGAGGTTGACGGTGCACAAGAATAAGAGTGTTTCTTGCCCTTTTCGCAATAAGGTTAATCGCAGCTACCGTTTTTCCGACACCTGGTGGTGCGACCAGAATTCCGATATCGCAATTAAGCATTGAACGGACTAATTTATTTTGCAGTTTGCTAAGCGTCCCTTGAAAGCGATGCTCGATTGTTTGTCCGGTCTGTCGGTGATCAATAATCTCAAGTTCTGCTCCTAATCTCTTGAATAAACTGACTGCGTCGTCGATGCACCCACGAGGCAATGCCACATGTTGTAAAGATTCTTCTGCACAAGATATAACCCTCGGCGTCAGCGCAGTCGAAAGACGCAAATTCTGTTTTTTGTAAAATTCGGGATTTTGGAAGGTTGCCAGACGTTTGACTGCATTGAGAACGGGGGAAGACAGACCGTCCTTGTCGATGTATAGCCGCTGTGCTAAGTTTGACTTGACTCGATTTGGAGCGATCTTGTCAACAGGCAAATCTGAAAGACGCGATCGGTATGATGGCGGGAATAGCCAAGGCTCAATGGAATTATCCTCTTTTGCGTCACTAAATCCAACACCAAGCACCTGTCCACTTCGCACAGCACTTTCTGCGATTCTCTCAACCGAGGATGCAGGAATCCTTTCTACACTTGCCAGATACGCCCATTGGTTTGGTATGGGGTTGAAATTCTCATCAACAAATTC
>JAJDXD010000006.1 GCA_022823405.1 Gammaproteobacteria bacterium
ATTCAATGGGAAAAGAAGCCATAGGAGACTCAAACGGAGGCGAATGCCGGTGATTCATGCACTGGGTACAGATATACAGGTTTACAACGTCTGGTGACGGTTGCTTCCTGAACAGAAACAAAAGGCTGGAAAGGATTTGGACGAAATATACTGAATGAAGTTCAGGTTAATACGCAATACTGAAGATTGATAATTCGCTAATTCGGACACTGTAGTTGAAGGCTTAAATTCATTACGAATCAGCCTGATATCTCAGGCTCAACAAGATTCCACTTTCAACAACATCGCAGTCTATATGTAGTGCATGTAATAATCGCGCAACTGATCGTGATTCATGTGGCGTGTTGCCTCGACCTCATACTGCTTGATCACAACCAAATTACCAACTAAATCCGGGCGCCGACAGCTTCGACGAGATTCGTGTCAGCCTGAAGCGCATCCAACGCCGCACCAAGATTTTCTGGAACGCCGTCAGTCGCATCATGATTTTCCAGACAGTCGGCCGTTTCCGCAGGAGACAGATCATAACCATTTTCTAAGCCAAGTCGGGCAGCTTGAAGCACGGCGGCAATCGCTGTATACGGATTCACTGCACCGTCAGCCATACGATGTTCAATTCTTGCAGCATCACCGGTTTCACTGCTGATTCTTGTTGTGACGCCGCGATGATCTTCTCCCCAGTTTCTCCAGTATCCAGAAAGACTGGCTGGTTGAAGCCGCTGATAGGAGTTCACCGTCGGTGCAAGAAGACCAGCCAGTCCCTGATGATGATGCATCAAACCGGCAACACAGGCCTCTCCCAAAGGAGTCAGCTTATTTGCAGAGCTTGGATTACCAATTGAATTCTCGCCCTGTTTGCTCCACAAACTGAAATTGATGTGGACACCGGAACCACTTAGCGCCTCAATTGGTTTTGGCATAAATGTCAGCAGCACACCCTCTTGGAAGGCAATTTCCCGGGCCATCAGCCTGAATAGAAAAGCGTCATCAGCCGCAACTAAAGCATCATCGTACCGCAATGTAAATTCAAACTGTGGGGAATCAAATTCAGATGTAATCATTTCCAAAGGAATGCTGCAATGCTCTGCACAATTGTAGATACTGTCAGTCAGTTCCAATGGGTCAACGAAAGGTCCTGTTCCATAGACGTAAGCACCCGGGGTGTCGTATGGTTTCCACTGACCGTCGTCCCCCCGCGTGTACGCATACGCTTCCAGTTCAATACCGACTTTGGCGCTATATCCAAGTTTCTGCCACTGATCAAGTGTGCGTTTCAGTAAAGTTCGGCCACTCACTGCCAGATCATTTCCATTGCTGTCAAACTGATCTGCGATGACAACAACTTCATCAGCCAACCATCCAGTGCGAACTTCATTGAGGTCGTATCGAACAACCATGTCAGATAAACCATCCAGCAACATTGAGCATGGGGCTGGCAGTAACTCCTTGTCGTACGCTAACGCATAGATACCTTGACAGAATCGAGATTCCCCCGTTGCACGGTCTGGAGGAATGAGCTTTCCTCTGGCTATATTAAGGTGGTCGCAGAACAACACTCTTAGCTTGGAATCTACCATGTGAATTTCCTTTGCCTCATTTAACTTAGGTAATGCCAGTCGAAGCAGCAGCTATTTTCTGTTCATTCTGACAGGCAATCTCTTGATTCCGCCGACAAAGTTCGACCGAACATATTCCGCTTCACCAACTAGTTCGATTGCATCGACGCGTTTGACCAACTCTTGCAGCAACACACGTAATTCCAATCGGGCTAACCACATACCCAGGCAAACATGAGGACCACCCTGACCAAATGCCATGTGCCGATTTGGCGTTCGTCGCAGGTCGAGTTCAAATGGTTTTTCGAACCGACTCTCATCTCGGTTAGCAGATATGAACCAATAGACTACCTTGTCGCCTTCTTTCACTTTTTTCCCGTGCAACTCGAAATCCTCAGTCGCTGTTCGACGAAAATGCATCGTAGGCGAGGCCCAGCGAATGAACTCCTCAGTTGCAGACGCCCACAGTCTGTGGTCTGCGTTTTGCAACAGGGTAAGCAATTCCGGCTTCACCACCAGAGCGTGCATTGAAGCGGAAAGGGTATAGCGCGTCGTATCATTTCCTGCCGCCACCAATAGACAGAAAAAGTTTCGAAATTCCGTATCACTAATTACTTCTCCCTGTTCATTTGGCTGGAGAATCAGATGTAACACACCTTCAGTATCATTTCTTGCAGCTTTTTCCTCCATCAGTTGCTTGGCATAACTGTATAGTTCAGCACCTGCCGGGGACCGAAACGGCATGAATCGAAACTCGTCGGTATCTGCCTTGTCCGGCACATAGTTTGAATACTCAGGATCTGTGTTGGCAATCAACTCGTCCCCTTTTGTGACCAGCCAATCAAGGTCTTGCGCTGGCAGTCCGAGAACTCGACCTAGCATACGCATTGGCAACTGCCGACTGATCAGAAAAGAAGCATCAAATTCATCGTTAGATAAGGCGTTTTCAAGAATATCCGCGCAAAGGTCGCGAATTAGAATTTCCAGCTGATCGATGACTTTTTTGGAAAAAGCTTCGTTCACAAGCTTCCGAGTGGCCGAGTGTTCAGGCGGGTCAGTTTCCTGAAATGTTCGTCGTGCCAGGTACTCTTCTCGGCTTTGGTCTTCCATCCGAATCCCGCGAGCGGAACTCAGAAGCGACGGGTTTCGATTTTGCTTCAGTATGTCGTCATATCGAGTCAGGGACCAATAACCCTGGTACTGACCCCCATCACACCACGCCACAGGGTCTTCCCTGCGCATACGTGCAAAGGTATTGTGAGGAGCACCATTGATAAACGAGTCGTGATCAGACAGGTTCGCATAGCCATCATCGCTTGGGTGCCATATTGTCATGCTGTCCTAACCTCTCAATCCCGGTGAGCAAAATAAGACATATTTTTCAACCAACCACATGCTTGCTCGACGTTTCACAGAGTCACATTATCCGATTTCAGGCAAATTCCGACGCCTCAGTGTGGTACCACTTTTCCACGAAAAAGCAAGTTCTCGCCAGTATCCGGCAATGTACTCGATCGGTTGTAGGCGAGTCAGTTCTTCCACAGGAGAATCAAATAGTTGCAGATCAAATTTGCCTGTAAAGGAACGCCCAATTTCAGCCTGATACGCACTCATGGTTACCAGCTCATCCAAACTGTCTTTGCCAACGCCTTCGATTGAAGGCATCCACCGATTGTGCAGCATAGGATGGCTATTTACAAATCCTGCATGATCACACTCTTCTGTAATTTCAAAGGTCGCATGAATAAGCTTGTGGTCATAAGCCGATACACTCGCACCAAATTGGCCGCCTGGCTCAAGTCTGGGTCCAGCCTGTCCGACTGTTATTGGGCGTGACATGTAGATTGATGCGAGTTTTTTAGGATAACCTTGGTGGTGCCCCCGAACCATGGCATAGTCAGAATCAACCCAAATATATACACAGCGAGAGTAAGTTTTGTTTTGATATTTGCATCTGACTACGACAAACACTTCCATATATTGGCTACGAGCCGGGTCAAGAATTTCGCTGTAATCATCCCGACAGTTTTGCCAATCAGCCCAAATCACCGCAACAGCACCTGGGCGTTCATCGGCGGGCTCAAGATATTCCGGGAGCAATTCAGCAACATTTTCAGGCTTTGTCAAATATTCCAGGGTCAGTGTGGTACCTGAATAGTGCCACGGAGTATCGGGTACCAAGGAGGCTTTACCTGTGGCACTTCGGGGAAACATGAAACCTTTCAGGGACATCACAATCACTTCATATTGTTCGATTAGGTCAAGAATGCAAATTATTTTAGGTTGATTAAAGAAGAATTCATTAGCTTTATTGGTATGATATGGTGCCATTCTGAGCTGAGTTCAGTAGCTGAACTATGATCAATTTCGGAGGAAGTATGAGCGAATATCGTCGAATTTTGTTTGAGGGTTATCCAACAGTAGTGCAGCGGCAAGGGGATGAACTCGTAGCTGGAGATGGCCGTAGAATCGGAATTGAAGATGCGATTCATCTTGCGCCTGTGGAACCTCGCAAAATCATCTGTGTGCATCTGAACTACAAGAGCCGTGTAGACGAATTTATGACCAAACTTCCGGTTACACCCACCTATTTTCATAAGCCAGTAACCGCTCTTTGCGGTCATGGAGCGGATATCGTTCGACCAAAGCGTTGTAAATGGCTGAACTATGAAGGTGAAATTGCAATCGTCATCGGTCGGCATTGCCGAAACATCAGTCAAGCAGAAGCTGGGGATTACATAGCAGGTTACTCAGTTTCGAACGACTATGGACTACATGATTTTCGCGATACCGATGCGGGCTCCATGCTGCGAGTAAAGGGTTCTGACACTCTATGTCCGGTCGGTCCAGCACTGGTAACGGACTGGGACTTTCGAAATAAGCGCATTCGTACCCTGGTTAATGGTGAAGTCAAACAAGACGGCAATACGAATGAAATGGAATGGGACATGCATTATCTTGTCGCTGACATAGCGCGAAACATTACTTTAGAACCCGGTGATCTGTTGCTTTCAGGAACTCCAGCCAATAGTAGACCAGTCGAGCCGGGTGATGTCGTTACAGTTGAAGTCGAAGGTCTCGGGTCCTTGACCAACACCATCGTAGAAGGCCCGACAGCGATACGAGACGATGTAGGACACCAGCCTATGACAACAGAAGAAGTGGTATCAACCGCGATGGGTGGAGACTGGGAATTTCGTGGAATTCGAGCACCGCGAGGTCCTGGCTCGGCACATTACAAGAGTCGGTTGGAAGACGACTCCGAGTCAACCTGAGATCGAATCGGAATGGTAGGTCAAAGTGCTGCCCGTAAACACTACTCCAGGACCTCAACCGATCCACGTAGAGCAGGCTCCAATCCTTCGAATGAGCATACCATTTTCCAGCAGGAAATAATCGAGCACATGGATTTCATTGCTCACGAGTCTTCTCCCATTAAGCCCTACCAAGGGTCATCTGTTCCGCCTCATTCTTGGCATGTTGGGGGACACAGGCAATTCGTCCAGATGAGCCGACTTATCTCCAAACAGGGGTACCCGTGTGGGAGAATTGATTCTCCCACACGGAATATTTCTATGCTATAGCAGACAACAACTGAAGTTCAGCAGTTGCTGCAACAGTCATTCTGCGGCTGCAGGGGCCGTTTGAGCTGATTCGACAATTACGGCTGATGAATCCTCGTTCAGCGATTTCACGACACCATAAGTCATCAATAGCATGATCACACTCACGGGTAGCGCAGCCGCGATGGATGCTGTCTGCAGTGCACCGAGACCACCGGCAAGAAGAAGGACCGCCGCCACGAAACCCTCTCCGAGACCCCATACAATTCGGAACTTCTGTGGCGGGTGATCATCGCCCATGCTGAGCATGGTTGTGATTACCAGCGTCCCGGAGTCCGATGAGGTGATGAACCATGTTGCCAGCAGGAACGTGGCTAAAGCAGCCATTATCCAGTTGAGCCAGTTCACTCCTGTCATCAATTCAATGGTGCCATAGAGTGCAGCGGGTAAATTCCAGTTTCGGACAAGCTCTGCGATACCTGCAGTCCCCACTCCACCTTCAGCAGTCAACTCGATATACATCGCATTGCCACCGAAGATGCAGAGCCAGAAGAATGCCAGCGTCGTCGGGACGAACATTACACCAACCATGAACTCTCGGATGGTACGCCCCCGACTGATGCGAGCGATGAACATTCCAACGAATGGAGCCCAGGAGATCCACCAGCCCCAATAGAAGATAGTCCAGCCACCCTGCCAGTCTCGTTCACCGGGACCGTTGAAAGTGGCGAATCCCATCGGGATTGCATTCCAGAGATAATCGCCGATGGAGGTCACGAAGAATCCCATCAGCCATTGAGCGGGACCACCGAACAGGAAATACGCCAACAGAACCGCTGACAGCCAGATGTTCCACTCCGAAATAATTCGAATTCCTTTCCCAACACCGGACACGGCCGACAGCGTTGCCACGGCAGATATCACGGCAATCAATGTAACCTGCGTGATGACTCCGGGGTCAATACCAAATAAGTGGTTGAGACCTGCAGCCATCTGGCTTACGCCGAGACCGAGAGAAGTTGCAACACCGAAGACGGTTCCGAAGACCGCTAACAAATCCACTGCGTGTCCGACTGGCCCGTAGATCCTATCGCCGATGATCGGATACAGTGATGACCTCAATGTCAAGGGCAACTTTTTCCTGAACCCAAAGTACGCCAGGCAAAGACCGATCATCACGTAGACTGCCCAAGCGTGGAATCCCCAATGGAAGTAGGTAACTCGCATCGCATGAATCGCGCGTTCCTCATTCATTTCCGTCACCATTGCTCTATCCGCAAATGGATTATTGGGGTAACCCCATGGCTGCGTGTTGTCAAAGTAGAACATTGGCTCTGCGATGCCGAAGAATAGCAAACCGATACCCACTCCAGCCGAGAAAAGCATCGCGAACCACGAGAAGTTGCTAAACTCCGGTTTGGAGTTGTCATCCCCCAGCTTAATGGAACCATGTCGACTGCACATCAGATAGATACAAACAAAGAACATGATTACCAAGGCGCTCACGTAGTACCAGTTTAGTGCTGACTCGATCCAGCCCCGGACAGCCGAGTATATGCCGTTCGCGAATTCCACGTTGAGTGCGGTGAAAACGACGAACGCCACGACCATCCCTTTTGATGCGATTCCCATACCAGGGTGGAGGCCCTTCCAAACTCCTCCAGTCGCGACTAAATCTCGGATACTTTTATTTTTTTTGTTATTCATACTAATCTCCCAAATAATTAACTCCCTACTGGCCGGTGAAAAGTTAGACAGGTTCTGTTAACATTTCTCTAGAGAAGACAACACAATTGCCATAGTAGATGATATTGCTAGCATGACTGGGTTGACTTCGATCATCTCGACCATGATTGAAGTATAACGCCATTAGCGGCGATTCAGTGTAACAAAATTCTTACAAGTCGACTGAGCAAATGGACAAAGTTAATCATAGTCAACGGCAGGACGAGGTTATAGTCTGGACAACCGATTGACAGTGATTAGTGTCCGAAGTCTTTACGTCGGCGTCGTTTTCTGTAGATGGAAAGTTGGCATCTCTACCTAGTTTGCGCCGCGTTTTTCCCGCCAGAGTCCTAGTTTTTCTTGAACTGGACGATTGGAAAAACTGAAAAGATACGACTCCTCTAAAGGAAAATGACGAACTTCAGTCCAACTAGGTACAACAAAGGTGTCTCGCCGTCGCCATTCGATTGTCTGATCACCGACTCTAGATTTTCCGCTCCCTTCTGCAACAGAAAAAACCGTCGCATCCGTTGACCGGTAGGCTTCAGACTCAAATCCCTTCGGTAACAGTTGCATGTGAGTTGCCATCGTCGGCATTGCATAGTCACCGGTTACTGGGTTAACGTACCTTGATTTCAATCCATGACAAGGGTCCCATTCATCCGCCTGCTTAATTTGCTCCAGTGCTTCGCGAGTCTTCGCAAATGGATAGTTGAATACAGGTGATGTTGGCTGAATCTGCTCATACCCTACTGGCAGCAGACCCGATCCATATCTGGCCAAAGCATCACCGACTGGCCGTGATTGAGGATACAGATCATCTGGATACTTTTCAAAGAATGAAGCATCCAACATACTCACCAGGGGTATGTCTAATCCATCCAGCCATACCATCGGTTCAGTACTGTCATTGCCGTGATCATGCCAGGTCCAGGACGGTGTAATCACAAAGTCACCTTCTTCCATAATGGTCTTTTCGCCATCTACCGCGGTATAAGCACCGCTTCCTTCGACTATAAACCGAAGCGCGGACTGCGTATGGCGGTGAGCGGGTGCAACTTCACCTGGCAGAATCAACTGTAAACCAGCATACAACGACTCAGTAATCTTTGATTCACCTGGCATGCCCGGATTTTCAAGAATCAAAACTCTTCTTTCCGCCTGCTTGGCTGTAATCAATGACCCTGATTCCAATATCAGAGGACGTACATTTTTGTAATCCCAGTGCGCCGGCTGACAGCGGCTGACTGGAACCGATGTGATCAAACTGCTTAATACGGTCCACAAAGGCGCCAGACTATAGTCTGGCAGTCGCTTGTAAAATTCGCTTAGCTCGGGCGTGTCAGGAACAAGCTTTGACATCAGTGATCTCTTTTGATTAAGGGGTGGCAACCACCTCTGGCAGGCTAAGCCCAAACCGGTTCACGATGACATCCTCAATTCGATTCGCATAATCCTGGACCATTGCTTCATTGGTGCGCTGCTTGATACCCCATTTTCGATAAATTCGATTGTTTTCTGAATTCGGTCGACCGAAAAACTTACGCATCAATGGGTAGTATCGATTTACTACATCCTGCACATCTTGAGATCCTGATTCTGTCTGAAGGATTTCTTCAGTGAAATCAAGACCGAACTGAACATGAAACTTCTCTTCCGGCATCGTCATCCGTGCCAGTCTACGTAAGGGAATAAATGTGCAGCTTATGAGGTCTTCAACTTGAATGACCTCAGCCATATCGGCAAGAATCTTAATTACACAAAACTCAGTCCAAGAATTTAAATCAAACTCAAAGATCGACAGCGGCCGCTTGTGCTGGGTGGTCATTCGTTCCGGCGCAATCTGCATCTTCTCGCCCAATTCGGAGAACCTGACATGGTGTCCATATTCTTCCATCGCCACCCTGCACGCCAGCCACTTTGCGTAAGGTGATGGCGCTAGGGCGACTGCAGGCTCATCAAACACCTGCGCCCCGTAATACTCGTTCACAGCATGGCTAATCACTATCTTTTCGACTGCGATCCGAAATTCTTCCGGACCCGCCAGCAATTCTTCGCAGGTTTGAACTTCACTTCCAGGTGCAATATTCATATGCTTGTCTTCAGTTACAGTACCGGTTCACTATTAAATGATTCAAGGTCAGTGACCAGTTCAGTATAGGCGTCTTCAAAGTGCTCTTTTGCCTGTTCTGCCAGGCTTTCTGAATTGGAATCCGGTTCCATTACAAATTTTCTTTCAGGTCGAGGCTGGGAAAAGAGAAAAACTTCTCTACCGCGCACTCCAAACAACTGCCCGGTAATGCCCTGCCCCTGATCTGAACACAGCCAGTTAACTACCGATGACACATGCTTTGGTTCGATGCGCATAGCCCTTTCTTTGTACGTTGCCTGCTCTTCGTTTGCGGGGACAATGATTTCCGTGACGCGCGATCTTGCGAAAGGTGCAATAGCATTGACTGAGACCTTGGAGCGGGCAAGATCCAATGCAGCGACGCGGGTCAGTCCGATGACACCGTTTTTCGCACTTGCATAAGCGGACTGGCCGTAATTTCCATAAAATCCGGCCGTTGACACAATGTTGATCACTCTTCCCCATGTGTACGGTGCCTCAGGATATCCCGCTTTTGCCTGTTCTCTAAATATTGGAGCAGCCGCCGACAGCACGTGATAATAGCCGGCTAAATTGACTCGAACGACTTCCTCAAAATCTTCCGGTCTGGCCTTGAAAATAAAGTGATCCCGCAAAATGGCAGCATTGTTGACAACGATATCGAGTCTGCCCCATTTTTCTCTTGCGAGTGCCACTGCACTCGCAGCTGATTCGGCGCTGCCGATGTCCATAAATTTACCAACAGCAGATTCTCCGATTTTTGTTACCGCAGCATTCACAATATCAGGGTTTGGATTTCTCCCATCAATATCCCCACCGCTATCAACGATAACCACCCGTGCACCTGATTGAACGAAATTTTCAGAAATTGCCTTTCCGATGCCTCGCGCTCCGCCGGTGATCAAAGCAACCCTGCCCTCAAGTGTTTGTTCGTAGTGAGACATCGTCAATCTAGCTCATCTTCTGTTGTAAAGAATAGATCAGCATGAATGTTCATAGAATCCAATCCCTTACTTTGCAGAACATCGCTGCAGCTTCTCACCATCGGCGGAGGACCGGCTAGATAGGCCTTACCATCAGAAAGGTCCTGAATTTCTTCACTCAACACTTCGTGTAACATTCCCACCTTCTGACTTCGCTCTCCTGTGGCTTCTGAAAGCACAGGATGGTACTCGAAAGCCGAATGCCAATTGCTCAGAGTCTCGAAGATCTCAGAACGATAGATGTCCGCCTCATCCCGAACACCGTGATACAAAAGAAATGAGCGCTCCGGGTAATACCTTACCGATTCCCGCACAATCGGTTGAATGGCAGACAGGCCCGAACCACCCGCAACTGCAATGACAGGTCCATCATGCTGTTCGCGGAAAAACATATTCCCATGAGGACCGCTCACTCTAACCGTTTCTCCGGCTACCAGATAATCCCAAACAAAGCTACTCACTGTTCCATCTGGAATTTTACGGATGTAGAACTCAAGCGTGTCATCAACATAACTTGCAATTGAATATTCTCGCTTTGGGAATCCTTCAAATTCAATGTAAACAAATTGACCAGGACTGAATGCAAATGGCTCAGTGCTGGCAACTTTGAGTTTCAGGCTGACAATATCTCGCGTCAACTTTTCCAGTTGTTGGACTCGGCAGTTCAGATCAAGAATCGGGTGAACTGCGACATCATCCAACTCACACCACGAAACATCGCAATCGGTCCAGGGAACAGCCCGACAGGCCAGAATTAATCCGTCTGATAATTCTGCCTGCGATAGTGCAAATTCAGAATATGGCGATAGCTCCACGTCACCCGAATGAAGCCTTGACTTACAACCGCCACAATTGCCAGCGCGGCAACCATGGGGGTAATCTATGCCGGCCTGCAATGCTGTTTCAAGAATCGTTGAACCGATGTCAACGTCTATTGAGCGTTCAGCCTGCCTGATATTTACGCTGAACATGAAAGTCAATTAATAGTAACTTTGAAAGTCTCCTCTGCCAAAACGCAACGCGTGTGCAAGCGGAAGCAGTGCGTTGAATTGAAAGTTAGATCACTTTTGCTTGGTCAGTTTAAATTTTTCTCTTGCGACTTCCGGCCCGACAACTTTTGCACCCAACATTTCAACGATTTTTACCGCCTTTTCTACCAGTTGTCCGTTACTCGCAAATTTGCCGCGCTCAAGATACAAATTGTCTTCAAGGCCAACACGGACATGTCCGCCCAGCAAAACGGCTTGGGCAACCATTGGCATCTGGTGGCGACTGATTCCAAATGCGGTCCAATTCGCCCCTTCCGGAAGCATGTCACACATCGTTTTCATCGCCGCAGTTGTCGCGGGTGCACCATACGGGATTCCAAGGCAAATCTGATAAAGTGGCGGTTCATCTATTAGACCTTCTTCAAGCATCCTGTTCGCCATCCAGACATGTCCAGTATCGAAAACCTCAAGTTCCGGCTTAACACCAAGCTTTTGAATATGCTTCGCAGCGATCCTCAGATGGTCAGGTGTATTGATCATTAACAAGTTTCCGTCGCCAAAATTCATCGTACCGCAATCCAATGAGCAGATTTCAGGAAGGATACCGTCAACATGGGACACCCTTTCGATCGGTAGCACAAAGTCGGTTCCCGGGCCGGGGTCTGTCGGCACCTTTTCTCCAACAAAATAGTCTCCACCCATTCCGGTGGTTAGATTCAAAACCACATCAACGCCAGAAGCACGAACACGGTCCGCAACTTCAGCAAACATAGCGTGGTCTCTACCGCCAGAGCCTGTCTCTGGATCGCGCACATGTATGTGCGTGACTGCCGCACCAGCATTCGCCGCTTCAACACAAGCTTCTGCTATCTGCTTTGGCGTTATTGGTAAATTGGGGTGTTTGTGCTGAGTTTCGCCTGAACCCGTTACGGCACAGGTAATTACGACTTCCTGATTCATGTTACGCTAACCTGAATATGAACAATTTGACTAAATAAGATGATTTACTTCGGACTCATGTACTCGCGTGGCAGACGCACTGGAAACTGCTCTCTCAGCAACTGATCCGTTGCATCATCAATGTACCGAGGAAAATGCGCAGACAAAATGTTGTCCACCACCAATCTTGACTTCTGCAAAACATCGGTCGATCCCTGTTCTGCCCACTCTTTGGGGCTGGTTCGGTCACCTACATCGGGATAGACGTAATCTTTCTGCATCAGGTTCATTGTCTGATCATGACCCAAATAGTGTTTGGGTCCGTCTACACAGACATCGTGCATGGCTTGAACCGACAGTGATTCTTGATTAATTTCAATGCCTCGGATCGATCGGTTGACAGCACCTAGCATATCATTATCGACAACAAACCCCTCCTTGCTGACTCCTAGCAGACTTGCTTGCATTCCAGCGGATTCGTAGACCATGTTGGCTCCGCTGTGCCCTGCCAGCGTTGTGGTATAGCCTTTCTCAAATCCGGATTGAGCATCCGGCAATTTTGAATCGGCCATCCCTGCTGCAATTCCGGTGGGCAGTCCATAGTAGCGACCCATCTGCCCACACGCGGCCATCAGAACGGATTGTTCACCACTGCCGCCACTCATCGCGCCCGTGCGTAAATCAGAGACAAATGGCCAAATTCCCAATATTGCCGGATGACCTTTTTTGATCAGATTGACATACACCAGACCAGCCAGCGTTTCAGCCACCTCTTGTACAACTGCACCTGCGAGTGATGCCGGACTTGTCGCACCGGCCTGCCCTGCTGCTAACAACAGGATTGGCATACCAGCTCTAACGGTAACTTCCAATACCTCACAGGCGTCTTCAGCAAACCGGAGTGGCGGCACGACAAAACATGAGGAACAACTGACAAATGGCCGCTCTCTCCACTTGTCTTCCCCTCCCGCTACGATGTGGAGCATTTCCATCGTCTGTTCCAAGTGCTCCGGCAGTACCCAGCTGGTACCAACGTGTTTGGAAGTTCCTGAAATGCTTGCGTAAGTGGTGTTGAAATCTAGTTCGCTCGGTATTTCCATATCGCGACAGACAATGGGTCGCTGAAAGAAATGGATATGCTCCATCTGGTCAACTATTCGGGCGATATCGTACAGATCGGCGAGTGTTGATTCGCGATATTCTCGGGTTTCAAGTTCAACCACATGAACTGCAGCACCTGCTGTGCCAAAGTAAACCTTATTTCCCGATAAGTCGAGATCGTGCTTAGGGTCGCGACCGCAAAGTGTGAAACTCTGACATGCGTTGGCAATTGTGTCTTCAACCAGGGATCGAGGAAAAGTCAGTCGACCCTGGCTGGTATAAGTGCCTCCGGCTTTGGTAACCAAATCAATGCAGGATGGAATCGCCTGGGACAAACCAAGGTTCTCGAGCACGTCCATAACCGCTTCATTGACAGTATTGACATCGGAATCCGAGAGTGGCTTGAATCGCCCTCCCAGCATGCCTGGTCGAACGGCTTTATCTTCTTCTGCCAAAGGAGCTGCACGCAATGCCTTACGGGCAGCGCGCCCTCCCATCCTACGCTTTTCTACCATTGAATTGACCAATGCTCCGATCGGAAAACGTTGGAAATATATAGTTCGTCAATTGTAAAAAATAGACAGCCTGCAAGAGGTTGTTACACAACAATCATGTCCAGACTATGTCGGCTGAGCTTTTGACACCCGTTTTCAGTTACACGGACAGTTTCACCTAGCGTCATAGCCAGTGACTGATCCGAATCGAACAGAATCATATGAACGAAATATACCATGTTTGATTCAATTACAACCAGATTGCCGGTGTAAAACATCGGCCAATCCATCCAAGTTGGGGCGTAGGTGTTACCAAGACTATAACCACAGGCATTCATACGCATATTCTTAAAACCGTGAGCGTCCATTACCTCAGCATGAGTATCAAAGACTTCCCCCACAGTCGCCCCCGGTTTTATCACTAACTTACATGCCTCTAAAGCTTCTACACAGGCTCGATGCATCGCTAGTTGCTGGGCATTGGGTTCGCCAATAACAACAGTTCTCATCATAGCCGCATGGTAGTGATGGTATACGCCGGCAAACTCCAATGTTAACTGGTCCCGCTCGGATAAATGACGTCTGGCAGATTGGTATCGGCAAAGCAAAGCATTCTCGCCTGAACCGAGAATAAATTCGTTGGCTGGATCATCACCACCGCCGCGGTAGATGGC
>JAJDXD010000068.1 GCA_022823405.1 Gammaproteobacteria bacterium
CGCCTGATTGAAACCGCGGCGTTGCAAACCATGCTGGCCTGCCCGGAATAATCCGGTACAACTCCAATCAGTTCTGGCAGATAATCACAGTGAATTCAATTGACGCGTGATGAACATCACGGCTTGGGGAAATGCTTACTATTACAGAAATTCCTTGTGCTAATCTCGCAATGTCTTTCTTCTTTGAAATCAAATAATAAGCCAAAAATATTCCATTTTGATCACTTCTAATGATGTTGATGTCTCCGCCTAGTGCTATGTTTTCGGTTGTTAGACAGGTAACGGTTGCTATATCAAGAGCAGTTTCTCCAGATGCTGGAATCAACACATCATTTGTCCGCCCAAACTCTAGTTGATCAATTGATAGGTTGGTTCTAGAAAGAACTCTAGAAGCAGTTGCACCGTAGTGAGTGTACAGTTCTCCGTATCGAATACAGCCCACATTTCCATCGCTTACAACGTCACCCTTTGATATTCCCTTACCTTTGCTAAATTTTGCTATGTTTCCCAATGGTTCCTTCTCCCACTCCGGATACTCTTTTCCCTGATCATCCCTGAATCGAATCTCCTGACTGAACAGTTTCTGCATCAGGCCTTTCTTGTATTGCTCAAACAGGGCTTTTTTCTTCTCCAGCTGTTCAATGCGGGTGTCGATTGATGAAAGGAAGTCGGCGATTTTTTGCTGTTCTTTTAATACTGGCACCAAAATTGGAATTTTTCTAATTTCCCTACCGGAGACTTCCAAATATGTCGAACCATTTGCACGTCGGATGAATTCGTTTTTGTTATTAATTAGCCAGTAGTAGAGGAATTCGTTTGAAAATTTTGACATGTCGACAACAAATGACTGAAACCCTTGGTTCGTTGTGCACTCATTTGTTGCTATTGTGACTTTTCCTATCGTCGCTCTTGTAGTAAGCAACACTGCGCCAGCAGGTAGAACTTTAGCTGATGATCGTTTCAATCCTTTATTCGAAATCATCCGAATACTTTGGCTGGAATACTTCTCGTTGATTTCTACGGGTGTGTACCAATAAATCGAACCATCCCAAAATCTTGGGATTGTGGTATCCGGTGTGCCGCCGCTAATTATTTTTCCAATTTGCCCAAGAGTCTTTTCTAACCATCCGGGATACTCTTCCCCTTGGACATCCTGAAATCGCAACACTGGGACTCTCTTGTGTGAAACAGACTCCATTCTCCCAATCTCCTATACGGGAGCTTCTATTCCTAGTTCCCGACAGAATCTTGAAATCACTGCATCATTCTTCTCAATCTCTGCATCCAATGATCTGATTTCCTCAGCGACTGCATCGAGATCAACCGACTCTTCTTCTTCAAAGGTATCTACATAACGGGGAATGTTGAGGTTGTAGTCATTTTCAGCAATTTCCTCCAGACTGGCAACATAAGAGTATTTCTCAATCGTTTCCCGTTCTCTGTACGTAGCAATAATTCGCTCCACATGGTCATCCAGCAACGTGTTCTGATTCCCTTCTTTCCTGAACTGCCTGGATGCATCAATAAACAGGATATCCTCATCGCGCTCTCTGCACTTTTTGAACACCAGAATGCACGCAGGAATACCCGTACCGTAGAATAACGCCGGAGGCAATCCAATAACCGCATCCAGAAAGTTCTGCTCCTGAATGATGTATTTTCGGATTGTTTCTTCTGCGGCACCTCGAAACAGCACACCATGCGGCAGTACCACAGCCATAACGGCATTTTCCGCCATGTGATGAATCATGTGCTGAACGAAAGCGAAATCGGCTTTTGACGTCGGTGCCAGCCTGCCATACTGACTGAATCGGTCATCAGTTTCGTTCAGCGGATTGTCCCTGCCTTTCCACTTCGCTGAAAAAGGCGGATTGGCAACGATTGCTTCGAACTGCATGTCCAGATGCTGAGGATGCTCCAGCGTATCTTCCTGTCTGATGTCGAACCGGCTGAAATGAATGCCGTGAAGAATCATGTTCATGCGGGCAAGGTTGTAGGTGGTCCGGTTCAGTTCCTGTCCGAAGAACCCAGCCACTTTCGCTTCTTTGTCAACCCGAAGCAGCAGTGAACCCGATCCACAAGTCGGATCATAGGCGGTCCTGATCCGTTCCTTGTCCAATGTTACGATCTTGGCCAGCGCCTTGGAGACTTGTGAAGGCGTATAGTATTCTCCCGCTTTCTTCCCGGCACCTGCAGCAAACTGACCGATCAGGTATTCATACGCGTCTCCCAAAACATCTGCCTCGGTCTCTTCCAGTTTGAAGTCAATCCGGTCCAGATGAAACAGTATCTTTGCAATCAGGGCATTTCTCGCGTCTGGTGTACGCCCCAGTTTTGTGCTCGACAGATCAAGATCTTCAAACAGCTTGTTGAAATCATCTTCACTCTCAGTACCCATCGTGCTCTGCTCGATATTGTTGAGAATGTTTTCCAGATCTTCCAGAATGAAGTTGTCTTCATCTTCAGAGTCTGCATTGCCTTTCGCCGCAATCGCTGAAAAGAGCTCCTCGGGTTTCAGAAAATACCCCAGGTGCAACAGGGAATCCTCGCGAATCGCCTCAATTGATTCATCATCGGTAACTTCAACAAATTCTTTGACGTTTTCATTTTCAAGAATTCTGTTTGCATGCGAGTGCTGTTTTTCAGACAGGTATTTGTAGAAAACGAAGCCGAGAATGTAGTCGCGAAACTCGTCAGCATCCATTTTGCCTCTGAGTTCATTTGCAATGTTCCACAGCTGTCGCTCCAGGTTCTGCTTCTGTTCACTCGTCATTGGTGATTCTCTGTGTTCGTGCTGGAAATGGGTCGATCATTTGAATTATTTTTGGAATTTATTCCAAAAATAGATGAATCTCAGGAGCTATGCTTTGAAACAAATTGATTCTAGCATCTGAATTCAACTGAAAGTTGACAGCATTTACCCAAATCTGAAATTAGGCACCTGGCAATTTGAGTCCCGCCGTTGTTTTGGGACAGTTCGAATTTTGTAGCCCAGATTTTACATTTCAAGGACTAAGTCAATGCGATTTAAGGTGCCAAGACAGAACAGTTAATGTTTCGGCTGAACCTAACACCTGTCGCACGCCATTTTCGATTGAAAAATTATGGTCTTTTGCTTGGATGCCAGCTATGAAAGTTTCCGGCTTATGTTAAAGAAATCAGTCTGACAACTGAAGATGACATTTGAACCGAGTATTCGTGAGCGATACAAAGCGAGTTCAGGCCTGTTTTGCAACTTGGAATTTGTGGCTCGTCAGTTCGGAAATTTCGGATTTTAGACGCTGCACGATTCCAGCGAGTTGTTCTTTCTCAATCTCAGATAGAGGTTGCAGCGGTGCTCGCACGGAGCCTGTTGGTAAGCCTGCGAGTTCGCAGGAATATTTAACGCTTTGAGTAAATTTGCCACCATTTTCCAGAAAGTCAAGGTAGGGCAACAATGACTTCATGATTGTCCTTCCTGTGACAAAGTCATTGTCAGCGATACAGGTGTGGTAAAGCGCGAGATGCTCATTGGGTAGAGCAGTTCCTGCACCACAAACCCAGCCGGAAGCACCCCAGGCGAAGTACTCAAGTGCCTGGTCATCTGTACCACAAAATAGACGCAACTGCGGGTAATCCAGTATCAACTGATGCACTGCGCCTATATCTCCGCTCGATTCTTTAATCGCCTGAAAATTGGGTCGGTCCACGATTCGATTGAAAAATTCCGACTCCATACAGGTACCGGTACGACCGGGATAGTTATAGAGCATGATTGGCAGGTCGACTGCTTCATCTATCGCAATGGCGTGTTCAGCCACTTCTGTCTGAGTTGGTACTGCATAGAAGGGGGAAGAAATCAAAATCCCGTCACAACCAATTGATTTGGCAGTGAGGCCCATTTGAATGCAGTCCTCTGTCCGTATGCCACCGACACCCGCAATCAAAGGCACTCGACCATTTAGCACGTCTTTTGCTTTTTGAATTAACTTCACGCGCTCTTCGGTAGTCTGAAGGTAATATTCGCCGGTTGTTCCACCGACAATGACCGCGTGTGCACCGGATGCTACAAGGTGTTCAAGCAGAATGCCATACGAATCAAAGTCGATTGAGAGGTCTTCATGATAAGGGGTGATGACCGGCGGAATAACGCCTTCCATAATCGTTTTCATTTAGGTATACCTGATAAATCCAGTTAGAGTACTCAGAGAGTCAAACCTGTGTGGTGATCACATCAATGTAATGTCGAGTTCAGTGCAATTTATACTGCGTCTGGGCAATAAATTCCATAATCCGTTAACGCGGACCGAGCAATGGTCAACTGTACGCACGGTTCAACTGGTTAGTAAACTTGAGGTGCTATCCAAACTCGTTAACTCATTCAGTTTTGATGAACTATTCATTACCACCAGTAAATGAGCGCAATGCATTCATTTTAAGCTCATTATTGAGCATATCTGTAGCCTTCAGAACACACGTCATTCAGTGTTCAAATGAAGTGTAATATGCAGACAGGGAGGCTGGGTACACAAGAGCATGTTTAAGACACGGGGTCTGTTGAATGCCATTGATGCATCTGGACACAGCAACAGCACTTTCGGCACTATCCATCTTGTAGATGCCTGAGCAACTCCAAAACTCCGATTGCCTCGGTATCGTTAGCGAGCGGAAATCGGTCGGAACCTGGATAAGCAACGTATTTTTCTGTTGCTCTTACATCTTTGCAACCTTCGTAAAATCCTCGTGACAAGTTTGGAGACATTGATCGTTTGATTTCAATTGCCCTGACGTTCTGACGTGGCCCTTCCAGCACCAGATCAATTTCCGCACCTGCTTGAGTTCGATAAAAGCTAACTTCCCACTTATCTGATACGGTTCGCAACAGATTTTCGACAACGAACGCTTCCCAACTGGCACCAACCGCTGGATGACCAAGTAAGTCTTCGAAACTGGTAATTCGTAATAGCCGATGAGCAATTCCGGAGTCCCGTAGAAAGATTTTTGGGGATTTGATTAAGCGCTTTCTGGTATTGCCCGACCAAGGGTGCAGTTCACGAACCATGAAATGCGACTGCAATAGGCTTATGTAATTTTGGACTGTCTTGTAATTGACAGTAAGATTGACTGCCAATTTGGAATAGTTGATCAACTGTGCGTTTTCCCAAGCCAGCATTGACCAAAGGTTTCGTAAAACGACTGGCGGGATATGAGAGCCCATCAAGGGAATATCTCGTTCCAGAAAAGTCAAAGTGAAGTCACTTCGCCAGGACCAGCTATCATCGTCGCTATGAGCTAGGTAACTTTGCGGAAAACCGCCGCGTAGCCAGAGTCGACTGAGGTCGGTACTTTCTGACTGATTGTCAACGGTTTCCAGAATCGAAAATGGACATAGCTCAAGATACCGTATTCTGCCAGCAAGAGATTCAGACGATTGACGCAAAAGTTCCCGGGATGCCGAACCGAGTATAAGAAACTGAGCCGTGCGCTCGCCGTTTCGAATCCGTGCATCAATTATGCTGCGCAACAGTGCAAACAATTCGGGCCTTCGCTGAACTTCATCGATGATGAGAAGTCTACCCTTGCACTGACTTAAATAAATTTCCGGTTCGACCAGCTTGGCAAGGTCCGATTCTAGTTCGAGGTCCAAATAAACGGAAGGCTTATGAAAGGATGATGCAATCTGATGTGCCAGGGTCGTTTTGCCGACCTGCCGTGCCCCTAATATCGCAACCGCAGGCATTGTGTTCAATGCTTGAAGAACGGAGTTATAGAGTTGGCGGTTCATTAACATAGTAAATTAGTATATCATTTTCTAATTTACTATGTTATAGCTGCGCTTGAGATAGGGTTTCTCGATTATTTAGCAGTGGAGAGAACGACTTTGAAACACGTTAAGGGAAGCCATCTGAATCAGATTAATCATTGCTTTTTGTTCGTCGAATACCAGATCAGGGGATTCAAATATTTTGACTAATTTCTGAAAAAACGATATACTTTGCGCTTCACTATTTTCCCCATCATCTTATCTTTTCTCTACTTCTAATTTCAAAATGTACGCGATAATCGAAACAGGCGGCAAGCAAGTTCGAGTTGCACCAGGCAACAGAATAAAGGTTGAGCGGCTGAAAGGTGAAGTCGGCGATAACGTCCAGTTTGACAATGTGCTGCTGTTTTCCGATGGTACCCAAACCGTGATTGGTACACCGCATGTTGAAGATACACCTGTCATCGCCAAAATTCTAGATCATGGCCGAGGGAAGAAGATCCGCGTGATCAAAATGAAGCGCAGGAAAAATTATCGACGCACTTACGGACACAGGCAAAATTACACAGAACTTGAAGTGTTAAGCATTGGTGCTGCCAGCGATTCAAATGAGAAAGCAGTTGCGTCGAATGTTAGTGAAACCGACAGCAGCAGTGACGAATCAGCTGATGACTGACAGACTTTCAGGTTTGAGGCTGACTGAAATCTATAGGGTAATGACTCATGGCACATAAAAAAGCGGGTGGAAGTTCAAGAAACGGACGCGACTCAATTTCCAAGCGCTTGGGCGTTAAACGCTATGGCGGTGAATTGATTCGTGCAGGTAATATCATTGTTCGTCAGCGCGGTAGCAAGTTTCATCCCGGGTCCAATGTCGGAATGGGCAAAGACTATACACTTTTTGCGACCGCAGACGGTCATGTAAAGTTTGACGTGAAAGGGCCCCTTCGAAAAAAGACTGTTTCGGTTATTCCCACCTAATCAAATTCACTCGACCGGGCCACACGTACCCGGTTTTCTTCTCCATGGGATCCCATGACGCACACCGATCAATCTGAGTGCGTTTAGATGTTTATTGACGAAGCGCAAATTCGGGTTGAGGCCGGAAAGGGTGGTGCTGGCTGCCTTTCATTCAGACGCGAAAAGCACACACCTCGCGGCGGGCCCGATGGCGGCGATGGCGGTCGAGGTGGTAGCATCTACATCATTGGAGATGCACACCTGAATACCCTCGTAGATTTTCAGCATCACCGAAGCTATCGTGCTCAAAACGGGCGCCCGGGTGCCGGTCGCGATGCTACGGGAAGAGATGGCGAGGATCTCGAAATTCGCGTACCTCTTGGCACAATCATTCAGGATGTTGATACTCGTGAATTGATTGATGATATTACGGAGTCCGATCAGCGGGTATTGGTCGCAAAGGGTGGCTCGAATGGTGTGGGTAATGCGCGATTTAAATCCAGTACCAACCGTTCGCCGAGAAAAACCATACCTGGCGGTGCCGGCGAAGTTCGCATGCTCAAGCTGGAACTACGCATATTGGCTGATGTTGGCTTGGTAGGATTACCAAATGCTGGAAAGTCTTCCCTAATTCGGAAGGTCACCAATGCGCAACCGAAAATTGCAGATTACCCTTTTACCACTCTCAAACCATCCCGAGGGGTGGTTGGACTTGGGTACGGACGCAGTTACACGATTGCTGATATTCCCGGACTGATTGAAGGCGCTTCTACTGGCAGTGGACTCGGCATTCAATTTCTAAAGCACCTACGTCACACCCGTTTACTTTTTCATGTAGTCGATATTTTTTCCACCGTACAGGCCGAGTCGGTGGCCAAGTCAATCGATGTAATCGCGAATGAACTAGCGCAGTTTGACGAAGATCTTGCAAAACGCGAACGCTGGCTGGTTCTTAATAAGATTGATCTCGTCTCAGAAGCCGAACTGGAGAACTACTTGCAGGAAATCATTTCCAAGAGTCAGTGGAGCGGTAAGTGGTTTGCCGTTTCAGCCGTGACTGGTTCTGGTTGTAAAAAGCTTGTTGGCGAAGCAATGAATTGGCTTGAGGACAACTCACCTGAACCAAACGAGCATCAATCGATTGAGGAAATCTTACTATGACGGACCCATATGATTACAGTGCAACACGTCGATGGGTCGTTAAAGTTGGCAGTTCCTTGATTACAAATATTGAAACTGGAATTAACGTTGACCGAATCTATGGTTGGGCAGGACAGATTGCTGATTTAAAGCGCGCTGGTGTCGAGGTGGTGCTGGTTTCCTCTGGATCCGTAATGGAGGGTATGAAACGGCTAGGCTGGAGTGAGCGACCGCATGAAGTACACCTGCTGCAGGTTGCGGCTGCTGTCGGGCAGATGGGACTGGTTCGAACTTATGAGATCGCTTTTGAAAAACATGGCTACCTGACAGCTCAGATTTTACTGACCAATGCTGATCTTTCGGATCGCGCACGATATCTGAACACCCGTAATACCATCAGAACCTTGCTTGAAAAAGGGATCATTCCGATAGTCAATGAGAATGACACCGTTACCACCGAAGACATTAAATTTGGGGATAACGACAATTTGGCTGGTCTGGTTACGAATATCGTTGATGCAGACCTGCTAGTAATATTGACCGATCAAACAGGTTTGTATGATTCTGATCCTCGAACAGACTCAAACGCCAAGCTGATTTCACGGGCCTATCCCCACGACGAATCTCTTGACCGAGTCGTTGGACCGAGTAGTCAGTACGGACGCGGGGGAATGCTTGCCAAGCTGGAAGCTGCCCGTAAGGCTGCCCGTTCAGGCGCAGCAACGTTCATCGCATCAGGACTGGTTGAAAATCAGTTACAGAAAATCATCGCCAATCAGGCAGAAGGAACCTTGCTGCTATCAAGGACAGGCAGAATTGCAGCACACAAACAATGGTTGGCAGGGCGGACACGCGTGGCAGGAAAACTTCATCTTGATCAAGGTGCAGTTACAGCACTACTGGACCAGGGTCGTAGTCTGCTGTCGGTTGGCGTCAAGCAGGTTGAGGGAAAGTTCAGACGCGGCGACCTCGTCGTGTGCCTGAATACTGACTCCAGAGAAATTGCGCGCGGTCTCATCAATTACGATTCAGAAGAAGCCAGTCAAATTAAAGGGCATCGAACTGATCGTATTGAATCAGTATTGGGATACGTGAGGGATCACGAACTGATTCACCGGGATAACATGGTCATCATGTAGGAATTGGTTTGCACTCGATGCTCAGCTGGCGCGATTCTGGGTGTTGATTGACGGTGTCCTGGTTTATGGGCAAAGTCGATGCGCGCTGGGAGGAGATTGATACGGTTCGTCGATTGCCAGGTGGTATTCTCGGTTCAGTCAAAGCCTGGCTTTTGCTGCGCGGTATGCGTTTGCTGGTAATCCTGTGGGAGCGGTTTCAGACAATGCGATGAAGATTGCCAGGTATCTGGAATCGCATCCAGCAGACAAAAGGGTGCTGTTCCCGGGACTGCCGAATCATCCGTCTCACGAAGTGGTAAAAAAGCAGATGACCACGACTTTGGTGGGATGATGTCTCTCAAGATGAAAGGCGGCGAGAAGGCTGCCCGAGAGTTTGAATCGAGATTTGCCTGGACGCGGGTTTGAGAGCCTGGGTAAGTATCAGTGATCGCATACAAATGATGCACGAGTCATATGTCAGTAATTGATCGGAGCCCCCGCAAGAACATATTCCAACAGCGTTGCCTGGCCCATCAAGTCGAGAATGCGAACTTGCGCTGTTTGACCGGCCGCATCCTCGATGTGCAATTGTTCGCCTAGGTCAAATTGTACAGGCTGGTTTTGTTCCCCTCCGTTGATCGTTATATTGTCGGTATTAAGATAAGTACGATCAAGCGAATCCCGTTTGAGATTGATCTCTCCTTCGATTCCCGGAACACGCCCCCTGCGACTTGAAAAAATGATTGATCCACCGCAAGGCAGCGGGTTGAGTCGAATTCGCAATTGCCGTTCCGCAGGAATCCAGTCGGTAATCAGTAGTGCCGAATATCCTGCGGCGGCAATATAAATCTTTATCGGCAGATACAGGAAGTCCAACTGCAGTCGAACGATGCCGCGTTCATCAGGGATGCCACTTACAAAAGTCTTGTTTGGATAAATCGCAACCACCTCGGCATCTGACTTCAACGGCGCGTTGATCGATATTGATCTGATCGCTTCTTGGTCAGTGAAATGCGAACGCAGACAGCGCCATGGGATCAGTTGATTGCCTTTGATCTCCTTAAACTGGTCACCGCCGTATACCACCGCAGTCTCGGTGGGCTGATACAGTTGATTGAAGTGTCTCCTAACGCGATTCGTGCCTCGCAGAAGGCCAACTGATGGCGTCTTTGTGGACTTTGCTTCAATCAGTGTGTTTTTTTCAAGACCGGGTATTACCAAATCAACTTCAGCGCCATTGTGATCGCGATAAAAGTACACCCCGCGCCGTTCACCAGAATTGGTGCGATGTTTAATGATTTCAGATGCGGTCCAGGTCTCGAATATTTGACCGCGAAGTGGGTGTGTAAGAATCTGGGTCGGATTACGAATTCCCAGTAGCCAACACATTAATCCAGAATCATGGAAGAACATCTTTGGCATTTTGACAACTTTTTTACGCAGGTTTTTGTGAAACGCAGGAAGTCGGAATACTACAAAACTTGCTTCCAGCACACTCAACCAGTTTTTTGCAGTTTTTTGTGAAACTCCGCAATCGTTGGCAAGGGATAAATAGTTAATAAGTGTCCCGCTTCGTCCAGCACATAACTCAATGAAATTCTGAAATACCGCGAGGTCGCCGATATTGCTGAGCGATCTCACATCCCTTTCGATGTAGGTATTGATGTATGATGAAAACCATTCAGTCGGCTTAAAATTTTCGTTATATATTCTTGGAAAACTGCCTTTAAACAGAGCCTCCTCTAGGTCTTTCGGGTGATTTTCGAACTGCCTGATTTCGTCCCATGTTGGAGGTAGCAGCCAACTGATTGAAGTTCTTCCCGCTAAAGACTGGTTGACTGTTTGTGAAAGGCTGAAGTTTTGAGATCCAGTCAATATCCAGCTTCCCGGTTCCGGTCTCTCATCAACGATTACCTGAATATAGGAAACTAAATCGGGAACATATTGGACTTCATCAATGATGGCACCGCTCGAAAATTGCTCGAGAAAACCGCGTGGGTCCTTCCTGGCTATCGCTCTTTCGTCCGGTGCTTCAAGACTGACATAGGCGTGGTTTTTAAAAAGTGAGCGAACCAGTGTTGTTTTACCGCTCTGGCGAGGGCCGTTCAGTGTGAGCACAGGAAATTGCTCAGCCAAATTCAGCAGGTTTGGACCAAGATTTCTTTCAATGACCATGATGATTCAGAATTGAAAACTTGCCGCAGAATGTCTCTCGTGATGGGTATACGTTTTTCAACCGTGCTACTTTTGTTTGCTGGACAATGAGATATTTTGGGTAGTAATTAAAAAAAGGGGTAAGTTTTGTAAACTCAGTCAGTTAAATTTGGTAGTGGCGGTCCTCAATACCTCAAAATGATGACCAAAATGTGGACAAAATAAGGTAAATAGGAATTGTAATATCAATTACCTTAATAATGTGACTATTTTCGTGCGAGAGAAGACAAATACGTTCGGTACCAAGTGCAATGAGTCGATTTTGAAACCCATCGTAGAGAATAATCAACGGTTCAGCATCCATGCGAAAGTACTGTTATTCAATACCTTATTGTTTCTATAATGTGCGCCGACGTTCAACATTGGGGCCAGATGCTAGGTTACTGCATCCTAATGATGATTCCTGTGATTGAATTGAACGCGTCTTTCTTCACAAATATTCTTTCCATTTGTAATAAACTGGAAAGATATTTTTAGTTACCAAATTTGGAGGAAACTATTTGATGTTTACTACTCGAAAAATGATTGCCTGTGCGGTACTTTCCTGTGCGCTTCTGTTGCCAGGTCTCGCAAGTGCTAAGACAGTCATTCGTATACAGTCGGTCATTCCGACTTCCGCCGACGAAACTGTAATGCTGAAGCGATTTGGCGATAATGTTTCTGCTTTGACAAACGGCGAAGTTGAAATCGAAGTCCTTTCTGCTGGTGCTGTCGTTGGTGTTAAAGAAACCTTGGAAGCTGTCAACGCAGGTTTGATCGAAGGTGGATTTGCTTGGACACACTACTGGTCAGGTTATCATCCGGCAGCGATGCTGTTCGGTTCACCGACCGCAGGTGCAGGACTTGGAATCGACAACATTGCCTGGATATCATGGTACATGGAAGGCGGCGGTCGTGCTCTGTATGACCAACTCTGGGACGAAATGGGCATGAATGTGAAAGGTCTCATGTTGCAGCCGGTCGGACCCGAAGCGTTGGGATGGTTCAAGGAGCCGATCAACAGTATGGACGATTTCCGAAAGTATCGATACAGAGCACCACCTGGCATTCCAGGTCAAACCTACAATGAAATTGGTGTTGCAGCCGTTGCCATGGGTGGAGGAGACATTCTTCCCGCACTTGAAAAGGGCACAATCGACGCAGCAGAATGGTGCTGCCCGAAGCCCGATTCAGTTTTTGGATTTCAAAAAGTATTGAAACACTACTATTTGCAAGGCCTACATCAGGTTGTGGTTAACGCAGACGTGTATATTAACAAGGATGTCTGGAACAGCCTCACGCCACATCAGCAGTTGGCCATGGAAGTTTCGGCAGACGCTTCCCTGATTCAGTCTTTAGCTTATCGAATCTATGAAAATGGTAAAGCACTGAAAGACCTGACTGAGAATCATGGCGTTATCCTGCATGATACGCCCCTCGACTACTTCACAGAATACATGAATGCTGTTTTGACTAGCATGGACAAGAACAAAGCAGAAAATGAATTCTTCAAAGAGGTCTGGGATTCGATGGAAGCGTTTGCACAGATCGCAGTTCCGTTCTGGGCTGGTGCACAGACCACCAATGCAAACCTCGGACAGGCTTACGCAAAACAATTGCAGTAAGCAAAAAGTAAACGATCAAGTTACTTCTACGTAGCTTGGTCGAGAAAGTGAGGGAAAGCGTAAATCCTTTGTGGGGTTTACGCTTTTTCTTTTCAATAACTGGGGAGTGAGTACCCCACAAGTTCCAAGTTCTTTGGATTTCCAAAATGAATACTGCCTACTTCAAGGGTTAAGTTTTGAGTACTAGAACCTTACTCCTATTTCCGGGACAAGGCGCACAATATCCAGGAATCGGCAGCGATCTAATCCGTGAATTTCCAATCGCACGAGAAATTTACAGCGATGCGAGCGATATTCTTAGTTACGATCTGGCTACGTTGTGTAATGATGCCGAAAGTGGAGCGATCAACCTCACAAAATTCACCCAGCCTGTACTGCTTGTTCATTCATACATCTGCCTGCGGTTGTTTCAGCAGCATCTTGGTGTAAGTGTAAGCATTGATGCTTTTGCAGCAGGTGGACACAGCTTAGGTGAATATTCAGCACTTGTCGCCGCTGACGCTTTAAGTTTTGAAGACGCACTGCGACTGGTCTCAAAGCGCGGTGAATGCATGGGTGAACATGGCGGGGGAGAGATGCTTGCTCTTTCTCTGACTGAGGACGACCTTAAACCATTCATTGAAGCCGGCAACTGCGAAATTGCGGCTCTGAACCTGCCCGAGCAGACTGTCGTTGGCGGCTGGCCGGATGATCTGGATCAACTGACCGCGAACATTGATAAAAAATTCCCTGGTAAGGGAGGTGTTCGGTTGAAAACAGAAGGCGCATTTCATACATCTCACATGTATCCGGCGGCGCAGAAGTTTCTACCATTCTTGGAAGAAACTCACATGCGAGCGCCGAAACTCCAGGTTGCGTCCAATACAACCGGCACATTTCATTCACCGGATATTGATAGCATTCGAGAAAACCTTTATCTTCAACTGTTCAAACCTGTTCGCTGGAGCGATAACTTAAAAACAATAGCGAACGCGGGTGTTGAACGAATTATTGAATTTGGTGGTGGCCTGGGCAAAGGTGAAACACCGTCCGACAAGCGTCCGAATTTACAGGGAATGATCCTGCGCACCTTCAGACGTGCGAATCCAAAACCTGCTTATCACGCAGTGATCAATGTTGAAACTCTTGAGGCAACTTGCAAAGCCTGCACAGCAACCTGATTTACGGTTGGCTTGGAAAGGAGTATCTCGACAGTTATCATCCCCGGATAGGCTGAAAGCGGTTGACCGGCTTACACTTGCTCAAGCTCGATCAGCGTTCCGTTGAAGTCTTTCGGATGCAGAAACAGAACGGGTTTACCGTGAGCGCCAATCTTCGGTGAACCATCGCCTAAAACCCGCATTCCTGCTGCAACCAATTGGCTTTGTGCTGCATCAATATCCGTCACTTCATAACACAAGTGATGTACACCCCCGGCAGGGTTTCTCTTAAGAAAGCCTGCGATCGGTGAATGATCGCCAAGCGGATGCAGCAGTTCAATTTTTGAATTGGGAAGATTGACGAATACCGTCGTCACACCATGCTCAGGTAGATCAAGCGGACCAGATACGTCCGCTCCTAGTACCGAGCTGTATTGCTCTGATGCCGCACTGAGGTCGGGGACTGCAATGGCGACATGATTCAGTTTGCCAATCATTCAGCCTCCGTTCCAAATTCCAGTATGGGCTGGTCGGCAGCCAGGCTGTCACCAACGTTCGCCAGAATTTTGGCAATTGTTCCATCCTGTTCGGAGTGTAAAGCATTTTCCATTTTCATCGCTTCAACGATTGCGATGGTTTCACCGATCTTGACTGTCTGGCCTTCGACAACTCGAAGTTCCTGCAGCCGTCCTGGCATGGGTGACCTCAGAAAACGCGAAACACCTGAAGTTTTCTTCTCCAGCATAAAGTGGTTGAATTTAGCTCCCAATGGGCTAAGTACTTTAAACAAGCGCTGCAAGCCAAAAAAGTCTAGCTGATAGCCTATCCCAACGCGCAGAATTTTGACGCATCTGGTATCGCCATCTGTACTTGTGTAGTAGAACAAACTTTGCCCCGGTGTCCATTTGTGAATAACATCAGTACCATCCCCATTGGATGTGGTCATTCGGTGACCGTACTCAATCTCTTCTACCGCAAACTCATACTGCTCTTGACCGCTGATTGCAACCCAGGTATTACACACAGTCCTCTGGCT
>JAJDXD010000109.1 GCA_022823405.1 Gammaproteobacteria bacterium
GCGATGGCACCGCAAGTACCCGATATGGCCCAAGTTAGAATGTTGACCCTTTCTGGATCAATACCGGATATGACTGCACCTTTTGAGTCCATCGATACTGCGCGTATAGCCCGCCCCATATGCGTCATTCCAGTAAACAGAAACAGTCCCCCGAGTAGTATCCAGCTGATGACCGCGGCGATGAAAATGTTGTAGGTCACGCTGGCATCGCCAATTCTCAACACACCTGGCACCAATGGCCACATACTTTTTGGTGAAGGTGAAAATACCAGCACGACAGCTGCCTGTACCACCACTGCGAGAATCAACGTAGCGATTTCGACTGCAACGACATTGCCGCTCAATCGTTTGACCAGAATGCGGTACACGAGCATCCCAAATACTGCACCCGCAATGCCGGCGATGATCAGGCTTGGAAACTTCGGCAGCCCAACAACCTGGGCTCCCTGATAGTAAATGTATCCTCCAAGCATCAAAAACGAACCGTAAGCGAGGTTCAGTACACGGCCGACGCTGAAGATCAGTGTAAATCCAACCGCAATCAGCGCATAAAAGCCGCTGAGTACCAGACCTTGAATGAGTATTTGAAGCATGAAATGTTGAATTGAAGATTCAGTGAACGCCGAGTCGCTCCCGATTTCAGATGAGTCGGGAGCGATTCGACTTCTACAAAGCGAATGCTCTTATTGGGTCCAGGATGGTTCTTGGAAAGTCCCGTTTGCAAACTTCTTTGGATAGATCACTGCGACGTTTCCATCCTCGTACCACTGGACAACAACCATTGCCGGGCTGCCATCATCAAACGGTTCGGTTACGTCGAATTTGATGTTGTGTGTGTATTCACGGCCAGTTCTCGGTTCGACTTCGCCTTGCTTCCAAAAGGCATAACGAAACCACATTTCACCATCTTTCTCAAGCACAATGTCGGTGTTCTCCATTGCTTCAACCCAGGCATCCAACGGCTCAAAGCCACCAGCCTCTTCTGCTGCTTGAAACGCACTATAGATTCCATAGTAAGCATTGAATCCATTGAAGTGGGGGTAAATCGGTCTTTCGTTGCCATAACGCGCCTTGTACTTCTCAATAAAGGCTGCCGTTCGGTCATCCAGCTGCATACCGACAGACGGAACTGGGCTCAGCGTTGAAGTCCCACCGCCAAGACCGCCGGTGTCGTTCCAGAAGTCCTGTCCAAATGCCGCGACATTGACTCCGGTCATCGGGATTCGCACCTGCAATTTCACGTACTGCGATGCTGGAACCTGACTGCGCACAGACGAGACCAGGTAGATGAAATCTGCACCTGAATCAACTGCTTTGTTGAAGAGCGGTGCAAAGTCAACGGTATTGGCATCGTAGATGATTTCTTCAGCGATTTCGATCCCTGCTTCAGGTGCCAACAGGTCGCGTACGAGACCCGCAATCGATACGCCAAATGCAGTATCTTCGAACATGAGGACAGTTGATTTGTACCCCATTTCCGCGGCCAGAACATCCTTACCGAAGTCAATGTACAGAGTCGCCAGCGCTTCGTCACAAGCGATGTTCATAAAATACATTTTGTACTTATCGTACTCCTGAACAACTTTGTCGATAATGCCGACATAGGAAGTCCAGGTGTCCAGCGTTGGTGTTTTGTATTCTGCCATACGCTCAAGCCAGGCAAGCGAAACATCATCGATACTGCCGGAAATAATGAAGTCGACGTTTTCGACATCATTCAAGTATTCATAAGCTTTTACGCCTTCGACCACATCTTCACGAGTATCTGCCTTGACAAACTTGATTTGCCGTCCACCCAGCACACCACCGGCTTCGTTCAATTCATCAATCGCAATCTCTGCGCCGCGAATTGTGCTAAGCCCAGTGTCACTGGCAAAGGAGCCGATATACCCGACTACGACGGGGTCTTTATCCTGCGCTACCGCAGCGCCACCCGTGGCCAGCATAACCAGCGCTGCTATGGTCGCAAACGCAGGTTTCCACATGTCAATAAATTTCATAGGACATTCCTCCATATAGATTGAAAGAGTGAGACAATCTGACTGGTTGACAGCATCCCAAATTGTCTCGGGTTGATACTGGTGCGATGCGCAAGGTTGTTCGCATCGACCAAATCTGAAATCTGTCTGTATTCGTGTTTCATTTTTTGAGTTCCTGAAGAGCGTAGCAATCAACTCATAATCAGAACTGGATGGCTCCAGATTCGTCATGAATGACTGCATCCACTTCAATCTCGATCATCATTCCAGGTGTTGTCAATCCGGCCTCCACCCCCGAAGTTACAGGGTTAATTCCCTGAAACACTTCACCGTGTGCACGGACAAACTCGCCTGCCGTCTTCATATTGGTCATGAATGCACGGGTACGAACGACATGTTTCATTTCAGCGCCAAGTTCTAGTAGAACATCCCGAATCCGATCGAAAATGTACATTGACTGAGCATAGGTATCGTTCGGTGCATGAAGTTTTCCGCTTGGCTCAATGGCAGTTGTGCCGGCTACATAAATGAATGGCCCGATTCGCTTTGCGCGGCTGTAAGCTCCAATTGTTTCAAAGCGCCCACCAGTTGATACAGTCTGTATGGTCATGACTCTCGGATGCCAAGGCGACTTCGTATCGCATCAGCGGCTCTCCTCAGTTGCTGCAGTTCTGATTCAGTGAGTGTAAGCTCGACAATCTCAGCCACTCCATTCAGACTTAGTTTGCAAGGTACGGCTACAACCGAATTGGTGATGCCATACTCGCCGCTCAAACGTACCGAAGCGGGTATCGTTCCGTTGAGGTGACCGCATATGTGAAGAATCAGTTCAAGTGTGGCATGTGCGGGTGCAAGCGTCGCAGATCCAGTCTTACGCAGTCTAACGACAGCAGCCCCGCCGTCAATCGTAATCTGGCGGCAGCTTTCAATCGTTTCCTCATTCAGAAATTCACCGATCGGCCGTTCCCGGATGGTGGCTTTTGATGCAATTGGCACCATCTCGTTACCGTGACTTCCCAGGGACATGGCGCTAACATCGGCAACAGATACTCCAGCAGCCTGTGCCAATGCATCGCGAAAGCGAGCACCATCAAGAGTTCCCGCCATGCCGATCACCTTTTCTCGATCAAATCCGGTCGCATCCAACATGACAGAGGTCATCTCGTCAACGGGGTTGCTTACTACAATCACGACAGATTGAGGTGCGTACGTCGAAACTGCTTCCCCGATTCCCTGAATGACTCGGGCGTTAATTCGATGCAAATCGGAACGGTCCATGCCGGGTGTACGCGGTCTGCCAGCAGTCACAACAACAACACTCGCGTCAGATACGAGATCAAGGGAAGTTCCCCCGTTCAGTCGCGTATTTGAACCGGTAATTCCGCTTGCGTGTCTGAGATCCAACGCAATGGATTCCGCTGCACCTGGCAGAATATCAATTAAGCTGATTTCCTCTGCAATCTGGCGGTTCGCTGCCAGGTGCGCAAGATGAGATCCTACACCACCGGCTCCAACCAGTGACAGTTTGGTCAGAGTCTGAGCGCAGAACGATTCAGCCGGTTTTGGGGCAGCCCAGCCCGGATTTCGTCTGTAAAGTGAGCGACGCGTCGCTGTAACCCCGTCTGTCTCGACTGGTGGTGGGGATTCCTGAGGCTGATCAACTAACCTGATGTTCAGACGTTCAGCAGTGTCGAGGGCCTGCGCGGTAACAATATCGCCTGGGCGGTAATTTAGTGTCAGCCTGCCGCGTCGGAAGGCATCGCGCACCTGCTCTTCAGCAATAACTGTACGCTGTGAATTCATGATGTGCGACCCTGAACTTCGGCCAGGGCATCACAGGCCGCCTGAATGGCAGTTTTGACGGAGTCTTCGGTACCGGTTATGAACAGCCGTCCGAACCGGCCCACTGCTCGTACCTGGACAATATCAATCAGTGCCGATTTTTCAGCTTCGTTACCCGCGATCGAAATG
>JAJDXD010000144.1 GCA_022823405.1 Gammaproteobacteria bacterium
GGAACTGCTAGGCGTTGATCCGCAAAAATATGTACCCAGTGCACGCACCGGTTGAAATCAACAGTATCGGCAGGATTTTTCAAAAAAATGAATGCTTTACCTGTGGTCCATAGCATAAATCGCCAGTGAAGTTCCGCTTAATCGGGACTATTCGCAGACAACACCGTCACCATCAGCATCTCGCATGAAAGGATATGCGGGATGGTCTCTGTAAACAGGTGCAATACCGTGTCGCAAGGCTTCTTTGCAAGTAATTCGACCGTTTCGGTTGTCATCCCACGCTGCTAAGGGATCTGACGTTGATTGCTCTAGTGTGGGTTGAGCAGGCGACACTTCGGTCGTATCCGAACATTCGAGCACAATCATTTCGAATGAGTCGCAATGAGATAAGATGGTCTGCAGAGCTGCAGCTTCACGCTGGTCAACACTTAAGCCATACTTTCGCTTGACAGCAATGACTCGGTCTGCAAACCAGCATTGATTCAAGTCCGGTACCCACTCTGCGGCATCGTGATGAGACTTTTGAATTCGATTGACATGGGGGCTTGCAAGGGTGAGGTTCAACAGATCGGATGCAAACTTCTTGCGAACAGCTAAGCTAGCCGCACACAAACCGCTGTCATGCGCTTCAGAACGGGCAACAATGTGCTCAATATCGGTTTCGTAACGGCTGGTAAAACATCGTCCCGTATAAGGACTGTAAATTTTCCCAATTAAACCAATGATGACGGGTTCTACAGATTGAGGATAGGCGTAATCCTTGGAGCTATAGGGTGAGCATGATTTCTCTGGTTCAACTCTAAGTCCCTGCCAGCTATCTGCCGATACGCGGCCAACAACCAATGAGAGTACCAGACACAGGCAAAGTTTGAACACACCGCTTGAATTCAGCAACAAGCTCTCATTGTTCAAGACTTGTATCAATTTGGTAAAAAATAACTAAATTAAGAACTTTATAGTTGAAGAATTTTACCGTTCTCTGCCCGCTTTGAATTCACCCCAGCGTGTAACAACTTCGGCTCCAATCGTACAGAATGGTTCAGGTGGCAATTTAACTGGCCTAGCGAGCTTAAGGACATGTTCTACTGAACTGGATTGATGTCCACAGATGAATTCAGCAACTAATTTTCCGTGTAGTGTACCCTGCACCGTACCGAGACCATTTTGACAACAAGCAGAATAAAGACCCGTATCGAGTTCACCAAATACAGGTACAGCATTTCGACTAAGACACAGTAATCCGCCCCAACTGTATTCCATGTTCACTTTAGCCAAGTTAGGAAATCTCTGCTTAAAGGATCGAATATGAGTTCGCTTTGCTCTTTCAAGTCGTGAAATTGGTACATTTCTCTTTGGCGCCCAACTGACTCCGTTTCTTATCACAATGCGATCTCCCCCTGTTCCGGAAATTCGGCGTACAGTTGAACCCAGGGAATCCGCAGGAGTAAATCCCCAGGCTGGTTCTCCACTCAGTGATTTGATCTCATCGCTGGTCAATTGCCTTGTAATCGAAGCATAGAGATAGATGTGCATCAAACGATGACGAAAGTAACCAAAACTCTCAATGTGACCATTCACTGCTAGAACAACGATTTTTGCCTCAACAGAACCTTCTGGTGCCTTTAACTTCCAAGCGTTTCCAATTTTATCTAGGCTTAAAATCGGAGATTTTTCAAAGATTTGAACCTCACTATGACTTACACCCTTCGCGAAACTGCGAACATACAGCCCTGGTTTAATCAAACCGTTGCCAGGGGTTGCAAGTCCGCCAAGATAGTAGCGTGACCCGCAAATTTCATACATCTGTTTTTCGTCAAGAATTTCGCATGGCTCGTCGAGTTTCGACAGATGCGCTGCATAATCTGAATTGTGTTTGAGCCCGGTCGCGGTAGCTGCCGCGTTTATTTTTCCGGCAATACTAAAAGCCTCTTCAGTCAGATGGTATTCCTCAGCGGCTTCCTGAGCAAAACGAATGGCTTCGCGATTCAATGCTGTTTGCTGTCGATCAATTTCAATCTGTCCAACATAGTCTTTCGAACCCAGGTTATGAGGCAAGTCAATCATAAAGCCAGAATTACGTCCTGAGGAACCTTCACAAATTTCTCTTGCTTCAAAAATTGCAATTTTGCTCTTCGGTTCCAACTGTCTTAGACGTCTAGCAGCAGATAAACCGGCAAATCCAGCACCAATTACTGCAAAGTCGACCGTTATGTCCTCTTCCAGTTTCGGGTAAGTCGGCCCACGGGCAACAATGCTTGCCCACCCTGCTGGTCCAGGATCAAATGGCAGGCGACTGACTTGCATAAAGAGGAGAACCGTTAATTGTCTAAATTGCTGAATCGCCGAGCGAAATTCAATGTAGAGAACAACTGCAACCGAAATCGGTCAATGTGTCCAGTTCAGTTCGTCAGATGCTGGAATCTCCCTTTCCCGACGAGCAATATAGTCCAGTAAAGCTTCATCCAAAGATTCATCCAGTGGTGGTAATTCATAGGACTTGAGCATCTCTTTTGCAGTTTGTAGAGCACGTTCAGTGATGGTGACTGCTCCATCTGCTTCCCACTGCTCGTAGGTATTGTTGTCAAACTGCTTAGGCATGAAGAATCCTCGCTGAAAGTTCAATAGAGTGTGTGGATGGCCTAAATAATGCCCCCCGGGACCGATGTCCGAAACAGCTGCTATGGCCTCCTCAAAATCATCCCAGCGAATTCCTTCAGCCATTCGATATCCCATAGCACACTGTTCAGCATCAACTATGAACTTCGCCACTGAACAATGCATCCCCGCTTCGTTCCATCCCGCTGAGTGCCACAGAAAGTTTCCACCAGAAAGCAGGACTGCCATCATTGTCGATGCACTCTCATAACCTGCCTGTGCATCTAACGTCTTTGAACCACCCAATGTGTTCGAAGTTCGCCAGGGCAGATTGTAGAAACGTGCCATTTGCCCGATCATGAAATTCATCAGACTGATCTCAGGAGTACCGGCCATAGGCGCACCTGAGGCCATCGATACGGTAGAGAGGTAATGCCCATAAATCGCCGGGCTGCCTTTCCTTACAACTTGCGTATACGCGAGTGCAGACAATGCTTCTGCATTTAGCTGTGCAACAGCGGGTGCAGTAGAAGCTGGGGTATTGGCACCACCTAAGACAAAAGGTGAGCAAAGTATGGGCTGATTACGCTTGCAAAATTCTCGAAGCGCCCCCAACATTGTCTCATCCCACAACAAAGGGGAATTTCCATTGCAGTTGCCGACTACAACCTGATGTGATTCCATGTACTCCTCTCCAAACAAAATTGCGCACATCTCCAGTACGTCTGCAGCATTTCTGGGAGAAGTCGTCATTCCCATCAACGTTTTGTCGGAGTTTTTCATCGAAGAGTATGTAATGCGAAGATGTCGGTGTGAGATGGGGTGATCCATTGGCTCCACAATGTGATGTGAAGTCGAGTGAATTGCTGGAGATAGATGAGCAAGTCTGTGCAACATGGCAAGATCAGCCAGAGTTGGATTTCTACGACGATCTTCCAAATCTCGTATGTACGGTGCTCCAGCCATGGGTATAAATATGGTAGAGCGTCCTCCGATCCTGACGGACTTTTCGGGGTCCCTTGCATGAAGCGTCAGCTCTGAAGGAATGGATGAAATCAGCTCACCTACCAATCCACGATCCAAGTGTACCCTGAATTCATCCCGAATGTCTGCACCAACAGACTTCCAGTCCCTGATTGCTTGAGGATCTCGAAATACGACCCCTACATTTTCGAGAATTTCCAGGGACGCATAGTGAATACGCTCAATCTCTTCCTGCGTCATCGGTTCAATCAAAGGCAACCGATTCATCAATGCAGGAAGCATTGGTTCTATAACATTACTTCTTATGCTCCGTCGTTTTTGGCGTCCACCTCGACGTTGACTAAGCTCTTCAGTACTTAATCCTTCGATCATTCATAGCATCCTGAGAGAGGCAATTGCCCGGATTTTGACTGTGAACAGGGAATTTGAACTGTCTGGCGAATTCTTCTCACTATGAAATATGAGTTCATAGCGCCACACCCTTCTGTTTAGTTTGAGTGCTTTCGATCTATGGAAAATCAGGAATCATACAACTCAAATTAAAAGTGAGATTGTGCTCCAACCAAGATGGCTTTGATTCCCTAAGTTTAATTTGTGGCGATATGCAGTCAGATTTCAATTGCACAATTTATTCTATATCAGAGGCATTCCGAATAATACACCGTGAAATTTCGCGAGCAACCCAGCGACAACAACTCCAGACACGATTGCCACGGCATCCATTGTCCACTTGGGAGCCTTTGCTTGGGAAGATTGATTGCTTCGCAAGACAATACTTACCGTTGCAATTACAGAATACGCACCTAACGTCCCGAACAGCAAAATCGATCTGAGATCTCCGTTTGCCGCAAGGTGAGCGACCGCCCATAAAAATAGCCCTGCTAGCATTGGGTGACGCACAATTGCCCGAATGTGCGTTGGCATGTTTGCTGCCGCGAATAGAATCAGTGCGACAGGTACCAATCCAAACGCCAGTGAGCGTCCCCAAGTTGCAGGCTGATAGACAGGTTCAAAATCAGCCCTGGAAAAACCCCATATGATCAGCGCCAGGCCCGCAAATGCAACGGCCGCGAATATCGCTCGATACTTTTTTTCACCGAGACTTTCAATAAGTGAAGTACGTAATGGCGGGACACTGGGAATTAGATGCAGAGCTACAAATAGAGTCAGTCCAATTATCAGAACATTCATCAGAAGGTTACCGTGGTTGGTTTCAAATTAAGTTCATTATGTACATTAGTTTATAGACGAACTGGCGCTCGAATGAATTGATTTGGCATTCGATCAAGGGCACTAATTGCACATCAGACAATTAATTTACTTTTCTGTTTTTACCTGCATGTTTGCCTTGATTGATATCTGCCGATGCCACACCACAGAGTCAATTCAAATACACATATCCGCGTGATTTTAAGTTCTTTTGACTTCGATCGTGCGCGGGTGCGATTGAAAGTGAAGCGCGGGATTCTTGGCATCTCTCACACCGCCCGCCGGGTGACACAGTTCCAATAATCGTCCCATTCCTGATTTGCCCGGCACAGCCGAAGCGCCAGCATTCGATCAATACTATCGGGACTCCACCAGACGCGCCTGGATCACATAGCGGTGTCCTGATTCAATCTCGCCCGACCCAATCGGCAATTTGTGTGCGCGGGCACCTCGGTAGTCCTTCTGATCCTGACGGTTGTGTAAATACCGATATGCCCTGCGTACCGGTGCGTTGTCCTCATCGACCTCAGAGGACTCCAGATGCAGCTTTAACTCTAAAAGCACCTGCTTCGCCTGATTGTCCCTGAGTCGGGCCTGCTGACATTTCAGCCACCTTTTCGCATCAGCGCAGAAACTTTTCCCAGCCGCCGACAAATACTCACTCAGATGCATGAAG
>JAJDXD010000111.1 GCA_022823405.1 Gammaproteobacteria bacterium
CCCCTGAACTTTCCGGCGGGCAGAAGCAACGGGTTTGTATTGCACGGGCACTCGCGGCCAAACCAGTTGTCATCATATGCGATGAAGTGACTTCTGCACTTGATCAATTGGTCGCAGAAGAAATTCTTAAGCTTCTGGATCTATTGCAGAAAGAATTGAATATGACATATCTTTTCATCACGCATGACCTGGCCACCGTAAAGGCGATCGCGGACGAAATTGTCGTGATGCTGAAAGGCCGCATTGTTGAACACGGGCCGAAAGAAGAGGTGTTGGTTCCACCTCATCACGAATACACTGAACTACTTTTAAGTTCGGTACCAGAAATGCACCCAGACTGGCTTGATGACGTGCTCGCATCCCGTTCTGCTGTAAGTGCATAGCAAGGGCAAGAGAATATTCCCAATTGATCAATGTCTGTCAAACTGGCGAATAGAAGAAAGCACTAAATTGAAATCAGAGAAGTAATGGCGATTCTAATTGTCAAGCGCTTGTTGATGATGCTGCTTACGATGTTTGCAGTATCTCTGATTCTGTTTCTGCTTTTGGAAATCGATGTTGACACGATTGCTATCAAAGTACTAGGCCAATTCAGTACTGAGGAGCAGCGGCAGATCTGGCTGGAAAGAAACGGCTATTACGAGCCAGTCTATAAGCGCTATATCATTTGGTTGGGAAATTTCATCACCGGTGATTTTGGAACCTCAACGATCTACAAAATTCCGGTTTCTGAGGTTCTTTGGCCGAGGCTCTGGAATACGACAATTCTTGCCTTTTGGGTTTTTGTTTTCCTGGTTCCCGTCTCGTTGGTGCTTGGCATTCTTTCTGGTATGCGTGAAGGATCCAAGCTTGATCGAACGATTTCCGTCGTCAGTATTCTGACTACGTCGGTTCCCGAATTCGCAAGCACGGTGTTTTTCTCTGGCTTATTTGTATTTTCGCTGCAGTGGCTGCCGGGTACCAGCAGTATGTTTGAGGGATTTGACTGGAAGCAGCTGGTATTGCCTGTGCTGGTTCTTCTCGTCTATGACTTTGGCTACGTCACTCGAATGACTCGGGCATCCATGGCCGAAGTGATGACTACTCACTACGTACGAACAGCTGTACTTAAGGGACTCCCGTACAGACGGGTGATTCTCAAACATGCGCTCAGAAATGCACTCATTGCTCCGTTTACGGTATTGATGCTGCAAATCAATTGGCTGCTTTCCGGTGTCATCGTAGTGGAGTTTTTCTATGCTTACAAAGGATTTGGGGCACTGCTACTGGAAGCTGCACTGCGACAGGATATTTACATGATTGAAGCGTGCACGATGGTCGCTGTTTTTGTGGTGGTGATGACACAGGTATTTTCCGATATTGCATACACACTGCTGAATCCTAGAATTCGATTTAGTTGATCGAGCAGCACGAGATGTCTGAAGCCACAGTGAACACAGCAACTGAAGCAAAAAATCCGATTGGTGGATTGCGCCGAATCATCATGATGATTCGGTTGCTGCGCGAGAGCCCGGCTGGGATGGTTGGAGCGTTTTTGGTTTCATTCTGGGTACTTGTCGCGATTTTTGCTCCGTTAATTTCTCCCTTTGAGCCAAATGCAACGCTGGTACCCTTTATGAAACCGGGTGCTGTCAATCCGGATGGCGGTACATTCTGGTTGGGTACAGATCATATTGGTAGAGATATCCTGTCGAGAATTATTTGGGGGTCTCGAACGGTTCTGTTCTATGCGCCCCTTGCAACGTTTTGTGCTTATGTACTTGGAATATTGATGGGGCTGGTTGCAGGGTATTATCGTGGCTGGATTGATGATGTTTTGTCTCGAATCGGAGACATGATTCTTTCGTTTCCCGTGCTTGTGCTATACATCATCATCATTTCGACGGTTGGTGCTTCTGGCTTGAACATCGTCATTGCAATCGTTTTCGCTAGCGGTCCCGGGATTATGCGAATTGTGCGTGGTTTGGTGCTTGATCTTCGAAATAGAGACTATGTCGCGGCAGCGCAGACCCGCGGCGAATCAGCCTGGCGAATCATGTTAATCGAGATTCTACCCAACGCACGTGGTCCTTTAATCGTTGATGCCTGCCTCCGTATGGGATATGTCATCATTAATATCGGTGTGTTGGGCTTCTTGGGACTGGGGCTGCCGCCACCCGACCCGGATTGGGGTGGCATGATTAACGAAACCCGACAAATGGCGTTGATCTTCCCGCATATGACGGTGATTCCCTGCATTGCAATTTCAACATTGATTTTGGGATTCAATCTCCTGGCTGACGGTATGCGAGATATTTCACTGCGAGACTGACGATGGCTGAACAATCGAACGAAGTCGTACTGAATATCCAGAATCTGGATATCTCATATTACACACGCGCCGGAGAGATTCCGGCTGTTGTGGATTTTTCACTAGAAGTGAAACGTGGCGAAACGATTGGGCTGGTTGGAGAATCAGGTTGTGGTAAGTCAACCGTTGCGATGGCGATCATGCAATACATGGGCCATAACGGTGCAGTCAAGAGCGGAACGATTGAGTTCAAGGGCCGCGATCTGACAAAACTGAGCGAGGAAGAATTGAGACAGATTCGCGGCAAAGAGATCTCCATGATCTATCAGGAACCATTTTCTGCGCTGAATCCAAGCATGCGAATCGATCAGCAGTTGATGGAAGTTCCGCTGGCGCATGAAGAAATAGATGTTAAGGAAGCACATGAAAGAGCTCGGCAGATTCTGACTGATGTCAATATTCCAGACCCTGACCGAGTATTAGCCTCGTATCCGCATCAGCTTTCCGGTGGCCAACAGCAGCGGGTTGTGATCGCAATGGGGTTACTATCGAATCCAGACCTGCTGTTGCTTGATGAACCCACTACTGCGCTAGACGTCACAGTTGAGGCGGGTATCGTTAAGTTAATCGCCAATATCAGCAAAAAATTTGGTACCTCTCAAATTTACATTTCCCACAATCTAGGTTTAATTCTTGAAACTTGCGACCGGGTCTTTGTCATGTACTCTGGCGAGGTTGTTGAAGAAGGGCGCATCAAACCATTATTTAAGTCGCCTCGACATCCATACACCCATGGTCTGTTTGGCTGTATTGCATTGCCGACAGCGGATAAGACTGCAGCACCACTGACGCCGATCCGAGGACAGTTGCCGTTGCCTCACGAGCGACCAAAGGGCTGCAATTTTGGTCCACGATGTGACCATTTTGCTGCCGGTGTTTGTGACCAGGACAACATTCACATGGAAGATGTTGCTGACGATGTCGATGGGAAACACCGCGTGCGCTGCCTGCGTTGGACTGAAATTGAGCAAATCCGAGCTGATGCTGATCAGTCCAAAGAAGCAGCTGGAATTGGTCACGAGGTGCTCAAGGTAATCGACATGCAAAAGTATTACTCCATGCATGATCGATCACTCAAGGCGGTGATGAGCGGGACCAGCGTCAAAATGGTCAAGGCAAATGAAAAAATAGATTTCGAGGCACATGAATCTGAGACACTGGCTATTGTCGGGGAGTCGGGCTGTGGTAAATCGACATTGGCGAAAGTGCTGCTGGGCCTTGAAACCGCAACTGGCGGCGAGATTTTTCTGAATGGTGAACCGATTCATGATGTTTCCGTACACTCGCGCTCAAACTCTCAGCTTGCCTCAATGCAGATGGTTTTCCAAAATCCAAGCGATACGCTGAATCCGAGCCATACAGTCGGCCAACAGATCGGTCGTGCCATTACGAAGTTTGGTGTTGAAAGCAATCGGCAGAAGGTTCGAGATATGGTGATGTCGCTACTCGACATTGTTAAGCTGCCACGGGATTTCTACTACCGCCGTCCGCGTCAGTTGTCGGGCGGACAGAAACAGAGAATCGGTATTGCGCGTGCCTTCGCTGGCCAGCCATCAATGATCATTGCGGATGAGCCGGTTTCCGCGCTGGATGTTTCGGTTGCTGCGGCGATTACAGAACTGCTGATGGATTTGCAGCGTGAACGAAAGATGACCCTTCTATTTATCAGTCATGATTTAAGTATTGTTCGCTATTTATCCGATCGCATTTTGGTGATGTATCTTGGACAGGTTATGGAGCAGGGTTTAACCAGAGAAGTGTTTCAACCACCATACCATCCCTACACCGAAGCTTTATTGTCCGCTGTACCCATTGCAGACCCTGAAGTTTCTAAGCGGGAAATTGTACTGGAAGGCAATTTGCCCAGTGTGCTCAATCCACCTAAAGGCTGTCCATTCGAGACTCGTTGTCCGCGAAAGATTGGAAAGGTTTGTGAAGAGGAACGACCGCCGGTTCAGTCAGATTCTGAGAGTCATCATATTGCCTGCCACATACCACTGGATGAATTGAGGCAGGTTGAACCCGTGATTGAAGTTCCAGCTACCGCTGTCGCATAACAGTCGGCTGAATATTTTAAAAAAAGGCCTTCCATTTCACTGGAAGGCCTTTTTTTCAGGAGTGGTTAGTTATGCGTTGAGTCCCAGTGTGTTACCGAAAATGTAACTGGTTGGGTGATGCGCAAAATTGACCACTTTATCACTCCACGCCGAGTAGACCGATCGCCACAATGGTTGCGTGATGGGTCCATCCTCTTGCATGATGACTTCAAGTTGCCTGATCAGCTCTCTACGTGCCTCAAGATCCAGTGTTCCTTCAGCCTTTGTCAAGACTGCGTCGAACTCTGGATTGGCGTAGTGAGACTCATTCCAAGGTACACCAGATCGGTAGGCCAAACCAAGAACCATGAAACCAAGCGGACGGTGTGTCCATGAAGTGAAGCCAAATGGAACCTTGTCCCAAACATCCCAGAAGTCAGCGGATGGAAGCAGATTGATATTAACTCGAATATTTGCTTCTTTCCACTGCTCAACCATGGTTTGCACAGCTGCAAGTTCCCAAGGTGGGTCGCCTTTACATGCGATTTCAGCGTCGATTCCATCCGGATGGCCAGCTTCAGCAAGCAAAGCGATTGCAGCTTCAGGATCCCTTTGAATCGCGGGTAACACAGCATAATCAGGATGGACCGGGCAAACGTGGTGATGTTCGCCTGGTGCACCTGAATTTGCATGGGCCAACTCAAGGCAGCGAGGTGGATCAATCGCCACTCGCATCGCGCGACGTACTCTTGGATCATCAAAAGGAGCCTGATCAACCTGTCCACGCGCAACACCGGTTTTTGCCGTTGTCGCTTCGTGTACGCTGACGCCGGGCATACCGCGGTAGATGTCAATCTGCGCAATGGTTCCTTCATAGGATCCATGTACCTGGCCCGAAGACAGAGCTGAAAGCGTTGCGGAAGGATCGTCTCCCAAATCAACAAATTCAATTCGATCCAGGTAGGGCCCATCGCCGTAATAGTCATCACGTGCGGCAAGTACTGCTTTTCCATTCTGAACGTATTCGACCAGTTCAAACGCACCATTTCCATTGGAACCCACGCCAAATACACCGTTTTCTTCCGGATCGATCATTGGCAGTGGATAGTGGAACAGATGCTCAGGAACAGCAATTTGTGGAACCTTGATGTTCAGTTGAACTGTCTTTCCGTCGACGACTTCAATGGCATTTGCGTCCCAAAGTCCATCGCCAGCATCATTCATCATGTAGCCTTTCATCAGACCCAGTACAGACGAACCGGTATTCGGATCTAGCACTCGATTCAGGTTCCAGGCAACATCTTCAGCAACAAAGTCTCGGCCATTGTGCCATTTCAACTCTGGACGAATTCTAAGCGTCCAAGTCATTAGATCATCACTGGCTTCCCAGCCTTCCAACAGTCCGGGACGAGTCACATTGTCGTGTCCGGTAAGAGTCAGATATTCAACCACTTGGCGAGTGATATTTGAATCGTACACCCATTGAAAAATGTGGGGGTCAGCAATAGTTGGACACCGCATTGAAACTCGAAGGGTGCCGCCTTTGGGCGTATCCGCTCGCGCGGTTGGAATAAATTTGACGCCTGTGATGTCGCCAGCAAACTTGTATGCAGCAGCTGCCGACAAGCCAAGCAAGCTTGAATAGCGCAGAAAATCACGTCGGGTGATTTTACCTTCAGCCAGTTCTCGCTTTAAAGTAGGTATATGTCGATGTTCATCACGACTCATTTAGTACCTCCTAGCAGATTGTCGATTAAGTTTCAATCATCTACACCCGATGAATTCACATCAGGAATTTGTCAAATGATAGGTTATTGTATAGGTAAATTCATTTCATTATGGCTTTTCAATCCAACACTTTGACAATGAGATTAATTCGCGATTCCGACGAAATGTGGATCAGGATTCAATTGGCAAGATTACTGATTCTGTAGGCGGTGTTGTAGGGTGTATTGCTTGCCTGACGACAGGGTTATGGTCCGTTGTTGAGGGGTTTGTTCTGGCTGCCATGAAACCAACCGATAAGTTCCAGGGGGAATATTGGTCCAGTGGATCAGGTCAGGTTCCTGAAGAACCACATATTGAGGTGCTGGTGGCACGAAAACCCAGCTTTTCATCGTCGGATGCAAGTCGCAGCGTACATTCAAAATACCCGTTGAGGTGAGTGTCTTTCGAACGGTCACACTTTTAAGTGGTGTTGCAACGTTAAACACCGTATTTCTTCCGTCATCGATATGTGTATTGTGAAGGATTGAGTCTTTGTTTATGATTTCAACGGTGCTGCCGGCTGTGATCAATTGAAAGCTGGGAACAAATTTGCTATCTTGAATCACGATACGACTCACACTGTCGTTTTCTGGAACAGGCGTCAAAGGTGGTGGCCACTGCTCCAGATAAATCACCATAGGCGGTGTGTCGACTGAGTCAACGTTTAATTTCAATTGCGCAGTTTTGTGATCGACATATAGTCTTGCCAAATTGAAGTGTCTGTGTAAGGAGAATGCAATAGCAGTTGCACAGATAATGCAAAATACACCGACAAACACCCAGTATCTGCGATTAACACCTGATTCGCGCGAGTGCCGCTTGATCTGTTGACTTTTAATCGCGGTGCGTTTTGTCTTATATTCTTGGATTCTCTGAACAATAAGACGATAAATTAATCGGAACATTAACTGTGAGTTGGCCCGGGTGTAATCAAAAAAGGGAGAATAGCTTGAAGTATACAGAATCGACTCTGGTTTCGACAGCAGCGCTGAGTTGATGTCGACTATCATGAACGATAAGCATTTGCCCTTCTATCTCCCTCAGAATGAGGAGACCGACATTTTCCGCTCTGCCTATCGGCGGCGTTTAGCGGTTTTGCTGAAAGGTCCCACAGGCTGCGGCAAGACGCGTTTTGTTAGACACATGGCTGCAAAGCTTGAGCGTCCGCTATTTACAGTTGCATGTCACGATGAGTTGTCTGCGGCGGACCTTTTGGGTCGATATCTGATCAAAGATGACGAAACAATTTGGCAGGATGGACCACTAACTCAAGCTGTGCGTCAGGGGGGCATCTGCTACTTGGATGAAATTGTTGAAGCACGCAAGGATACAACCGTCGTTTTGCACCCGCTATGCGATGACCGTCGTACCCTCTTTCTCGACCGTACTGGAGAGGTTGTCGCTGCACCGCCAGAATTCATGCTGGTTGTCTCGTTCAATCCGGGATATCAGAATATCTTCAAGAATCTAAAACAAAGTACCCGTCAGCGCTTTATTTCAATGACGTTCGATTTCCCAGACCCGAAAAAAGAAGTCGAAATTGTTGTAGCCGAAACCGATGTCGATACGAAAACAGCGAAGAGTCTTGTTGCGTTGGGTCAGAAACTTCGGGAGGTTGAAGGTCACGATATTGAAGAAACCGCTTCTACACGGTTGCTGGTTCACGCAGCACATCTGATCCATGATGGCTTGCCTGCTCGCAGGGCTTGCGAGGTCGCACTCGTAGATTCACTAACCGATGATTTGATCATTCGTGAGAGTTTGTTGGAAATCATTGATGCCTACTTCGTTACGTGACATATATATTGTTGATGGCCTGACCGTCATTTGGTACACTCTACTGTTCGGTTTAGCTGGTCGAGTGCGTCACCCGCAGCACGCAGTGGTCAGTAAGAAACTTGCGACCGGACTGGGCTTGTATTTTCATGCCCTGGGTGGCGACCTGAAAAGCAAAGTCGCAGACTCACCACAAGAACAAAGTGCGATTACCATCTCTTCACATGGTGGAGTCGACCTGCAGGCATGGGTTGACGGAGAAACCCTTCACCTTCCTCGACGCATCAATCGATATTCATCCAGTAATTTGAATCGAGAACTTTACTACTGGCTGGCAGCAGTGCTCGCGGTCGATGAGCCTTATCCAAAGTCTTCAACATTACCGCCCGGTGTTCAACACCTGCTGCGGGGCATTCGAACAACAAAACGACTACTTGACGCGTTTCCCAATCTCAACAATCGGTATCAACGCTTATGCACTGAAGAGTTGAAACAGCGTAGAATGGCCTACCCAGACCCCAAACCAGGGACTCGCAATCCCGCCCTTGTGTTAGAGTCTGCAATTCGCTATGAACTCGGCAGTGAGCATCCGTGTCAGGAAGAATCGCTAGTCCAGTTGGTTGAGCGGGCCAGAGTAGGGGAGAGTAGCAATGACAAGACACCATGGCACGGACGAACTGTGCCATTCCTGCCTGTTCCGCTCTGGTCATATCGTAGCAACAGAGCACCTAAATTCCGACTGCGATGGTTTAAACGGCAGCGGAACCCGCAACCCGAACTGGGGGATTTGGAGTCAGTCCAAACAGGTCGGTTTGATGCCGATCAAATTGTCGAACAGATAGAGGGATTGGCGGCGATTCCGGATCACTATGTCTATCCGGAGTGGAATTGTTTTGATCAAGTTTACCGACGAAACTGGTGTCGACTGATGGAGCAGCCGCCAAAAGGAGGCTATAGTGCGGATTTGGATTATCGCTTTGCGGCACTGGTTGAAAAAGTTCGCAGAAAGTACATGCTAGTCCAACAGGAACCAGGTTGGAAACGATTTTTGGAATCCGGAGAAGAAATTGATATTGATGCGGTTGTCGGTTATGTTGGTGACAGAAAGGGCTGCGGTGTGCAGAATTCGAGATACTATCGCGAAAGAATTCGTCAGCAGCGAGATATTTCAGTCGCAGTACTCATGGACGCATCACGATCGACCCAGGCGAGAGTCGGAAATGTGCGAGTGATTGAAATCGCTAAGCAGTCGTTGGCAGTGTTGGCCGAGGTGCTGCGTTGTGTTGGTGATGATTTTGCGCTCTACAGTTTTTCGAGCGACAGTCGGTTGCGGGTGCGTTGCGACCGCATAAAGACTTTTGAGCAACCTTATGATGCATCTATTCAGAAAAACATTCTTGAAGTTAAGCCCCAGTACTACACTCGAATCGGTGCGCCAATCCGTCATGTCGGTGCAAAGCTGGCGCAGAGAAAAACCCGACAAAAACTGCTGCTGATACTGACAGATGGAAAACCGCATGACCCGACTGATCGTTATGAAGGAAAATATGCGCTGGAAGACGCTCGCCGGGCACTGATGGAGCAGCGTGCAAACGGAATCGTCTGTTTTGGACTGACGATTGACCAGGAAGGCCCACGCTACCTTAATCATCTTTTTGGTACAGGAAACTATACGATTTACTCGCACTTGAATGCAATGCCGGAAGTACTTCCCTATTTGTATGCCCAACTCACAAATTTGCGTGTGTAACAGATTGAAAGTTTGACAATCAACCAAGATTTTCCACTACATTCGGAGACTAATGAACTTCAAGATAAAAATGGTGCCTATTCTGGCACTCTTTGTTTGGCTTACCACACTGCCGCTGTCTTCATTTGCGGCGGACGGTCTGATCATGGTTGTCGGCGATGTACTGCCGCTGAAAAATCAGATCGTATGGCGAAACCTGGTTCGCTTGTCCGAGCGACGAGAGGGTGAGCACCTGGTTATTGCAGCCGCTCATGATCGACCTAAGCTGTATGGCGGGTTTACCCTGCGTGCCTTTCAGCGATATGGAAAGGTCGCTGATCTGATTCCGCTGGCAGAAGAGTTTCAAGAATTTGCAACCGACCAGCGTTATCTGAAAAAGGATGAGGCGACAGCCGAGCGTGTTCAAGGTGCAAGTTCAGTGTTTTTTGTTGGTGGAAAGCCAGAGCGTCTATCAAAAGTTTTATTTGACCGCAGAGGCAGGCCAACAGCACTGTCAAATGCAATTCAGGAAGCCTACGATGGTGGGTCTCTAATCGTTGGTGGCGTTCCTGGACGAGTTGTTGTATCAACTCAAGCCGACCCATTCCATGCGCTACAAGCTGGGGAATTGGAAGATGAAGATTTTGCCAATGGTTTAGGATTATTAGAGCATGAGTGGTTCATTGATCAGCATTATTTTGGACGAGGTCGGTTTGCAACATCATTAGTTGCCATGCATCAATTCGGTATGCAGTACGGAATCGGTGTGGGTCTGGATACAGCTGCCGTGGTACACGGAAATTCGGTTGAAGTTCTAGGCAATCGCGGTGCGGTCATCATTGATCTCAGCGAAGCTTCATTTGAGGACGCGAGAAGAGGTCTTAAAATTGAAAATGTTCGTTTGAGCTATCTCGAAAGTGGCGATCGTACTGAGATCGGATCGAAAGTGGTTACACCATACAGCAGCAAGAAAAATGGCTTTGAAATCACCCCGAATTGGGAAGCATCACCAGATGTCAAAGTCATTTCTTCCAAGGAGGTGTTCCGTCCCGGTGAATTGGTTCGCTTGATGTACGAAGCGATTGATTCTAAAGATGGTCAGGCTATTGGCTATGCCTTGCACCACGATGACGATGATGAAGGTTTTGAATTTCGGTTCTTCACTCGGAAAGACAGTCGCGGGTGGCTTTCGGTTGAAGATGATCAGGAACGGGTTACCCTGGAAAACGTTTATCTAGATGTCAATCCGATATAGCAAGAATATTCGGAGCTACGGGTTTGGCAGCGGTGTGTGATTGAATTCTGATATGGCAAGAATTCCTTCTCGTCCACCCAGTTGTTCGATTAAGGCCACTTGATCGCGAGTGTAGTCTTCCACAACCGCATTAGGGTCAAGCAACGTATACAGTCGCTTTTGCAGCTGATTCAATTGTTGTGAATACGTTGGATTGTGGGCAAGATCATTAATCTCCCAGGGGTCTTCCCTGACATTGAATAGCTGCGGAGAGTGTCCACCGGCATAGTGAACCAGTTTGAAATCGTTTTCACGAGTCATGAAATATCCGACAGGTGTGCCACCGTCGTGATACTCGGAGAAAGTGAAGCGAGGAACTTCAGGTGAAGATGCAACACTTTGCAGGGATTCGTCAAGACAGGATGTGTCAGCGTTGCACTCAATACCGATTGCCTCTAGCACTGTGTTGTTGATGTTGGTCAGTGAGACCGGTGCATCGCACCGTTGCCGCTTAAAACCACCGTCAGTCGCGATTAATGGAACGCCAACTGAATCCTCGTACATCACAGACTTCGCCCAGAAGCCCAGATGTCCTAGCATTTCACCATGATCAGAAGTGTAGAGAATGAGTGTGTTGCGTGAACTATTGTGAGCTTCAAGTGCCTTGAGCACCTGCCTGATATTGTCATCAAGAAAACTGATCAGGCCAAAATAATTTTTTCTTGCTTCGATGCGTAGTTCATCCGTAAAAAAGTCATCGTAGTTCCAAAAACCGCGAACTTCTTTCAGCACTGGGTGTTGCGCATAACCGTTTGTTGGACCGGGCATTGGTCTGCCAAGTTGATTTGAGTGCTCATAAAGTTTGTAGAAAGGTTCTGGCGCTGTCAGTGGGAAGTGTGGGCTTACAAACGAGACAAACAATACCCAGGGTTTCCGGCGTGATTGATTCGAATTTTTTCGAAGCCAATCACAGGCAGCCTCTGTAACTCTGCGATCGTATTCGGTATATTCGCTTTCTCCGCAACCGGTAAGTTCCGCCAGCTCATGGGCCGACTGGAAAACAGGCAAGGGATCACGAAGTAATCCAGTTGGCCACCCAACGCCATCAAATGCCAAGTGCATTGGCAGGATCTCTTCGCTAAAGCCATTATCATCGCGGCCGCTTCGAAAGTGAAGTTTGCCGAATGAAACTACCGTACATCCATAGTCTCTTGCCCGATGCATCCAGCTTTCGATCAGCCCGCAGTATGCCTGGGCTGACGACCAGCACCTGGTTTGATGAACTTGCAATCCGGTTGCCAGAGAAGCGCGTGCCGGTACGCAAATGGGTGAGGGTGAATAGGCATTATCAAATGTTGTACCGCGTGCCGATAATTTGTCCAACGTTGGTGAAACAATGGCCGGGTGGCCATAGCAGCCGGTGTAGCGGGGTGAGTGCTCATCAGAGCAAAGGATGAGAACGTTGGGGTAGGTCAATTCAGGTGAACAATCAAAGACAAAATCCTACCGCTCAATAGACCAATCCTGTGGAATGTCCAGAGGACTCCAGTAATGGAAGTTAGACTTCCAATTCACACTGGTTATTCAGTCGACAGAAATCAGTGTGAGAGAATCTGGCTCAAAAACAGTTTAGTGCGATCGTTTTGTGGGTTATCGAAAAATTCAGATGGTTCATTCTGCTCAATAATTTCGCCTTCATCCATGAAAATAACCCGGTTTGCTACGGTTTTGGCAAAACCCATTTCGTGTGTGACCACAAGCATGGTCATACCGCTCTGTGCGAGCTGGATCATAACATCGAGCACTTCCTTGATCATTTCCGGGTCAAGTGCAGAGGTCGGTTCATCGAACAGCATGATTTTCGGATTCATGCATAGACTCCTTGCAATCGCAACGCGTTGTTGCTGTCCGCCGGACAACTGACCGGGGTATTTGAGCGCCTGTTCCGGAATGCGCACGCGTTCAAGGTATTTCATTGCAGTGGCATCAGCTTCTTCTTTGGGCAGTTTTCGAACCCAAATCGGCGCCAGCGTACAGTTTTCAAGTACGGTCAAGTGAGGAAACAGGTTGAAGTGCTGAAACACCATGCCCACTTCTCTGCGAATTTCTGAAATATTCTTTAGATTGTTTGTCAGGGTGATTCCATCAACTATGATATCTCCGCGTTGATGTTCTTCCAGTCGGTTGATACAGCGAATCAGGGTAGACTTTCCAGATCCTGAAGGACCGCAAATCACGATCCGCTCACCTCGTTCAACCAGAAGATTAATGTTCTTTAGAACATGAAATTCACCAAACCACTTGTGCATCTCGGTGATTTCAATTGCAGTTTTTCGGTCGTCACCGTTAGTCGCTGGTTGTTCGTCAGTCATTGGTGTAGTGTCGTTGTCCATTGAAGCTCTCCTTACTTGACGCGATGTCCAGTATCCAATTTTCGTTCAAGATACAGCGAATAGCGTGACATTGCGAAGCACGAAATAAAGAATCCAACTGCAATAAAAATATACAGTTCTGTTGACAGACCTTGCCAGCTTGAATCGGCAAGAGTCGCTCGAGAAATACCCAGTGGGTCAAGCAGACCGACAATCACGACCAGGGTAGTGTCTTTGTACAGTCCGATAAAAGTGTTCACGATTCCTGGAATTGAAATTTTCAGTGCCTGTGGCAAAATGATCAATCGCATTGACTTGGCATAGGAAAGACCTAAAGCATCTGCTGCCTCAAACTGACCTTTGGGTATCGCCGCAAGTCCGCCACGTATAACCTCGGCAATATAAGCTGCTGCAAACAGAATGACCATGATGATGACTCTGAGCAGCAGGTCGAAGTGAGTGCCAGGCGGCATGAAGTAGTTGAGGAGTGTTGACGCCACAAAGAGCAAAGTGATCAATGGTACACCACGAAAGAACTCGATGTACCAGACGCTCAGAACTTTGATGATCGGAGCAGAAGAATGCCGACCCAGAGACAGCGCAATACCAAGGGGCAATGATACGACAATGCCAGTCATGCCAATCAACACTGTCAGCATGAAACCACCCATTTTTGCGGATTCGACATCTTCAAGTCCCAAACCACCCCACAGCATAAAAAATGCAAAGAATGGATAGATCAGTGAAAACCAAAGCAAGAATTTACGTTTTGGAACATTGTCATACAGCAAAGGCAGTAATGCGACGAACATTAACACAAAGGTCAGGTTAACACGCCAGCGCAAATGTTCCGGGTAAAACCCATAGATAAACTGCTCAAATCGGGCAATTATGACCGCCCAACAGGCGCCACCGGCAATCTCCCGGCACTCATTTCGGTGACCAACATCTGAAAAAACCGCATCAAAAAATGCCCAGTTCAGTACCGGTGGAATGACTTTATAAAGAAAATAGATCGTTAAAATCGTCAGAACAACGTTTGTCGGGGTAGAAAATAAATTCTTCCGCATCCAGCCAGTTATACCGACTTGCGACACGGGTGGAGCCAGGTCGACGTGAGTACCCGGTTCGTAGTCTTGCTTTCTCAATTCAGCCATTGGTTTTCTTTACCGCTCGACTAACGAAATTCGTTTGTTGTAAAAGTTCATGAACGCTGAAATCGACAGCGAGAGGCACAGATAGATAAGTAGTACGATAGACATACACTCCAAAGCCCGACCAGTCTGATTTAGCGAGATGCCGCCGATGGTCGCAACAACATCCATGTAGCCCACAGCGATCGCCAGCGATGAGTTCTTAGTCAAATTAAGGTATTGACTAATCATGGGAGGTACAACAACTCTGAGTGCCTGAGGCAGAATCACGAGGCGCATTGTCCAACTCGGTTTCACCCCCAATGCATAGGCAGCTTCAGTCTGTCCATGGCTGACAGACAGGATGCCGGCACGCACGATTTCTGCAATGAAAGCGCCGGTGTAGACTGCTAGAGCGAGCGTCAAAGCAATAAATTCAGGTGAGAGAACAATGCCACCCTTGAAGTTGAAACCTTCAAATACGGGCATTTCAAGTGTCGCTGGCTTCCCAGTCAGCCAAAACACTAAAAGTGGCAAAATGACTATTAGTGCTGAATTGATCCAAATAACCGGAAGGTGCTCACCAGTCAGTTCCTGTTTTTTCTTTGCATATTTGGAAAAAATGACAGCACCTATGATTGCGACAACAGCAGCAATTACAACTAACCAGAACAGTGGGTCCAGCAGGGGTTTGGGTACATAAAATCCGCGATTGGCCAGAAACGTTACATCGTAAATCGTGATCGCTTGACGTGGATGTGGCAGACTGTGAATCAAGACCCCGTGCCACAGCAAAATCCAAAGCAACACCGGGACATTTCGGGTGAATTCCACAAAGATGTAGGCAATTCGGTTCACTAGGAAATTAGAGGAAAGACGCAGTACGCCAACAACAAATCCGATAAGAGTTGCCAATGCAATGCCAACAACTGCAACCAGTCCGGTATTGATCAGCCCAACCATTGTGGCGCGCAGATGGGTACTGCGCGAAGAGTATTCGATCAGGTGTTGGTTGATGTCGTAGTTTGAGGGGGTGAACAGAAAGCCATAACCCACTTCTGCACCTAAGGCTTCGAGGTTGTTGGCCGTATTACGGACGAAGAATCCGAGTAAAGACAGTACGATGATAACGACAATGATCTGAATGATCACCTGTCGTGAGTCCCTGTCAGTCCAAATATTTTGTAAATTCAGACCACGCAAGGCTCAGATTACAGTGGAAGGGTTTCTTAAAGTTCTAAAATTTGCAACGGATTCAGTGGATATGGAAGCGGCGTGATTTCACGCCGCTTCCAATATTCAACTTACCGATATGGCGGTGAGTAAATCAGTCCTCCATCGGTCCACAGTGCGTTCACACCTCTTTCCAGTCCGATATCGGTATTGACGCCGAGATATTTCTCGAAGATTTCGCCATAGTTGCCGACTGCGGAAATGACGTTCACAACCCAGTCAGAGCTCAGACCAAGCATTGCGCCATATTCACCTTCGGTGCCGAACATACGGTTAAGTTCTGCATCCTTTTGAGTTTCGGCTGCCATAGCCGCAACATTCTCTGAGGTGATACCTTTTTCTTCCGCAATGATAATGACATTCAGAGTCCAGCGAACGATGTCTGCCCATTCGTCATCACCATGTCGGACTACGGGTCCAAGCGGCTCTTTCGAAATGATTTCAGGCAGTACGACATGGTCCTGCGGATTGTCAAGGCTTGCACGGGTTGCAGCAAGACCAGAACGATCAGTCGTGTAGACGTCGCAACGTCCGGCCAGGTAACTGTTTCTGGCTTCTTCGTTGGTTTCGATTGGAACAGGCTCGTAGTTCATATTGTTACTACGGAAAAAGTCAGCCAGATTCAATTCGGTCGTGGTACCGGTTTGAATACAAACTGACGCACCGTCCAGTTGCGTTGCGCTTGTGACTCCTAGAGAAGCTGGAACGATGAATCCCTGTCCATCGTAGTAGTTTACACCTAGGAAGGTCATTTTCAGGTCGACATCACGGCTGTAAGTCCAAGTCGTGTTACGCGAAAGCATGTCGACTTCACCGGCATTCAGTGATGGGAACCTCGTTTTACCAGTCAAGTTGGTGTACTTGACGGCAGACGCATCACCAAAAACAGCAGCAGCAACTGCCTGACATAGTGCTACGTCAAAACCTTGCCAGTTACCAGCATCGTCAGTAAATGCGAAACCAGTCAGGCCGGTATTAATGCCACACTGGAGGTGGCCCCTAGCTTTAATATCATCTAGCATTCCGGCACTACTTACACCTGATACACCCAAGGCAAGTACCGCCACTACAATCGAAAGAAATTTAGTTAATCTCATTATTTTTACCTCATTAGTAAATTGAGTTTCCATATCAACAAATATTGTAGCAACAAACAATTGATATTTTCCAACCTGCACAATCTCGCAACTGGTTGAACCGAATTCATTGGCAACGAATTGTAAGAGCAGGTTGTGCCAACATCCCTGTCACTAGCAAATTAGATTATTTGTTATGAAAACATTTTACCTACAAAATTTTTGCTAACCTGCGTGAATTTTTGGAATTACTTCAGTGTACAAAGTGAATTTTCTTTCGCCGACGAAATAATTATTGCGGTTTGATTGGAAACCTTCTGCACACCAAAGCACCTCCCTTCAAGTTGCTGAAATT
>JAJDXD010000149.1 GCA_022823405.1 Gammaproteobacteria bacterium
TATTTCAAGCAGTTCGGGTCTGCCGATTACTTCGTCCAAACTGCGTTTGCCCATTGATGCGAGTATTTCGCGAACTTCGCTAGCGACAAATCGAAAATACCGAACAACACGCTCTTTGGTTCCAACAAAATGGCGTTTTCTCAGGTTGTCATTCTGTGTTGCAACACCTGTAGCGCAATTGTTCAAATGACAGACTCGAAGGTATTTGCATCCCATCGCGAGCATCGGAGCGGTACCAAATCCAAATGAATCTGCTCCCAGGATGGCAGCTTTGACTACATCCACTCCAGTTTTCAAGCCGCCATCGACCTGCAGGCGCACCATATGCCGAAGACCATTCATTCTGAGAGTCTGCTGCGTTTCTACCAGACCAAGTTCCCAGGGACTGCCAGCGTACTTAACTGATGTGATTGGACTGGCTCCCGTTCCACCGTCGTAGCCGGCGATTGTGATCAAATCTGCATATGCTTTGGTAACACCTGCGGCAATGGTGCCAACACCAGCTTCGGACACCAGCTTTACGGACACCAAGGCTTCCCGGTTGACCTGCTTGAGGTCAAAAATCAACTGCGCGAGGTCTTCAATCGAATAGATGTCATGGTGTGGTGGTGGTGAAATCAACGATACACCTGGCGAGGAGTAACGCAGTGATGCAATCATATCGTTGACTTTGTGACCGGGTAATTGTCCGCCTTCTCCAGGCTTTGCGCCTTGCGCAATTTTAATCTGCAGCACTTCGGCGTTCACCAGGTAGTGCGGAGTTACGCCAAATCGGCCCGATGCAACCTGTTTGATCTTTGAAGTTCGGAATGTGCCGTATCGGTTCGGGTGTTCGCCGCCTTCTCCGGAATTAGAGCGCCCGCCAATTTCATTCATTGCTTCGGCGAGCACTTCGTGAGCTTCGGGTGACAGGGCTCCCAAGGACATTGCAGCGCTGTCAAATCGAGACAGTATTGATTCGACCGGTTCGACCTCTGAGAGGTCAACCGGGCTGTCAATGTCTGTACGAATTTTGAGGAGATCTCTCAAAACAGCGGGTGATCGATCGTTAATCAGTGCCGCCAACTTTCTGTAATCTTCTGTATCCCCGCTCTGAACGGCAGTGTGGAGTGTGTGAACAACGTCTGGATGGTAGGCATGGTATTCACTGTCGTTTGCAAATTTCAGAAGACCACCGTGTCGGATTGGTTTTCTGGGGTCCCAAGCAGCTTTCGCAAGTGCAATCTGATCTTTTTCAATATCGTCAAAGTTGGCCCCTTGTATTCTGGAAACAGTACCGGTAAAACAAAGATCAACGACTTCATCACATAACCCTACAGCCTCAAACAGTTGTGAGCCCCGATAACTGGCAACTGTTGATATTCCCATTTTCGACATAATTTTGAACAGGCCTTTCTTGATGCCCTGACGATAGGCGCGAATAGCTGAAAGTGAATGGGTTTCGCTGGCATTTTCACCAACTAATTCTCTCACTGTGGAGTACGCCAAATAAGGATAAATTGCAGTGGCGCCGTATCCAATCAGCACTGCGAAATGATGCGGATCGCGGGCTGTGGCTGTTTCAACGATGATATTGGCATCGCAGCGTAAGCCTTCTCGAATCAGTCGGTGATGAACGGCACCAGTGGCCAACAGTGCATGAATAGGCAAAGTGGTCGAATCTATATTACGATCCGACAGTGTGATGATCAGGAATCCAGCTTTAACCGCTTTTGTTGCTTCATCGCAAATTCTTTCAATGGCGTTTCGCAGTCCCTCTTCAGCTGGATAGACAATGTCAATTCGGTATACTCGGAAGGTTGGGTATTCCTGTTCCATCAATGTTTGGAATTTCCGTCCCGACAGTACCGGTGAACCGATTGTCAGCCGGACCGCTTGCTCGCTTGATTCCTCAAAGAGTCCCATGGTTGCACCGATAGTGGATTCCAGCGACATCACGATTTTTTCGCGAAGAGGGTCAATTGGAGGGTTGGTGACCTGGGCAAACTGCTGCCGAAAATAATCGTACAGAGAACGAATTTGTGAAGAAAGCACTGGTAGAGGTGTATCGTCACCCATGGACCCAACGGCTTCCTGTCCGAGTTCACTTAGAACGCGGATGACCTGTTCCTGCTCTTCATAAGACAGGTTGAACAGTTTTTTGTAAATTTTCCGTTCAAACGGATTTAGCTTGATGCTCAGGTGGGAGTAGTCAAGCAATCGGGTTAATAATCGTAGCTGCTGCTGTTTTAACCAGCGATTGTACGGTTGTCGGTTTGCCATCAGTTGGTTGATGTCATCGGGGAGCAGCAGTTCACCCGTACGAGTATCTGCGGCAACCATTTCTCCAGGTTTTAATCGGCCTTTCTGAACGATGTCCTTTTCCTCGTAGTCATACACACCGATTTCTGTACATAGAGTGATATACCGGTCTTTGGATATGACATATCTCGCGGGTCGAAGGCCGTTTCGGTCCATGACGCATGCTGCGTAGCGCCCATCGGTTAGTACAATGCCAGCGGGTCCATCCCAGGGTTCAGAATGCAGAGAATTGAAACTGTGAAAGGCGCGCAGATTTGGTTCGATGACGTCGACGTTCTGCCAGGCTGGTGGTACTAGAATTTGCATGGCCCGGAAAATGTCCATACCGCCGGAGATGAGAAAATCCAGCATGTTGTCGAGACTCGCAGAATCTGATGAGTCGAAATCAACAAGCGGCAGCAGTTCATCAATGTTTTCATGCAATGAATCTGTAAATTTACCGCTTCTTGCAACTGCCCAGTTGCGGTTGCTTTGAATGGTATTGATTTCGCCGTTATGTGCGAGCATGCGAAACGGTTGAGCAAGGTGCCATGTTGGGGCTGTATTGGTCGAAAACCGTTGATGAAAAACTGCAAGCGATGATTCGAGTTCTGGGTCCTTAAGTTCTGGAAAAAATACCGTGAGGTAATCCGGCATGACCAGTCCTTTGTAGACGATTACTTTTGAGGACAGGCTGCAGATATAGAATTGAGAATCAGTCGGTGAAATTCTATTTTCTGAAATGCGTCTGGCAGAGTAAAGCCGACGCTCAAACTGATCTGTGGAGAGGTTACTTGGCGCGTTGACAAATATCTGCTCAACGTGCGGCATAACTTTAAGAGCTGCATCGCCAAGCGCTGTCTGGTCAGTGGGAACGACTCGCCACCCGACTGGTTCCAAGCCTTTTTTCCTGAGTTCTTCTTCAACTATATTGCGGGCGTGATTGGCCTTTTCCGGGTTCGGGTTCTGAAAGATCATTCCGACCGCAAATTTCTTGGAAAGGTAGATATTTTCGACCATTGCAGCACTGCGAAAATATCGGTCAGGAATTTTTAGTAGGAGACCGCAACCGTCCCCGGTTTTACCATCGGCGGCAATCGCACCGCGATGGGTCAGGTTGGACAGTGCCTTGACCGCTGTCTGCACCAGCCAGTGTGAAGGCATACCGTCCATATGCGCAATTAGGCCAAAGCCGCAGCCGTCTTTTTCAAACTGCGGGCGATATAAACCAGTATCGTGTTGTTGCTGATAGTGTTTCAATGGGCAAAACCCAGCTAGTGCATCGGTAGTGAATTGCTTGTTGGATTGTCCGCAGCGACTTCTTGGCTGAGTATCCAACTACTTGGTTTAGCGCTTACGCGAGCGGTGAGTCTGGCGTTAGTACAAAGTTGCCGACTCAATTTTACGACAGTGTAACGAAAATCAGCAATTTTCGACTGCTTTTGATCAACGTATGAATCAACAAATAGCGGATTTTATCAATATTGTCGTCTATGGTTCATCAGTCAAGTTGCTAAGTTCCAAATGAAATGTCTTGAAATTCATTGATGTACCGTTACAAGATTTGTACTTTCAGTCATTTCGGATTTCATTGAAATTCGTCAAATGAGATTTGACCAGCTTAAGACAAATATTGCGAGTTCAAGGGACCGAATCAGTTCGAGTTCCGTCTGACAATATCAGTGAGCATTCCTTTCAGAATTGGCATTGGGTATTCATCGATCACAATTGCCTTTCCAATTCCTTCCAGAACGATGAATCGAATTTTTCCAGCTTCGACTTTCTTATCGACAGCCATGGCATCCATAAAGTCACTTTCTGTCATTCCATTTGGTGGTAGAACCGGCAGTTTGAAGCGACGAACAATTTGTTCGACTCTTGATTGCTGCTCCAAGTCAATCAGGTTCAAACGTCGTGAAAATTCTGCTGCGATAACCATTCCCGCAGCAACGGCTTCACCATGTAGCCAGCTCTTGTAGTTCAGTTTATTTTCGATTGCATGGCCGAACGTGTGTCCAAAATTTAGTAACGCCCTCAGGCCCGATTCTCTTTCATCAAGTTCAACAACTTCTGCCTTATTAGCGCAGGAGCGTTCAATCGCATAGGCAAGAGAATCTAAATCCCTGGACAGCAAGCTGTCAACATTGTCTTCCAGCCAACCGAAAAACTCAGGATCTCGAATCAAGCCATATTTGATCACTTCAGCAAGACCAGCCAGGATTTCACGTTCTGGAAGCGTCTTCAGGGTGTCAATATCTGCAACCACACACTTTGGCTGGTAGATTGCCCCAATCATGTTTTTCCCTAGTGGGTGGTTTACTCCCGTCTTACCTCCAATCGAAGAATCGACCTGTGCGAGCAGGGTGGTTGGAACATGAATGTAGGGAATACCGCGCTGATAACAGGCAGCCGCGAATCCTGAGATGTCTCCAACAACACCACCGCCAAGCGCAATTATCGTTGTCTTACGATCACAAGGAATTGAAAGCATGTGGTCAAATATCCCACTGACTGAAGTCAAGTCTTTGTAAACCTCACCATCGGGCAAATGGTATTCTTCAACAAGAGCAAACTGGCCTAAAGTCTCGGAAATCGCATTGGCGTATAAAGGTGCAACGACTTCATTGCTAATGATTACCACCCGGTTTCCAGTCACATGAGGTTGAAACAATTCGACATTTTGGAGCAGATCGCGGCCGATATGAATCGGGTACTTCCGATCATCGAGATTTACTGTGATTGTCTTCATTGATTGACCAAATATTCCTCAATCTTTTTGGTTAGTGATTCTACCGTTTGATTGTCCGAATTCACTACATAATCGGCCTCTGCACGATAAAGGGGTTCGCGTTTTTGCATCAATTCAGAGAGATTTTCGATGGGCCTCTCTGGATCAAAGTTTGGTCGGTGTTTACGGTTTCTGATACGTAGATATTGTTGGGTTGGGGTTGTATGAAGATATATGACAATTCCATTTCGCATCATTCGTCGATTGGTTTCTGACAGAATTGCGCCACCGCCGGTCGAAATGACTGTTCCGCTGAGACAGCAGTATGCCTCAAGTGCCTCAGTCTCTCGCTGTCTGAATCCGGCTTCGCCCTCCTGCTCAAAAATTTTTGTTATTGACCGATCTGCCATCTTTTCAATCTCGTGATCAATGTCGACAAAATTTAGGTGCAGTCTTTTTGCCAGACGGTTTCCGACCGTCGTTTTTCCAGCACCCATTGGTCCGACCAGAATGATCATCGGGTCGGATAGTCGATAGGACGCGATTCTTTGTTCCAAATGAGATTTATCACTCATGACGGAGAAAAATCAATGTAGGTGTATCAAGTGGGTCGAGTTAGTCAATAACAGTCGTATCGCAGGACACGCTTCAGGTCATTTTATTCATTTAGCAAAGTACGGTGTTCAAGTGAATCAAATTGAGAGCAACTTCATGAAAAGCTGTTGCCGTTAAAATCAAATTTTGTAGAATTTTAACTGACTGATTTCGTCGAATTTCGGTCAGTGGGAGGGTGCGAATGGCAGTTCAGAGTGAGACATAATGTGAACTATCAGGCCATTTGTTGATCAATTTACAATTTCTATGTGCGTTTACAGTTATTCAAACTTCAAATCACTTCTTTCTGTAGTATTGGTAGTTTCAATTTCTCTAGCTGTGAGTAATTCAGCGTACGCTCATGGAGGTGGACCGGTTTACGAGAAACGGCATGTTTACATGAATGAACTAGGCGACATTATGAAGGCGTTCGGAAATTTTGTGAAACGGGGAAAGGGCGATTTAACGGATTTAAGCCAAAAAGCGGCCCGAATCATCGATCTGGCCCCAGAACTTCCGTCGCACTTTCCGCCAGATACCGGGTTGAATCACAACAAAGAAAGTCAGGCGAAGCCAATCATCTGGGAAAAATGGGATGACTTCATTTCCGCTTCGGAGCGGTTGGTCGATCTTGGTAAAGGTTTGGAATCTGCATTTGCATCTGAAAATGAAGCTCAAATATCTACAGCAGTCAAGCAAATGGGCGAAGAAGGGTGTCGTGCTTGTCACTCGCAATTTCGCATAAAAAAGAACTAACGCCAATAGTCTGAAGAGCACAGTGAAAAAAAAGCGACGCCAAACCCAAACGCATTGATCCCGTCTTTGCAGGGTGCTGAAGATTAGTCATTGCCAAAAAATCAACTCAGTATCGATAATGGTCTGGTACTTCGTAGTATTATTCATGTCAGAACGTTGGCAAATTTAGCGGAGTAAGGTAAATGTTCGTAAAAGCACACAAAAGACATGGCGCAGCCAGAGTTCTTTCTGTTGCTTTGAGCACGATCAGCAATCTCTTTATGACAGCGCTGGCTGTGGTTGTCATTGTGATAATGTTGCTAGTGCCCGGTTTGCCAGACATTGAGACAATCAAGACTCTGCAACTCAAAGTTCCGCTTCGCATCTATTCGAGTGATGGGCTTTTGCTGGGAGAATTTGGTGACCAGCGGCGAATTCCCATTGAGATTGCTGACACGCCGCCAGCACTGATTGCCGCTGTACTTGCTGCGGAAGATGATCGTTATTATCAGCATGCCGGTGTTGACTATCGCGGTGTGTTACGTGCAATGTACGCCAACTTCGTTTCCGGCAGCAGAGCACAAGGTGCAAGTACGATAACCATGCAGGTTGCTCGGAACTACTATCTGACTAAAGAGAGAACCTATCTTCGTAAGGCACGAGAGGCCCTACTTGCTCTACGGTTGGAGCAATACCTGACCAAAGATGAAATTCTGGAGCTCTATCTGAACAAAATTTTTCTTGGACACCGTGCTTACGGATTCGGCGCGGCAGCCAATGTCTATTATGGCAAGCCGCTTGGTGAACTTGACATTCCTCAGTATGCGATGCTTGCAGCATTGCCAAAGGCACCATCTAGTGTTAATCCGTTAAGCAACCCGAAAGATGCAAAAATAAGACGCGATTACATTCTCGGTCGCATGCGAGATTTAGGATTCATTTCCCTGACTGAACACAGTGATTATGTCGAATCATCACTGACGGCGGAACTGCACATTTCTGAAGTGGAGTTGAAAGCACCTTATGTTGCAGAACAGATTAGAAGAGAGATGTTAGATCGTTTCGGTGAGGCAGCCTACGAAGACGGGTATAGCGTCTATTCGACAATTATCTCCACAAATCAACTGGCGGCTAGTGAAAGTCTGCGCGAAGGTTTAATTCAGTACGACCGGCGGCACGGTTTTCGCGGTCCAATTCGAAACTGGGACCTTGATCAGTTGGGAACAGAAGAACAGATCTATGACGTACTGCGACATATTGAACCGAGTCAGGACATCATTCCCGTAATCATTACAGAGGTGCACGAGGACCGTGTAACTGCTGTCAACAAGTCTTCCGAGACGATTACCATTTCATGGGAGAATATGCAGTGGGCGAGACGCTATCAGACAGCTCGCCTGCTTGGTCCAAAACCTCAAACTCCGGGTGAAGTTCTTGATCTCGGCGATATTGTGTTCGTACGGCTGGTCGAAGACTCTGGCTGGACGTTGGTGCAAATTCCTGACGTGAACGGCGCGATCATCTCAATTAATCCGAAAAATGGTGCCGTTTTGGCGATGGTGGGTGGTTTTGACTACTACCTGGATAAGTTCAATCGCGCGACTCAGGGCAAGCGTCTGATGGGATCCACAATTAAGCCTTTTGTCTACTCTGCGGCAATTGACAACGGGTTTACTTCAGCAAGTTTGATCAGCGGTGCTCCGATTGTGGTCGAAGATCAACAATCTGAAATATTGTGGCGACCGCAAAACTATAGTGGCAAGTTCACTGGGGAAACACGCTTACGCGAAGCACTTGCAAGATCGTTAAATCTGGTTTCAGTTCGACTGATTCGAGGTTTGGGTATAGATACGACCATCAATCACATTACAAAATTTGGATTTGATCGAACGTCGCTTCCGAGTGGGTTTTCTCTCGCGCTGGGTTCAGCTGAGGAAACGCCGCTGAATGTGGTCACTGGCTTTGCAGTGTTTGCCAATGGCGGTCATGTCGTTGAACCTTATTTTATCGATATTGTTAAAGACCAGTATGACCGGGTTGTATTGCGCGGCAAGACCACAGAAGTTTGCAGCGGTTGTCTCTTTAAATTGGACTCAGAAATTGAGAGGTTGGAGTCACTTTCTCATACGCCTGTCAAGCGCGCTGAAAGGGTAATTTCCAGTGCTAATGCCTATATCATGACCGATCTTTTGCGCGGCGTAGTTCGAGATGGGACCGGACGCAGGGCTCTGTCGCTCAATCGTGCAGATCTTGCTGGCAAAACCGGCACTACCAATGATTTTGAAGATGCGTGGTTTTCAGGATTCAATGCGGATATTGCCACAACTGTCTGGGTTGGATTTGACAAGCCAGCTGATTTGGGTCGAAATGAACATGGATCCGGATTGGCACTTCCGATTTGGATAGACTACATGAAAACTGCGTTGGAGAGTGTGCCGGAATCACCACTCGAGCCTCCGGACAACATCGTTACACAGTTTATCAATGCAAAAACTGGAGATGCCGTACCTGAGGATAGCTCTGATGCGCTCCGGGAGTCATTTATTGCTGGAACTCAGCCGATACTGGATATTGCTCACGTTAGTTTGAAATCTGAAGCATCTGAGCAGTCAGATGCCAGTGAAGAACCCACCGAAAGCCAACTTTTTTAACTCACCTGCACAGTTTCGTCGTGCCAAAGTCAGCAAGTCGTTTGCGCCGTTCGTTACGCTATGAAGCTGCAAGAATCATGGCGGATGAGGGAGTTCGCGATTTTCGAATAGCAAAGGAGAAAGCCTGCTCAAGGCTCGGTGTTTCGACGCATCGATCCATTCCAACCAACCTGGAAATTGAGAATGCGCTTGAGGAGCAGCTATCGATTTTTAAATCTAATCGAGATGTCGAGCGTAAGCATTACCTGGAAACATCGTTGTCAATTATGAATTTGGTTTCTGAGTACTCACCAAAGCTTACCGGTGCGGCAGTAACTGGAGTAATCACATCAGTCAGGCCAGTTGAAGTTCACGTCTTTCCCCCAACGGTTGAAGAAGTTTGTGAGTTGCTGTATGAGGCGCAGGTGCCGTATGATCAAATTGAAAAACGCAAGCGATTTGCAGGCAAGCGTTTTGAAAATATTCCAGGCTTTGAATGGACTGCTGCTGAAGTCAATGTTGAGCTTTTTTGCTTCTTGCCGGAGATGCCTTATCCACCGCTAAGTTCGATCACTGGCAAGCCAATTCGCAGCGTCTCTCAGAAGAAAGTGAAAAGATTGCTGGAGTGACTTTTAGATTCAATAGTTCGCAATTTGCATCGACGTTGTAGTCTGATGCTATGCACCTTTATTGAAGTATCAGGCACTATTCGCTTTGCGAATGGCGGTTGAATTTTTTCTGGACGCTGTACGCTTCTTTGGCTTGCTTTTTCTTTTCTTCTCAAGCAACTCCATGCAGGTTTCGAGTCTTAACTCGGAAGCAACCAGGGAAGGTGGCACACTGGCATTGATTTTACCGTCTGTCACGTAGGGTCCGTATCGTCCATCCAGAACTTGAACTTTCGAGTTTTCAAATGATTTTATTGTGGTGCGCTGCCCCCTTCTCGAACCGGCTCTTGATTTAGAGGCGTTAATAACGTCGATCGCGCGTTCAAGAGTGACTGTTGTAGGATCATCAGTTTTTCCTAGGCTCACGTTGAATTTGCTCCCATCTGCGCGAATTACCGACAGATAAGGACCAAATCGACCACGATTGGCGAGAACTTCTTTATACTCATCAGATTTCCCCAAACTGCGAGGCAATTTTGGCAAAAGAAGAATTGATTCAATGTCTTCAATGGTTGTGGCAAAAGGGTCAATATCGCTGTCCAAATTAAATGTTTCGACTTTCCCCGCATCATCAGTACATGTGAAATAAGGCCCGTAGCGACCGGACTTAATTTCAACGACTCTTCCATCTCGCGTTCTCTCATTCAAAATGCGAGGTAGCACTGGACCTCTGAACTGTTCAACAGCATCTTCATATGAAACTGAACCCGGATCTGTTCCTTTTGGTAGTGGTCGAAAGACTGGCTTCTCCGCATCGGTTCTGCGACCTAACTGAAGGAAGGATCCTCCGTTTCTTACCTTGACGAGAAGTTCGCGTTTGGTGTCTGGTTCTTCACCTAGACTGATTTCAAAGACAGGAGCCTTGAGTTTCGTTTCGAGTTGGGCTGAAAAGTCCTTCCAAAATTCGCCAAGCACAGACAACCGATTCAGTTCACCTCGCGCTATTTCGTCCAGTTTGTCTTCTACTGTTCCGGTAAATCCGTAATCAACATATCTTGAAAAGTGCTGATTCAGATAATCTACGACTATGCAACCGAGGCTTTCAGCGTAGAAACTCTGTTGTTCGACAGTGACGTAATTGCGACTTTGCAGTTTCGTGATGATTGTTGGCCACGTTGACGGTCTGCCGATACCGAATTCTTCCAGTTGTCTTATGAGGCTGCCAGTGGTATAGCGCGGTGGCGGTTTTGTGAAGTGTTGTTCAGGCTTTATTTGTTTAACCGGGACTAATTCACCTTCTTCAAGGTGCGGTAATGTGCGATTGCTTTCGGAATTATGGTTCTGATTTACTGAATCTCTCGAGACTACCTGCCAACCAGCATATTTGAGAGTGGAGCCGGTTGAGTGAAATCGATGATCCGCCACTACCAAATCGACCGACACCTGATTAAAAATGGCATCCTTCATTTGTGATGCGACAGTGCGTTTCCAAATGAGTTCATAGATGGCTAACTGCTCTCGGTTCAAAGACGACCTGACTTTATCTGGAGTGAGATTAACATCTGTTGGTCGGATTGCTTCGTGTGCCTCCTGTGCCGTTTTTGAGGTGGTTTTATAAATACGAGCCGATTTTGGAATGTGCTGACTACCGTAAGTTTTACTGACAAACTCACGAATCTGTCCTGTTGCCAGAGTAGACAAAGTTAGCGAATCAGTACGGGTATAGGTTATCAATCCCGTTTGTACCCCATTAATTTCGAGGCCTTCATAGAGTTTTTGTGCAATTTGAGTCACCTCGACCGCACTTCTCTTCAATATTTGTGTAGCACTCTGTACAAATGTGGAGGTTTTAAATGGTGGTGGTGGTCTTTTCTTCAGGTCTTTTCGATTAATCGTCGCAACTGTGAGTTTTCGCTCTGATCGCTCCAACTCCTTTTCGATCGATGCAACAGCTGAATTTGCTGCTTCTTGACTGGTAATTTCTTGCTTCGCAAGCTTTTTGCCGCTCAAGTAAGTCAGTTGGGCAACAAAAGAGTTCGAATCATCAAAATTGTTTTTGGACAGTCCAGCCCCAATCGTCCAGAATTCGACGGGTGTGAACTGATTAATTTCTCGCTGTCTTTCAACAATTAATCGCAGTGCAGGACTCTGTACCCGGCCAGCGGAGATATGGGGAGTGCGAAGTTTTCGAATGAGAAGTGGTGACAGATTAAATCCGACTAATTGGTCAAGCGCATCTCGGGACTGCTGTGCTTCAACCAAATTTTTCGAAATTTCGCTTGGATTCGAAAGAGAATCCAGTACTGCCTTACGGGTAACTTCGTAAAAGACAATGCGGTGTACTTCTTTGCCATTTAAAATGCCGCGCTTATTGAGGTAGTCTCTTACGTGCGCTGAAATAGCCTCACCTTCGCGGTCAGGGTCAGTTGCCAGGTACAATCGATCGGCTGATTGCATGGCTTTCTCAATCTGTTTGACTGCGCTGCGTTTGGAGTCAATCAGTTGATATTCATGCTTGAAGTCATTTTTAACGTCTACTTTGTGTGACTCATATATGTGTCCACCTGTGGCTAATATTCTGTATTCGCCTTCCAATTTGGAGCCGTTATTCAGATATTTGCCAATTGTTTTCGATTTCGCTGGTGATTCAACGACGACGAGATTAAACATTGAGAGCAGTTGCTAAAATATGATCGAAGAAAAGTGGGTGGATAGCTTTGCTTTTTATATATTAATTCTTGAGAGTTTTCGTAACACTACAAATTTGGTATCCGACCTAGAACTAATCAATGAGAAATCTTGATTAACCTTCCGACTATAGTTCAAAACCGTCTGGAGTGAGTCGGTCCGGAGAATGACTGCATTCCAATGGCTATATTAAACATTCTTGTTTATCCCGACCCTAAATTGCGTCGCGTAGCTGAACCGGTCGCTGATTTTAATTTAGAAATTCGGGACATCGTTAATGACATGGCTGAAACCATGTATGCGGCACCTGGTATAGGGCTGGCTTCTATCCAAGTAGGGATACCACACAGTATCATTGTTATCGACGTATCCGATGATCACAATGATTTGAAAGTTCTCATTAATCCCCAAGTCATTGATTCGGATGGTGAACAGATCGTTGAAGAAGGTTGTTTGTCGTTTCCTGGATATTTCGCGGAAGTCAAACGGGCGGAATGGATACGCTTTCGAGCCCAAGACGTGCAGGGAGAACCGTATGAAACAGAAGCTGAAGGCTTGTTTGCAGTATGCGTTCAACATGAAATTGATCATTTGAGCGGCAAACTGTTTACAGACTACCTGTCCCGATTAAAACGCCAGCGAGTTACCAAACAATTTCAAAAGGCAGCCCGGCAACGCCAACGCGACATGGCCCGTAGAGTCGGTTAAGATTCGCTTCAACATTGGAGCATGAATTGCATGACGTCTGTCAGTGTTGTAGTTTGAAGTCATGAACAATCTGCGAGCCATATTCGCCGGGACACCGGAATTTGCACTACCGAGTTTGCAATGTCTAGTCGAAAGCGACGTTGAAGTCATCGCGGTGCTCACTCAGCCAGACCGACCAAAGGGTCGAGGACGAAAACTGACTGCACCACCAGTCAAGCTTTTTTGCGAAGATAAAGGGATTCGAGTTCTTCAAACCCATCGCATCACGAGAGAATTGATTGAAGAACTGCAAAAATTGTCACCGGATGTGATGGTTGTTGTTGCTTTTGGTCTTTTACTACCAGCTGAGCTTTTGCAACTGCCAAAGTATGGATGCATTAATGTACATGCGTCTCTGCTTCCCAAGTGGCGCGGTGCTGCACCGGTTGCGCGTGCAATCGAAGCAGGTGACGGTAAAACGGGAGTAACGATCATGCACATGGATGTCGGACTTGATACAGGGCCGATGCTGTCGCAGCTTGAGTGTGCAATTCAGTCGGATGACACAACAGACACGCTACAGCAAAAGCTGGCTGTGTTGGGTGCTCAAGAATTGCTGAAAACCCTGAATACATTGCCTCAAAAACTGAAGGAGTCGTCACCACAATTGGACAGTCAGGCATCCTATGCTTCAAAACTTACAGTTGCCGAGTCATTCATCGACTGGAATTTATCGGCCGATGAAATTGTTCGCAAAGTGCGCGCCTATAACCCATGGCCAATTGCAAAAACAATCTACCAAGGAATGGGAATTCGAATTTGGGCGGCACAGGTCTTTTCATACTCAGGGATGGCTACTCCCGGTGAAGTGATTGAATGCAGCAGCGGTGGTGTGATAGTTGGTGCTGGACACGATGCGGTGAAAATTTTGTGTTTGCAGCGCGATGGCAAAAAGAGAATGAGAGTCCAGGAATTTCTGTCAGGACTTCCGATATCGCCGGGTTCAATATTTGGGCATGGGTCGAAGGTGGACTGATCAATGTCCCAAGCGCAAAATCCCCGAACAATTGCTGCGCGGGCAATTTTTTATGTGGTATTTCGGGGTCGACAGCTGAATCGGGTTCTCAATCATGCACTGGATCAAGCGAAGTCTGAAGATCGGGGAATTGTTACAGAGCTAACCTACGGGGTCGTAAGGTGGTTCTGGCTACTTGAGCACCAATTGAACCAATTGCTTGCTCGTCCGTTACGTCGTAAAGATCAGGATGTACTATGCCTCTTATGTGTGGGTCTTTATCAGTTGAAGTTCATGAGAATTCCGCAATATGCGTGTGTGTCTGAGACAGTTGATGCGACTGTTGAACTTGGAAAGCCCTGGGCACGCGGTCTTGTCAATGCTGTTTTGCGACAATTCTTAAGTTGTGAGGATCAGTTTAAGTCAAACGGCTTGACGGATGATTGTCGCTTCTCTCATCCTCGGTGGATTGTTGATCTCATTAAGCAGGAGTGGCCGGAAAGCTGGGAGGAAATCCTGCGCGCCAACAACTGTCGGCCGAAGATGACGTTGCGACTGAATATGAACAAAACCAGTGTGTCCGAGTATCTCGACATACTGAAAGAAAGTCAAATTCTTGCAAGTGTTGACCAGACCTCTCCAGTCGCGCTTCAGCTTGCAAAGCGTATCAGTGTTGAAAATCTACCCGGATTTAGTAATGGTGTAGTATCGATACAGAGTTCAGCCTCTCAGCTTGCTGCACTGTCGATGGAATTGGCACCGGGCCAAAGGGTACTGGATGCCTGTTCTGCCCCGGGTGGGAAACTAGTTCACATGCTTGAAATAGAACCGAAATTGGATGAAATTTTCGCAATCGATATTGATCAGGCGCGTACGACTGAGATTGTGGATAATTTGAGCAGAGTGCAAAATGATGTTCAAGTCATAACAGCTGACGCTGCGCGTCCCGACGAATGGTGGGATGGAAAACCATTTGATCGAATTCTGGTTGATGCTCCATGCTCAGCTCTCGGAGTAGTCAGCAAGCATCCTGATATCAAGCATCATCGGAAGCCTGCGGACATTGACCGGGTCGTTGAACAACAGCGCTACTTGCTTGAAGGGCTGTTACCGCTCTTGAATCGAAATGGAAAACTGCTATACACAACTTGTTCAATTCTGGCTCGTGAGAATGATGGTCAGATTGAAGCCGTTCTACGCAACCATCCAAACATTAGCATTGATCCCTTGCCTCCGTCTCTCGGGCACCAAACGCGCTTTGGTCGACAGCGGTTACAGGATGATACAGGTGGGGATGGGTTCTATTATGCGAGGTTGAAAAACCAATGAGTCGGAGAGACCGATTGACGGTGCGAAAGATTTGTATCGGTAAAATCGCCCGGTTCGTTACATTGTTTGTGCTCTGTATGACGGTGTCACCATCTTTTGGATTTTCCATTGTGTCTACTGAAGCCTTGCGTGATTCTGATTCTATGGTGACCGTCGTTGTGGATTCCAGGATCGAACTTTCGGATGACGTCGTTGAAGCGTTGAATTCAAGTATTCCGATTACTGTTCAGACCACGATTAAGATCTATCAAGTACGAAATAATTTTTGGGATAAAAACATCTATGAATTCGTCACTCGAGATGTAATCAGTTACAGAAGCCTGTACCGAGACTATTTGCTGAAATCCACTGATCGAAATGTGAATGGTGGTTACACCTCACTTGAGGCGATGCTGGAAGCACTGGGCAGACAACGAACATATCAAGTCGAACTAACTGAAGCCAATCTCAATAGGGATAGGTCTTACGTTGGGAGAGTAAGAATTTCGATTGATCGGTCAGCATTGCCTTCCGTCATGCGACTGCCTGTGTTTTTCAATGATGCTTGGCGTTTGAAGAGCGAACGGGTGAAATTCGACATCAAGTGACACAAGTTTTCGTTAAGCGCTTTTACACGGCTGCCTTAGCAGTGGCAACAGTGCTGTTTCTTTTCGTAATGGTGCAGTTGGGTGCCGTAATTTCAGATACGGCATCAGCCGATTTGCTCATTCAGTACGATGCAGAACTGCTGGTCGCCAACCTGGTTGCGGCGATTCTATTTCTCCTGTTGATTGGTGTGTCTGCCTATCAGCTTATTCGCGAGTACAGGCAGCGCGAACCAGGCACCCAACTGGCACTACGGATTCTGCGAAATATCGCCCTCATAACATTTTTCTCGATGGCTGTAGTTTACGTTTTTTCCTTTCTCGCTTTAAGTCGTGGAATCGATAACTGGTTTGAGCTTCAGGTGGGTGAAGCGATCGAAGAAGCCAATCAATTGCGAGTCCTTGTTTTCGATTCGTTCGAGACGAGAATAAGAAACGAGTTGAATGATGTGGTTGAGGAACTTGCGAACCTGCTTCGCCAGCAAAGTGGTGAGGGGATACCCGCAGTATTCAGTAATCGCCAAACTGATGAACCAGCCACTGGCTCAATTATTTCAATGGAACATACCATTTCGAGTGAAGAGGAGTTCAGTATCACAGTGATTGTTGGCTCACAGGCGCCTGACACTACAGATACTGAAAATGAGACCGCTGAACCTGCAACTCTAAGCGAAAGAATCTTTGAGCTGATTTTTCGAGCGAGTCAGTCTGCCGACTATGAAGAAATTACTTATTTTGAAGATCTGACTCGTGCGGAAGGAATGGTCGTCTCCAGTAGTACGAGAACTGAATCTCTGTTACCCGTTCAACCAAGCCGGCGATTGATTGAGCAGTTTTTTCTAGATCCTGATCCCATGTCATCTTTGGAATCATCAAGTGTTCAAGAGTCTGGAGAACGTCCAGCCGGGACAGAAGAACCAGGGCGCGATCGACGGTCAGGCTGGGAACTGTACCATGGAGAAGATGGCAGTGCGCTGCTTCGCATGCTGATTCCAATTCCAATTGCAGGTCCGACGCATCAGCACTATCTACAGGTGCTAACGACTTTGCCGTCAAGTTCTCAACGGCTCGCTGAACGGATCAGCCAATTGAACGAAAGACATGAACGCCTGGAGTACCTTAGAAATCCACTGAAAATCAGCTTTGTATTGGCCCTGACTTTTGTTACGCTTTTTGTTATGTTGCTCGCTACGTTGGCAGCCATTGGATTAACCCGCCACTTGGTCGAGCCCATTCGTACGTTGCTTGAAGGTACAAAAGCGGTTGCTGAGGGTCGATACGAGAGTCTTCAGCACACAACCGTTCGGGATGATTTTTGGGTTCTGGTTAACTCGTTTAACGAAATGACAGGGCGCATTAAAGTATCGCAGGAGCAAATCAGTCAAAGTCGTTTGCTTGCCGAAGAGCACAGTGCGTATCTTGAGATTGTGCTCGAGCATCTGTCTTCGGGAGTCATGTTTTTTGATCGGGACCAGCGACTAACGAACATCAACTTAGCGACTGAGAGTATTCTAGGCATTAACGCGGCGGATTTAATTGATGATCATTTAAGCGCTATGATCGAACGATGGGACACTTACTCTCCTCTTTTTGAATCGATTGCTAGAGGAATCGATAAAAAGGACTCTGAATGGAGTGATACCGTCAAGCTCCATTCTCGACAGGGCGATCAAATTTTGGCTTACAGTGGAACCAAGTTGCCAATTCCTGCCAGCGCATCGGCAACACACGTTGTAGTTGTCGAAGATATTACCGCCTTGGTCGAGGCTCAGCGAGGTGAAGCGTGGAAGGCAGTTGCACAGCGAATGGCGCACGAAATGTTAAATCCTCTTCAGCCGATTCAACTGGCAGTTGATCGCATTCAGTACAAAACCGACGCCACTCTAACTGACGAGCAGCGGCAATCTCTTGAACTTTCATTTGCTGCGATTGGTCGGCAATTGAATACATTGGGACGAATCGTCAAGGACTTCCAGAACTATTCCAAACCGATAAATCTGCAGATTTCTTCAGTGAATTTGAATGAATTGATTCGTGAGGTAACCGAACTGCATGAGAAAAACGAGCAGATTGAACAAATTTCTTTGCAGCTTGATCCGAATTTACCAGAGATGTCGGGTGATCCGGACAAACTGGTACAGGTATTTAATAATTTGATCAATAACGCTAGAGAAGCAACAGAAGATTCTAAAAAATCAGTGCTACAAATTGAGTCACAAACTACTGTTGAAGGGAATATTGTTGTTTCAATTATTGACAATGGTCCTGGATTTGAAAGTGAAGTGCTAGGTAAAATGTTCGAGCCGTACGCAACTACAAAAAAACGAGGTATGGGCCTAGGACTTGAGATCGTCAAGCGGATTGTCGAAGCACATGATGGTACGGTATTCGCTGAAAATGTTGCCAATGGAGTTGGTGCAAAAGTTCAATTGGAGTTCCGTCTTGAGCCTCAGCGTTCTATCTCTAGGGGTGAACTTGCAGGTCACTATGACTTCGATAATGAAGAATTACAATGAGTACTAAGCCACCCAAAATCCTTGTCGTTGACGATGAACCTGATATTCGCCAACTTATTGGTGAAATTCTCACCGATTTTGATTACGCCGTAACTGAGGTGCACGATGCCGCGGCTGCTCGGACCGCGGTTCGCCTACAGCAGTTCGATGCCATTTTGCTGGATATCTGGATGCCTGGTGACGATGGAATTACCTTGCTGAAAGAATGGTATGACGCAAACTTTGAAACCCCGGTGATAATGCTGTCTGCCCATGGTTCAATAGAAACAGCTGTCGAAGCGACCCGCTATGGTGCCTTCGACTACCTGGAAAAACCAGTGTCCATCGGCCGTTTGGACATCACGGTGCGAAACGCAGTAAGCAGCAGGGAGGTATCGACAAAGCACAGAGTAACTAGAAAATCAGACGCTCAAGTTGATTTGGTCGGATCAAGTCCAGCAATTGCAACATTGCGTGGAGAAATCAACAAGCTATCTCAAGCAAGATCCGATGTATTCGTCATTGGTGAAGTCGGCAGTGGTCGGACAACGGTTTCTCGCATGATTCATCATGATCGTGGTAACGACAGAAAGAGTCTGATAATACTGGACTGGCAGACGAAAGAGATTTGGCAACGTACTATTTCAGATGCGATCGAGGAAGCGAAACATGGCTCCATCTTGATTCGCGATATTCACACCTACGACAGATATTCTCAAAATCAGGTTTTAGGTCTGCACAACGAAATTATTGAGAGACGCTTCAGAGGTGATGACAGTGCGCCTGCGATTTTTGCAACGACGACCGAATCAATTTACCAGCGTATCAAGGAAGGAAAGTTTCGACCAGAATTGTTTCATCGGCTGAATGAATCGGTGATCCGGGTACCGTCGTTGCGTGACCGACTTCAGGATATTCCCGAATTGGTTGGTTATCTCGTTGACAAATTCAGTAGAAGCGGTGAACTGCCTTATAAACCGATTTCTACCGCAGCACTCAACTGTCTGCGCAACCATACGTGGAATGGGAATGTTGAAGAGTTGAAAAACGTTCTTCGAAAAGTTATTCAGGGTGCCAGTGTGGAGACTATTTCTGATGAAGAGGTACGTACGGTGCTTGAAACATGGGACGAACCGGCAATTGAGTCATTAGAAACAATAGAGGATGGTTCGCAGCTTTTTGGACTTCCATTTCGAGAAGCTAAGGATAATTTTGAGCGCGAGTACCTCAGATTTCATTTGCAGCGTTCAAAATCTCTCACAGAGGTCGCCGCAGCAACCGGATTACATCGGGCCAGTATATTTCGCAAAACCCGAGACCTCGGAATTGAGGAAACTGCCAGCAGTCAAATTGAAATCACGACCAAAGACGGAGCTGAATCATGACTGGTGTCTTGATTGTAGGCGCTGGCACGGTGGGTTCCTCAGTCGCTCGAGCGTTAGACCAGGAAGGTTACGATATTACCATCATTGATCAGAGTGAAGCCGCGCTAAACCTGATGTCTCAGAATCTCGATATCCGGACAATTTTGGGGGATGCTTCCGATCCTTTAGTCCTCGAAGAAGTGAATCCCGACAATGTAGATATGGTGTTGGCGGTTACAGACAATGATGCAACAAACATACTGGTGTGCCAATTAATGCATCGACTCGGTCTTGAGCCCAATTTGATTGCCCGCGTGCGCAACATGGAGTTTCACAAGCGCAAGTCTGAATTTTTCGGTACGGATGAGAAGCAGATTCCAATTCACTCGATTATCAGCCCCGCTCAGCTGGTAACGGATGAAATCATCCGACTCATCAATTTGCCAGGTGCTCTGCAGGTTGTGGAATTTGCACACGGAAAAATTCAGTTAGCTGCAATGCGCGCGGAACATGGCGGAAAACTTGTCGGGCATAAGATCAGAGAGCTAAGTGATCACATGCCAAATGACGATGTACGGGTTGCAGCAATCTATCGTTCGGGTCAACCCATCATTCCAAAAGGCGAAACTGCCATTCTTCCGGGTGACGAAGTGTTCTTTATCGCAAATCCTGCAAATCTGACGCGTATGATGCAAGAATTGCGCACCATTGACAGGTCCGTTGGCAAAAGGGTGACGTTGGTTGGTGCAGGAAATATTGGAATGCGTCTGGCAGAGGGACTTGAGTCTTTTGATTTGAGAGTCAAACTGATCGAGTATGACAGAGTCCGAGCCGAGCACGCTGCAATGACGCTTAACAATACGATTGTTATTCATGGGAATGCCACAGATCAATACCTGATGACGCGTGAGAATATGGAAACGATGGAGGTGTTCTGTTCGGTTACCAACGATGACTCCGTCAACATACTTTCAGCGATGATGGCGAAGTGGCTCGGTGCCAAGCGAACTATGGCATTGATCAACAATTCCAGCTATGTTGAAATGCTCGAGTCAACGCAAAGCGGTATTGATATCGTCATTTCTCCAAATCAGAACACAATTGGCCGGTTGCTAAGTTATATTCGCAGCGGTTCGACCGTAGAAGTACACTCCTTGCGCCGCGGGGTGGCAGAAGCCATCGAAACAATTGCGGTGGGTGAAAAACAACATTCTAGTGTTGTGGGTCGCCGCATAGAAGAACTAAATCTTCCACAGGGCGCTGTGGTCGGTGCGATTCTTCGAGATGATGAAGTTCTGATTGCACATCATGATATTGAAATCCAGACTGACGATCATGCCATTATTTTTGTCGCGGCAAAGTCACTCAAGATGATTTCGGAAGTTCAAAGGCTGTTCGAACCCAATCCGCTCTTTTTCCACTAAATCCCCTGGCGTAACCGCCACTCCTTAACCTTAAACTCATTCTGCCATGCACTACCAGTCAGTATTCAAGATTATTGGGATCTTGTTCGGCATGTTCAGTCTAACCCTGTTGCCACCGATTGCCATCGCCATTCTTTTCGATGATGGCGCATTCTACGATTTGTTGATATCGTTTTTCGTAATTTTTCTGGCAGGATTTGCTATGTGGTATCCCGTACGCAGGAATCGTCAGCAACTGGGTATACGCGAAGGATTTCTGACCGTCGCTGCTTTTTGGGTGTCTTTAGCACTGGCAGGGACTTTGCCATTTCTATTGTGGCACAACCTGGAAATCAGTTTTACTGATGCTTTTTTCGAATCGATGTCCGGCCTGACAACAACTGGGGCGACGGTGTTCACTGGTCTGGATCAACTGCCTTACTCAGTCCTGTATTACAGAAGTCAACTACAGTGGATCGGTGGGATGGGAATCATTGTGTTGGCAGTTGCTGTTCTTCCAATGTTGGGAATTGGTGGCATGCAGCTCTATATGGCGGAGATGCCCGGTGTCATGAAATCCTCCAAACTAACTCCGAGAATAAAGGAGACGGCGAAGGCACTATGGTACATTTACCTTGGTTTAACTATAGTCTGCGCCTTGGCATACTGGTTGGCTGGAATGACTCCATTTGATGCGATAACTCACAGTTACACAACCATTGCGATCGGCGGTTTTTCTACCCACGATGCCAGTTTCAGTGTTCATTTCAACGACCCCGTCATGTTTGTCGCAATCTTTTTCATGATTGTTGCCGGGATTAATTTTTCGCTGCATTTCATGGTATGGAGCAAAAAAAGCTTTCGGGCTTACATCCAGGATACGGAAGTTAAAGTTTATCTCTGTTTAATCGTTGCGTTCATTGTGCTGATTTCCGCAGTGCTGGTGTTTTCTAATACCATGGATTCTGCTACGGTAGCGATTAAGCACAGTGTTTTTCAAGTAGTGGCAATTGCAACCACATCTGGATTCACCTCTACGGATTTTGCAGCCTGGCCTCTGTTTCTGCCAGCCTTATTAATGCTGGCCAGTATCATCGGAGGTTGCACCGGGTCAACTGCTGGCGGAATTAAAGTGATGCGGGTCATCATGCTATTCAAGCAGGGTCGAAGAGAAATTTTAAAAGCCATTCATCCGGCTGCAATCATACCAATCCGCATGGGTGGTAAGTCGGTACCAGACAACGTCGTTAACAGTGTTTGGGGATTTTTTGCGCTCTACATTCTGAGCTTTGTAGTGCTCTCAATTCTGGTTTTGGCAACGGGCGTAGATATGGTAACCGCCTATTCCACCGTAACTGCCTGTCTAAATAACCTAGGTCCAGCTCTAGGCGCAGCGGCAGACAACTATTCTCAACTACCATCAGCAGCGAAGTGGATTCTGGCATTTGCGATGCTACTTGGACGATTGGAACTATTGACACTGCTGATTCTTCTGACACCACGATACTGGCAGAGTTAAAAACTCGAACGGATTTCGGTTCAAACGAAGAGGTAAGTGCTCGTGTGCATTGAATAGAGCATTGCTGCCATCGAGTTCATAGGTACAGTTCGAGTGGCAGATGCCGCAACTATCATTCCCAATTGTGAATGGTATTTTGTTTCAATCGCCAAAGGCGATTGCCAAACTTGATTGACAGCGAGAGGATTCGCTACTGATTTAGAATGGTCGGGCCGGCTCGTTTTGTCTCGCGCATCATTTCGATGGATTCAACCGAGTTCAAGACAAAAATAGCGACAATTGCAAATACCGCCAACAGAATGATCGGTAAGATTATTCGTAAAAAGAATTCCATTTGCAAAAATAGGTTTTGGTTGGAATAAAACGGTAATCGAAGCAGGAATGAATCGAAATGCTAAACTGACAGAAAACTAATGCTTTAATTTTGTTCTGACCTTATTACTTGAAGCATAACGTCGCCAGGCTACAATGATCAGAATAAAAAATGGTAGCAGAATACTGGCCAGAAATACAAAATACAAAAACCACGGGACTGCCATTGACATCTGTACATAGACGTACGGACTCACCTGACCCCAGGCTGGCATGATTCCGATAAAGAGTGCACCGCCAATCAGGCATCTTAAGACGACTTGCAGCGACAGTTGCACGAATTTTAGCTGCTGGATATCAGCTTTTCGATTTCGAGTTCCAGTAGACCCAATTCGGTTTGGCCCGGAAAGATTGATGCGATTTTGCCCGTCGCATCCACGAAATACGTCCACGGCTCGCCCTTGACTCCCCACTCAACCCAGATATTATTGTCCTTGTAGCCATCGACATGCAGGAAGGCAAATTTGTCGCCGTACTTTTCTTCCATTACTGCAACCCGGACGATCTGATCAACGCACATCGTACAGTGTTGAGGTGTGCCGAATACCACCATGAATGGTTCGCCCTCCTCAATGAGATTCGCAATGGTCCACTTATACAACGGCACCTTCGTATCCATCGTCGAGACTTCATACCAATTGTTCTGATCTTCCACAGTAAGATTGGCACTCTTTGGCGCCTCATCACCGATTTTCAGTTTTGCTCCAATGCCGGTTGACTGTTCACTGCAAGATACCAGTGCAAACAAGGCGGTTAGTGTAAGAATCAGGAGTGGGGTTTTCTTTGGAAATGTCATATCAACAGTTTCGGATCGTTTACAATTGATATTTTAGTATCAACTTACTGGAATTTCTATCTCATGCTGGAATTACCTTTTCTGACAATTTTGGCGCTGATTGTTTTTGGTCTCGGTGGTTGTTTTGCACTGGCGATCGTACCGTGGGCTTGTATCGGCACTGGCCTTTTTAAGGAACAGGACTATCAGTCAGGACCCTCTGAATAAGCCTAACGTCCCCGTCAACAGCGTTCTCTAGCAACTACCCAGGGTCCGTCGCAACCCTTAGTGCCATCAGGTACTCAGCTAACAAATCCAGTTCGTTTTCTGGTAAATGATTGTAGGGTGGCATCTTTAGTCGATATGGCTTTGGACTAACCCCCTGTTTTGGTGATTTCAAGTAACTAATGAGCCACTGCTTGTCGCGCTTGCTACCGACACCATCCAAGCTCGGGCCGTAGGAAGCTCCATTTCCAAATATTTCATGACACGATAAACAGCCTTCCCGGCGATACAGTGCCTCTCCTTGTCTTGTTGCAGCGGTTTCGGTGTACTCAAATTGGATCGGCGGCGGTCTAAGAAATATTAGTGTTCCAACGACACCTGCGAAGAGTACGATCAGTGCGGAGCCAACGATGACGATCCACTCACCGGCAGACAGTCGCACTTTTTGCACCTGCCAGTTCAGTTGTAACGATCATCATCACCTTCGGTAAAAATTTGGTCTTTAATATTTTCGTCAAATTGGTTGTTTCGGTAAGCCCAGAATATGACGACTACAATAGCAACGAGCATGAGAAACCCTGTCGCTGCCCAGATAAATGGAATAAGTGATTCGGCGTTCATAAATAGTGCCTCGATGTTTTGTCTTTCAATAGAGTGAACGTTATTCTGACTCGCGTTTGACTTTCAGAGGGTAGTTCGGTGAATTTGGATTGGCCCGAAGTCCAGAAAGAAATGCAGCCAGTTGTTCTCGTTCTTCGTTTTCCAGGAGTCTGAAGTCAGGTCCCAGGTTGCCGTAGTGAGCAGTACCCGGAACCAGGCTGCCGGGGTCAGTCAGATACTCTTTCAGCCATGGTAAATCCCTGCGGGTGCCAACACCGTCCAGTACTGGTGCGACACCGACTTCTCCAGTCCCCATTGCCCGATGACAACTGTTGCATCCCATTTTCCGATAGACTTCATGTCCTTGCAGGCCAACCTCGTCAAAGGAATAAAAATGCTTGGGTGGGGCAGGGTCTAAGTCAGTGAAGTGATGGTAACCCTTGGCAATTGCAGCCACGACAACGATCCCCGAAAAGATGAACATAAATTTTTCGCCGCGTTTTAGCAATCGACTTTTCTCGGCGATTCAAAGATATTTTGACTAGAACACCACACGAAACAGAAGTTCAGTAGCAGCGTAGACAACGACCAGAACGATGCCCACAACACTCAGCGAAAGCACTATTTTTTCGGCTTTCTTGAGCGTACTCAGTGGTCCAATGACAAATCTCGACATAACGACATAAACCAGAACGCCGATTATGATCAGCGTAAAGATTAGAGCCGATATTTGATCAGTAAAGCCCACCTGGCGAACGGTTAAAGATCGTCCGCTCTATTGAGAATCCTCTTTTCGCTTTTTGTTCTCTTCAGCGCGTTCTTTCCATTTTTGAATATTAATGTACCAGATGATTCCTGAAATACAGCTAAGTACCAGGATGATCTGGAACAGTACCATGTAGTAGCCCCAGTCCCACCACGGCTGCTTGCCGGTTGCGCTGACGAATGTCGTCGTAATGGTGTCGTACCGTTGCCCAAACCCTTGCCAAGGCATCGTCCAAAGAAAGGCTTGAAAGACAGTTACAGCAACGATGAGAACCAGCCACCAAGGAATTTTGCCATTACCTTCTTTGATGCCATCGTACTCTTCGTCGCCGAAGCGCCCAAAAACTTCACCTTTATCTTCGAGTTCGTTGTGATCGCTCATTATTTCACCTAATTCAAAGACGGTCGTTATTTCAGTGTATCCAGGTATGCAATGATGGCATCCAGTTCTTCATCAGTCAGATGTACGAATGCTGGCATGATTGATCCTGGTGTAACAGCCCGCGGATCGCGGTGATGGACGTAATGCCATGCCTTGACGCGATTACGGCTGGCGATATGCAGTAAATCAGGCGCCTTGCGATCTGAACCGAACAGACTTGGTGCTTCGCCCTGAACATCACCAGCCACCGGTGGGTCGCCAAAATATGCCCAGTCCTGAGTCTGTTCGGGCAGCAGCGTATGACACCACCAACAGCCTTCCCGAATGAAGATTTTCTTGCCTTTTCCGGCAAGTGTCGGGGCATCATCACCTCTCATCCATGGGTCATGAATTGTCCAAGCGCTGTGTCCCAGCATTTTTTCTTTCTCAATCGCCAGCTGAGTTCGTGGTATTTCATTCATATACGTTGAACCACCTACGATAGTGATAGCAATCGACAGAAAAATGACCAGGACGACTAATACAGCGCCAACTACGTATTTCGGCATCGTTTCTACCTCTATCGATAAATTATGCGGTGGCACCAACCGGTGTTTGACCACCAGTTGTTTCAGGTGCAATTTTCTTGCCGTACTTGGCAGTCATCCACATGTTGTAGAGGAAAATTGGCTGTGCAAAAATGATCATGCCACCGAAGATAACCCGACCAACCATGTACGGATGCGTGGCAATGACCGACTGGATGTAAGGAATCTCGTAGACCTTGGCAGCGCCTTGTACCAGGCCAGCTGCGGTCAGAACTGACCAGAATCCAAGGAAACCGATCGCCATCATCCAGAAATGAAGTCGAGCCAGTTTTTCACTGTACAGTTGACGTTTCAGGAGTTTTGGCAAACCATAGTAGATCGCGCCAATTTCAATGAAACTTGAGAATCCAAGCAGTGCGAGATGCGCATGTGCCACAATCCAGTGTGTTCCATGAATGTACCAATTGAGCGCCCGGGTTTGCTGAAATGCACCTTGAATATTAAGTGGAATAGCGAACAGCACTCCAGTCAATGCCCACTGCAATGGAATGTTCTTGGCGTACATCCACCATTTGTCTTTCATGGTCATCAACATATTGACCACAAAGGCCAGTGCCGGAATCATGATCAAGACGCCGGAAACTGATGCAAATGACTTTAGCCACTCAGGAATTGGCGCTCCCATAAGGTGGTGGGCGCCAGGTGTTGAATAAAACGCTGCAATTGACCAGAAGTGCAGGTGCCCAATCTTGTGACTGTAAAGTGTGTTTCCGGAAATTTTCGGAATGATGTAGTACGCAATGGCGGCGGATACAGGTGTAATCCACAATCCAAGAATATTGTGTGCATGCCACCAAGTCATGTACGCTTCTGCCAGACCGGTTACTGGAAACAGGTCCGGAACTGCGCCGATAAAATAGCTCAATATGATGAACAGCAGCGCTGCACCGAAAAACCACATCGTGACGTAAAGGCCTTGAGTTTGCCGATACAGCATAGTCAGCCAGATGTTGACTGCGAGTGGTGCAAAGACAAACACCAGCACAAAAATATCCAACGGCCAGATCAGGTCCTGATATTCACGACCAGAGGTCATGCCGTTGATCAGTGTGAAGAATACAAATACCATGCCAATATTCCAGGCCCAGCAGTTCCAGACTCCCAGCTTTTCACTCCACAACTTGGTTTTGCACAAAGCTGGAGCCATGTAACACATTGCGCCCGCGAAGGCCATGGAAATCCAGCCGAAAATCACAAAGTGTACGTGAACCGGGCGGATCCTTCCAAAGTGGAGCCAGGGTATATCGTTAGGGAATACATCGGGCCAAGCCAATCGCATGGAGGTTAGGAGTGCGAGGAAAACCCCGATGTTCAGCATCACAATCGACGAAAAGAAGAAGTGTTTTGCTGCAGTGCCTTCCGCGTAGTCGTTTCGGGTGAGTATGTTCGTAGCCATAATAATTGTCCCTTATTTTCCCTACTTTCCTTGCTTGACCATAACGGAGTTCATGTACCAGAAAGTCAGTGCCGATATGACGCCTGTACCGATTGAAATGGCGAACCCCCAGACCAGCAAACCGGTCCATTCTTCGTGGCTGCGCATGCCAATCAGTGGCAGAATACAGAGCTGAAAAACAGTTCCGAGTCCCACACCAACTATGAAGCCGTTGTATAGAAAGTTAAGCAACCGATGCATTTGGTTGACCTCCGCGCCGTTTAAAAACGGTCATAAATATGTTAACAATAAAAATCCAGTAGCCAAACCCCATCAGGATAGCTGTTGAAATAATTAGGATGTGATGAATTGGGCCGACGGCATCCAAGGCTTGCAGGTAGGTCATCCCGCTCAGTATCATGTTGCCTTCGACTATGCCCAGGAAGACTAAGGAGCTGAAAAATCCAAGTACTCCGATGGTAGAAAACCAAAAAGAAGTATTGGATAAAACCGGGCTGTAAATTGGTCGTTTTACGATTTTTGGCAGAACGTAGTAAAAGAGTCCCATAATCGCCATTGTTACCCCGCCCACGAGGTTAATGTGCGCATGTGCCAGAGGGTCGATCATGTGACCGGCAGGGCCGGTAGCCCGAATCCACAATGCGAACTCAGGCAGCGTCTGAAGAACCCCTTGTACAGTTCCAATCAACAAATGAGTAACGGACATGATTATGAACTTCAAAATCAATACCGAATCGGTATCGATGGTTACATCGTTAACTACAGGTGCTGCCATTAGTGCCGCTAAACTATCCATTTGCCAGGTAGACGCGTTGCAAATTCAGGTAGCGAAGATATCCAACAATCTGCTGTCGCTGAACCGGGCTGAGTGTATTGCCCCATGGAACCATTGCAGAACCTTCAATTCCATCCCGAATCAATGTGCTTAATTCCTCATCAGATTTGTTGACAACTGTCTCATTCATCAGATTGGCCGGCTTTGGAACCATTCGGTACCTGAACTCACCGTTTCCACTGCCGTTTTCGCCGTGGCACTGCGCGCACAACTGAACGTAATAACTGCGCCCTCGCTCCAGGTTTGCAAGATCAGCATCATCTGGTAAAGCATCGTAATTGATTTGTGCATAAGGTTTGATACGCAGGATGGTTCGATCCTCTGGAAAGTAAGTAACAGAAAACCAACTCAATAGCCCGGCAATGATTACACCGCCCCCGACCCAAATTGCTAGCTGTAGATTCAACTGCCCAGAGGTAATTTCTCACTGCTCCATACTCACTTCAGCAACTTGCTTGCCTGTTGCAGCTGACATCATTTGAGTCCGTGTTGCCTCAAGGTCAAATTCCGGTCGCAGGGATATCACATACCACACCAGCTGCCAGCGTTGCGTTTCATCAAGGAAATCGGCAAATGAGGGCATTGGCGTGCCATCAAGGCCGGTGGTAAACGTTTGATAAATTCCTTTTGGGTCGCTGGAACCGACAAACTGAGCTGCGTCAGTAAAGTCTCGAGGTACGATGGGCAGACCAGCATCATCTTCAAGTCCCGGTGCCGATGGGCCGTCGCCTTTTCCGACCGGGCCGTGACATTGTTCACATTGCATCAGGGCGTAGACTTCTTTACCCGCTACGATGGATTCTTCATCTGGAGGAGGCGGGTCTGTGATCTCGATAGGATCTTCCTGCCATTCTGCCTCTTCTTCCCAACGGTCAGAAAAGGTTTTGATGTAGGCAACCACTGCCCAGCGGTCACGTTCGGGCAGAAATTTAAATGCAGGCATGTCCTGTTCATGAATCAGGCCGCGTGAAATTGACTTGAACAGATCGACATCAGTTGGCAGCGAGCCACTTGGAGTTGACCGCAGTTTATAAACTGCTTCTGTGAAGTCGCGTGGTTTACGGGGTAGTTTGTGCTCTTTGGCGTATAAGTCGCCCAATTCCCAAACTGCACCATTGCCATCACCGGAAGCGCCGTGGCAGCCGATGCAAAGTCCTCGGAATACCCATTCGCCGTGTTCAAGCAGTCGCGGCGTAACTTCTATTCCTTCACTCAACACCGGATCGATATTTCCGGTTGTGGCAGGGTAATCGAATAATGACCGGCCTGAGGTTACTTCGCCGGTTTTCCCGCCTGCAGTCTGCATTGATAAGCCGATAATTGCGGCTGCGCCGACTGTGGCGACAATTGAAACTATTGCAATGATCTTTTTCAAGGGCACGGTTACTCCGCGATGATTAATTGGCGATACGCCGAGTATTAACTACGAAATTTGGGTGAAGAATTTGGGGGTGAGTAATGATTTGCGATATTCGTATCATTACAGCACCCCCAACACTTTCATGACCCCCAGTCGATTCAGACTGATCGGGGTCAGCTTACACTATCGCTAGTGACGTCCGGGATCCAGCACAGATCCGCGGTTTGACCAGTAGATGTAGGCTTCCAGCGCTTTCATCGCTTCACCATCCGGGTCTATTATTTCACCTTCATTTGGTTTCTCAATGCACCAGTTGATCATGTCACGCAAAGTCGCGAATTCGCTCATCTGCTCCTGGAACTTTGGATACTCATGTGGGTGAACATCTGACGAGAATGGATGGCACATTGCACAAGCCATACCGGTATTTGACATATTAATTCCTTCCATGGTTGCGCCATGAAATAGTTCATCACCAAGGATGACCTGCTCCATGAATGCGTCGTTGAAGGCTTTTAACGTCTCAGCGTCGTGTGACACTTTATGTGCAGAAGCGCGATTTACCATAAAGACAAATGCGAGCGATACACACAAAAGCGCGCTTATGAAGGCGATTAGCCCTTTGCTTTTAAAGCTTTGCATTGTTTACTCTCCTATTTATGGTAAATTAGTCGCCGGTCCAGCCGCGATCCGAGATTCTCGGAGACAATTTCTGATTGACATTGTCACCAGTACCCGAATCTGCTCTTCCAACGCCAAACACCTGCTCACGCCACATCATGTATTCAACTTCCATGTGAGCTTCAGCGTTCATGGCTAGGTTACCCCAACCAACACCGTCGAAGTGATCACCTGGGTCTACTCGCAACATGGGTCTTGTGAGTTCCGGTACACCTTCTGGCGCATATGGCCACGGCCACGATGTGGCCAGCATGCCGATGCTGCGCATTCCACCGATTTCATTGTACAGTGGCTGGTGAACGTGTCCATGAATGTTGGTTACGTTCTGCCACGGTGCAAGAATTTCCTGTACTTCACGCCAATCTCGAATCCAGAAATTCCAAGGTGGAAAGTACTCGTAGAACGGCGTATGAGAGAAAATGATTACCGGTGCATCTTTTGGCCAATCGGACAACGTGCTGGAAAGCCATTGACGCTGTTCACTGCCCAATCCTGACCAGGGACCCGCCTGTGATCCATCTAGTCCGGACATGTGCGCCATGCGTTCTTCATTTGACATTCCGCGCGCCGACCAGTAATCTGGTGCGCGACCGACTGAATCAACACCGATGATTCGAACACCCTTGTGATCAAACGTCCACGGTGTTTCGCCGAAGTGTTTATTCCAGCTTTCGCCAAGGTCAAGGTACCAGTCGTGCTCACCAGGGATGAAGTGTTTCGGGATTGTAACTTCCTGAAGCAATTCAGCACCCAGTTCAATTTCGACTGGATGTCCAAGCTGAGCCAAGTCGCCTCCAAATACCATGAAGTCAAATTTGTCTCCCATTGCCTGGACTTCGCTAAAGGCACGGACAGTTTTGTCAATGAAACGCTGGTTCAGTTCACGAGGATACAGATGAGTATCGGATACCCACGCAAAACTGAACGGCTCGCTCATCGCCGCACTAGCTATTTCCATGGAGGATAGGGTTTGGAAAACCCCCACTGCGCTGCCGGTAGCTACAGCACCTCCAGTCAAAAGCGATTTGTGGAGAAAGGTACGTCTCGTAATATCGACGTTACCCACCACTTGATCGCGGTCATGCTTATTATCAGTCATATAGTTTCCTCCTTATAACAGCATAAACAGTGGTAAATAATTGATGGTTATTGTGTACTATGTCAGTTCAGATGCACTGACGCATCTGTCGTTGCACCCGCCTGAACAGTAACTGAAATTTCCGTTTCCCCAACTGATTCCTGCCAAACCACCAAGGTGTAATCGCCTGGTGGTACGTTATCGATCATGAAATTGCCATCAGCTCCGGTTTGCATATGGTAAGGATTGGGCACAACTACGACCCAGCCAAGCATCCAACCGTGTGCATCACAGTCTGTACGGACAACTCCATTGCGCTTCAGAATTTTTGTTACTTTGGCATCCTTAAAGGGCAATGCGACGTTAAAGGCTGTGGCTTTTCCGTAGTAACCGTGCGAGTTGTGCAAAACCGGGTCGGAATTCAAAATATCGACTTTTCCGCGCTTTGCAACTTGTACGCGTGGCTCAAATATGCAATCAACGTTATTGATTACTGGTCTGGCCATTTCCGGCCAAGCTTTGCCAGAAGCGATTTCTTTTATGTAGACTACGGCGTCTTGAACCGCACCACCTTCACCGACTAATATTGTGGGTTCCTTGCGTGCCTTGCCACAGACCTCTTTGTCTTTGGTTGGAAGCACAGTTCTCATCTTGACTCTGCCTGTGTAAGTCACTTGTCCAGAAATGCTACCGCCGTCAGCGACTTCCATTTCCTGATACTTTGCGGCTTGGGCTGGCAGAGCGAATAGGGCAGCCAGAACTGATACGACTACAATCTGAAAAATATGCTTCACTTCATCTCTCCTCTTGCTAATTGATGGAACCTAGTGCTTGTTGAATTTTCTCAATTATCGGTGATATCTTCCCCCGAAAACCATACTCCGTCTGACTCAAAAATTCAATTTATGAAACTCATTTGTTCTATATGTAAACGATTTTAGAACAAGTTCATTTTGAAATTCAAGAAATTTTGTACGCAAAAATTAATTATTTCTATGTCTATTAATCAAAAACCCGCTTGAAATTAAATTGGCCCCCAGACAGTGTGCCAAATCCAGCGTAATTTCCATGGTGTGGGGTTGATCGTAGTTGCCATAGGAGTCATTGCAGTTCTCAATAGATTGATGGTTCGCCTTCCGGTCGGGTACTAAACCGTTTGTGCAGCCAAAAGTATTGATCCGGGCTCTCGCGCACCAGTGATTCGACCAGTTGATTGAGCCTTTCAGCATCCGCCTGAGAGTCTCCGCTAATAAATTCTTCGGGCAGAAGTTCAGTGCGCATTTCATAGCGCTTACGCGTATTAGACATCAGTGTGTGACACAAAAAAATTCTGGCATCCGCGAACTTGGAGAATCGCGTCAATGTGGTAAATGTCGATGCCGATACGCCAAAAAATGGGGCAAAAGTGATGTGAGGCGGACGGTTGCCGTTCTGATCGGGCAGGTAGAAAAACGGCGTGCCGGACTTCAGCGCTTTGTAAAAAGGACTCATGCTCCCGCGCGACGGAATCATCCGAAGATGATGATTGCCGCGTCTTTGGTAAATCTTGTTCAGCCATGGGAAGGGTGACTCGACTCCGGAGAGAGCACAGTGATAACCCATGTCAAAAATCGGATTGCGTGGTCGACGATAAATTGAAACAGCGGGTGTCAGCGAACCGATAGTACGGTAAGTCAGCATTGGAGCGGTGAAATGCGGACAGAGCAAAATCACGGGGCGTTTGAGCTTGATGAAAGTCTGAAATGAATCCCGTCCTTTCCACTCCACCTCGCGGTCAATTCGCCGCTGACTGGCGAATAGTCCAAAACCCCAACTTAACACCCCGCGACCAGCATTTCTGAACGTCTGCCTGGCTAACTGTTTACGTTCGGCCGTGGACTTTTCAGGAAAACACAATTCCAAATTTCGATGGACCACTCTGCGACGTGAACCAACCAAAAGGTAGAGTATGCTACCAATTGCACTGCCGATAGTCCATCGCATCGGCAATGGAAGCAGGCTCAGGCTGATCCAGAATATCGAACCGACGAAACCAAACGCTTGATGCTTCAGAGAAGGTTCAGTAGGGTGGGGTGCCATTGTCGGGACGGGATTTGAACCAACGAAGAGTCCACAGGTATTGTTCCGGAGCAGCTGAAATCATATTTTCAAAAATGGCATTCATTCGACGTGCATTGGTGTAGCTGTCATCAGTGGGAAAGTTTTCCAGAGGTGCTTCAATCGTAATGTCGTATCGTCCGGTTTTGGAATCCAGGTAAGAGCGAACTGGTAAAACTTTTGCATTGGTCAGCCGGGCCATTCGTCCCAGCGTGTTAAGAGTAGCAACGGGAACGCCGAAGAAGGGGACAAAAATTGAGTTGTTCACACCGAAGTCTTCATCCGCAATATAGTAGCAACTGACCTTTTTCTTGAGATTCTGTACCAATGGTAGCAGTCCTTGAGAGCGGGTGTAAAGTTTCAATCCAAAGCGTTTCCGATTGGCCTTGAGCCGATTGTTCAGAACTGGATTCTTATGGTCCCGCATCATTGTGCAGACTGGCAGGTGTCGGGATAGCAGCGTTCCAGCGATGTCGACACCAACCAGGTGAGGCGTAAGAAAAATGACTGCATGTCCTGCATTGCTGATTCTACGGTAGTTTTCGAAGCCCTCTATATTGATGACTGCGTTGAGTCTTTCTTCGCTCGATAGAGATACCATTCCAAGATCAACAACCGCTTGCCCGTAAATCTTGAAATGTTCGCGAATTACCTGCTTGCGCTTTTCGAGTGGCCAGTGAGGAAAGCATAATTCCAGATTGATGTGAGCGATTCGCCGACGTTTGGCATTGACAAGGTAAAACAGCCTTCCTACTTGGGCACCAAAGACGAGACGCAACTTGCCAGGCAACTGCGCCATAAGCGCCAATACACCGATAGCCAGCCATGCTGGCAGAAGCTTTAGCCGCTGCGTTGAGGGTTTGAGTCTTGAGGTGAAGTACATTGTGTTTGTCATTCAGGCAGGTTTTACTCTGGTTGTTGAAGCCGAATCAGAAACTGACTCACAGCAAACTTGGCTGCTCCCAATACAGTGGTGTCAATCCAGTGAATTGAGTTATTGCAGGAACTTTGAATATCGAGATTGGTTTTTGGCGAGGTCGACAAAGTCGCCCCAGTGATCAATGTCATTCAGGCATGGCAGCATTACCTCAACGGGCATTTTACACGCTTGCAGACGTTTAAGTGTAACCTCAAAAACTGTGGAAGTGCTCCACGGAATGTCGTTGAACATGCCTAACTGGCATTGTGTAAATCCTGCGAAATAAAACCCGCCATCAGTGCTGGGCCCCATCACATTGCGTCCTTCGAGTAGCCTGTTGCTCGCGAATTCCAAAATCGCTGGCGTTACCGCGGGAATGTCACACCCCATGACTGCCGCCGCCGGGGCGTGCTGAAGCGCCTCGCAAATTGCCGACTCCATCTTGATACCCAAGTCACCTGCGGATTGAGTACGAAGTCGCAATTTGTACTGCTTCGCCAGCTGCATTAATTTCGGGTGGCAGGCATCAGGACTCACAAGTAACCAAATTTTTCCGGGCCAGCATGCAGCCGCCTTTTCGATCGTGTTGACAATCATTTCTAGAGCGATCGCACTTGCTGTTTCTGCAGATACGTGTGAAAGCAGTCGGGTCTTGACCTCACCCGGGACTGGATTCTTGGTCATCAGTATCAGTGTGGGCTGTTTCTTCACAACACACCACTACCGGTATAACCTGGCCAATGTCCTAGGTGATACCCCTACCCAAAACAAAAACCGTATGAGCCACATCAAGAAAATGGTTCTCAGGTAACCGCGGGTTTCCCAGCGCCTTGCAGATGTGGTGACGGGTGTTCTGATTCGGATCGCCTGAGCTTCGCGTCGAAGTTTTTTTGTCAGTGCTATATCTTCAAGAAGCGGAATATTGGGGAATCCACCCATTTTGTGAAATTGTGACCGTAGTAGAAAAATGGCCTGATCGCCGCTGCACACCCCGGTTAACCCCGAGCGCAGGTTTATCGCGAATGCAACCAGTCTCATGCGAGCGGATGGATTATCAAAGCGTATGTCGAATCGTCCCCAGGGCTTTTTTGTGGAAATTGATTCCAGGATGTACTCTACCGCACTTTCGGGTACGCTTGTATCGGCGTGGATAAACCACAGTATGCTGCCACTCGCATGAGCCCCACCCTGGTTCATTTGACGGGCGCGTCCGGCAATTTCCGAATTGATGACTCTAATAGAATTAAACTTTGACTGTAGTTCTTTCAGTTTGTCTGTGGTAGAGTGTTGGTCGCTGCAGTTGACAACCACCACTTCAGCAATTCCTTCAAAATTTACCAGGTCAGTCAGTTTACTGAGTGTGTCTGGATCTTCATTTCGAACCGGCACGATGACCGATATGGTAGGTGGCTGCACGACAAAACGGCAAGTATGTACTTCGCTCCTTTAGTAGCTGCGGCCTCTGGCAGCGGCCACTCGAAGGCGTAAGGCGTTTAATTTAATGAACCCTGCCGCATCAGATTGTGTATAGGCACCGCTCTCGTCATCAAAAGAGACAATTGCTTCATCATACATGGAGTGTCGTTCTGAACGACGGCCGGTAACCACAACGTTGCCTTTGTAAAGTTCGAGACGTACAGTACCCGAAACCACCCCTTGGCAGTCGTCTATGATCTGCTGCAGCGCAACCCGTTCAGGACTCCACCAGTAGCCGTTATAGATCAATTTTGCATAGCGTGGCATGAGGTCTTGCATCAAATGAGCGATCTCCCGGTCCAGCGTAATCGATTCCATCGCTCGATGTGCTTTTATCAGGACCGTCCCGCCGGGTGTTTCGTAGCAGCCCCTGGATTTCATGCCAATGTAACGATTTTCGACGATGTCAATGCGACCGATACCGTGTTTCGCACCTAGATCATTCAACCGTTTGAGAATTTCAGCCGGTGTTCCACGAACTCCATCAATTGCGACTGCATCACCTTTTTCGAATTCAAGCTGGATGATTTGTGCTTCATTCGGAGCGTCCTTGGGCGATTGAACCCATCTCCACATACTGTTCGGCGGTGCTGACCACGGGTTCTCCAGTTCTCCACCTTCGTAAGAAATGTGTAGAAGATTGGCATCCATGGAGTAGTCAGCCTGGCCGCTTGCTCTGCGGTCGACTGGGATTTCCTCTTGCTCGGCAAATGCAACCAAATCTGCTCTGGATTGAAATTCCCATTCTCGCCATGGGGAGATGATCTGAATATCCGGCATTAACGCATAGGCGCCGAGTTCGAATCGAATCTGGTCGTTACCCTTGCCTGTTGCGCCGTGTGCTACTGCGTCAGCACCAGTTTCGCGCGCGATTTCAACCAATCGGGCGGCGATTAGTGGGCGGGCAATTGAAGTTCCCAGCAAATATTCTCCTTCATAGAGTGCATTGATGCGGAACATCGGGTAGACAAAGTCGCGGGCAAATTCCTCCACCAAATTTTCAACGAATATTTCCTTGCAACCCATTCCAGCGGCTTTTTTGGAGATGGACTCAAGATCTTCATTCTGACCAATATCGGCGGTAAACGCGACAACTTCAGCGTTGTATTGGTTCTGCAACCAGCGCAAAATGATAGAAGTATCCAAACCGCCGGAATAGGCGAGTACGATTTTTTTTGGCATAAGAATGAGTCGACAGGCTTAAGTGGTTGCAATCCAATTTGGCAAGAAAGGCAGCTTATCACCCGTGAAAATTATGCCATAAAGAGCTTGGAAGGCGCGGCGATTGGTATATGAAAACCTACTGGACATATAGTGCGACAAAGCAGATTAGATATACAAAATATCGAAGTCTTCAGGCATATCGAATTGAATATTCGGGTGTGACAAAGTATCATGATATCTACGTTTATCTTTAAGTTTTTGAATCCGGGAGGATGGGAATGAAAAATCCGCTTGAATCAATTGCCGGCACTATAGTTTTAGGTTTTGTGCTGACGCTGATCTTGTACGTATTTGCGAATTTCGCACTTTGAGTCGCCTGTGAGTTTTTTCAATGTCCTTAGATAAGAGGTTTTAAAAGATGGATTTATTGCTGGACCGTTGGTTGCATATTCTTGCAGGCGTAACATGGGTTGGTCTGCTCTATTATTTCAATTTTGTACAGGTTCCGGGTCTGGCGGCAGCGAAAGCTGATGGAACTGCAGCTGGAATCACCAAGCATATCGCGCCACGGGCACTGCTGTGGTTTCGCTGGGCTGCGGTTGTTACCTGGCTAACGGGTGCGTATTACCTGGCAAGGTCAGGTACCTTCATGGATGCATTTGTTCTCCAGGGGCCGCATGCATACCTTGGTATAGGCGCTTGGCTGGGAACGATAATGTTGTTTAACGTGTGGGTGCTGATTTGGCCCAATCAGAAAAAAGTGCTGGGCATTGTGGAGGCATCCGATGCCGAAAAAGCCAAAGCGGCACGGACAGCTTTACTGGCGTCCCGAACCAACACAGCGCTTTCTATTCCAATGTTGTTTTTCATGGTTACCGGTTCAATTACACACATGGGTATGTTTTAAGCTGATCGGCCCATATTCAAGAAAATTTGATTTCACCTCATGAACCGGCCGCCGGCCGGTTCATGCATTTTCAGCCCCTGTCAATTCATTTCTAATCCGTACCATGGTCAGACATTTTCTATCTTTGGAAGATTTTGAACCGGAAGAAATTCTGAATCTGCTTGAGCGCGCAGAGAAACTCAAAGCCATGTGGCGCAATCAACGCTTATGCCCACAGATAATGCGCAATCGCTCAATCGCGCTGATGTTCGAAAAAGAGTCCACTAGAACCCGTCTTTCTTTTGAGGTTGCCGCATACCAGTTTGGTGGCAATGCGCTGTTTTTTTCGCCTGGAGATTCGCAACTGAAACGCGGCGAGTCTGCCGAAGATACTGCACGCATTCTGTCCGGTATGGTGGATGTGATTGTGACCCGTACGGGGTCTCATCAGACAGTCATGACCTATGCCGAACATGCGACAGTGCCAGTGATCAATGGTTTGAGTGACGCCTTTCATCCATGCCAGCTACTCGCTGATCTTTTGACTATGAAAGAATCCATCGGTTTTATCCAGAATGCGCAGGTTGCATGGATTGGCGACGGTAACAATATGTGTGTTACATGGGCGAGTGCAGCATCTTTGCTTGGCTTCCAATTGAAAATAGCGACACCGAAAAACTACCGCCCGAATCTGGCTGAATTACTAACACACCTGGATGATGGCCGTGTGGAGTTTGTGTCGACAGCCAAAGAAGCAGCAAAGAATGCGGATGTGGTCGTAACAGATACATGGCTCAGCATGGGTCAGGATGACAGCGAAGGTAGTCGACCGAAAGAATTCCAGTCTTTCCAAGTTAATGACGATGTGATGGAACAGGCGGCATCTGGAGCGATTTTTATGCACTGTCTGCCGGCTTACCGAGGCAAGGAAGTTTCAGCCAGCGTACTTGACGGACGGCAAAGCGTGGTGTGGCAGGAGGCTGAAAATCGACTGCACGCTCAGAAAGCACTCATCGAGAAACTGCTGGTGTGACCTTGATACTGTTGTAGCAAAAAAGCCGCAAAGTCTATTGACTTTGCGGCTTTTTGAATTCTAACGAATAGGTTCGCGCGAATCGGATTTCAATTTGAATCAGAATGCAAACTCAGCATCACTGAATTCAGCACGCATTGTCTGCATCGCTTTTTCCTCGATCTGACGAATGCGCTCGGCGCTGACTTTGTATTTCTGAGCAAGACTGTGCAGGGTGGATTTGTCTTCGTTTAACCAACGCTGAACGATTATGTCTCGACTCCTTTCATCCAATACGCTAAGTACATGCTGGAGTTGCTCGCTACGGTGATTGGCAACGGAATTTTCCTCATAAATATCTTCAGGATTGTAGGTTCGGTCTCCGAGATAATTTGACGGTGTCAGTGTAAACGCATCTTCACCATCATCTTCCAAACTGGGGTCGAAAGACACGGCGGTACCAGACATACGGATTTCCATTTCCCGAACAGTATCTTCTGGCACGTCCAACGCTTCGGAGAGTGCTGAAATTTCACTCTCGGTCATCGACTCAAGACTTTGGCGATGACTGCGCAGATTAAAGAACAATTTGCGATGTGCTTTGGTTGTAGCAATACGCACGATTTTCCAGTTCTTTAGAATAAAGTCATAAATTTCAGCTTTAATCCAGTGCACTGCAAAGGAAACCAGGCGAACTTCCCGATCAGGATCATATCGCTTGACTGCTTTCATCAGTCCGACGCTACCTTCCTGAATCAGATCAGGGAGCGGAATTCCATAACCCGCAAACTCCCGTGCAACCTTCACTACAAATCGCAGATGTGAAAGCACGAGCTGGCGGGCAGCGTCCAGATCTTCGTGTTCCCGGTATCGGATCGCGTAATCGCGTTCTTCTTCAGCGGACAGTATGGGCTGTGCGTAAACTGTCGCAAGATAGGAAGAAAGTCCATTGCTATGGGGATTTAATGCAGCTGGAAAACTATCTTTTGGCATTTTCTACTCGATTAGTCTGTCTGATTCGTGACTATTTTAGCACTCATTACATTAGAGTGCTAACAATAGTGTTGTCCAACGAGAAATGAGTCTGAAGCAGGATTCCGTTTCCAACGAGAAATGAGTCTGAAAAACCGAGGTGATCGGGTTCATCATAGGCGGATGAAGACGATCATGAAACTGGAAGAAATCAGGACTCTGGAAG
>JAJDXD010000029.1 GCA_022823405.1 Gammaproteobacteria bacterium
GGTGATGCAGCGCCAATCGAAGAAATTGCTTCAACAGAGGACGTTGGACTATCTAGCTTTGTTCGACACGATCTGACTCGTAGTGAGCGTCCCGAACTGACTACCGCGAGTATCGTAATATCAGGTGGACGCGGAATGCAAAGTGGAGAAAACTTTAACATGCTAGAGCGTGTTGCCGATAAACTCGGTGCTGCAGTCGGCGCGTCGCGGGCGGCTGTAGATGCAGGCTACGTGCCAAATGACTACCAAGTTGGACAGACCGGAAAAGTTGTTGCTCCTGACCTCTATATTGCAGTTGGCATATCCGGAGCAATTCAGCATTTGGCTGGAATGAAAGACTCAAAGGTAATTGTTGCCATCAACAAGGATGAAGAAGCACCGATATTTCAGGTTGCTGATTTCGGTTGGGTAGCGGACCTGTTTAATGCAGTACCGGAGCTTGAAGCCGCACTCGACTGACTGAATTGAAACTTTCGCCGAGCAGTGTTCCGCTTGGTGAGAGTCTGCCAAAAGAGAAGGCGCCGAAGTGTTTTCCAGCGCCTTTTTTTTAGGAGGTGGACTCAGTTAGAACTGAGCCGTTTCTGTTGAATCTGCCATTGCAACGGTTGAACTCTCACGTCCGCCAGTTGTTGCTTCGTTAACAGCATCAAAATAACTCACACCAACTTCATGCTGATGGCGCGTTGCAGAGAATCCAAATTCTTCTGCTATAAATTCAGCTTGCTGTAGTTCTGCATAGCCTTCCATGCCGCGGTCCAGATATTTTTTCGCAATATCGAAACTAGAGTAGTTAACGCTATGAAAACTAGCAAGTGTTACGAACTGATACTTGTAGCCCATCTTTGCCAGATTCTTTTGAAAATCTGCAAGGTTTTCTGCTCCTAAATCCCGTTGCCAGTTAAATGAGGGTGAACAGTTGTAGGCCAACATTTTGCCTGGAAATTCTGCATGAACACCATCGGCGAATTTCTGTGCATCTTCCAGATTTGGAGTTGAAGTTTCCATCCATATTAGATCAGCATACGGTGCATACGCCAGACCACGTGCAATGCACATATCGATTCCGCCAGTGATGCGGAAAAAACCCTCATCAGTTCGCTCACCGGTGATAAACGGGTGATCTCGTTCATCAACATCGGAGATCAAGAGGCGGGCTGCTTCTGCATCGGTTCTAGCGATGATGATGGTTGGAACTCCCATAACATCTGCAGCCAGACGAGCTGAAGTCAGATTTCGTATTCCATTGGCTGTGGAGAGCAGAACCTTACCGCCCAGGTGGCCACATTTCTTTTCTGAAGATAGTTGATCTTCATAGTGGATACCCGCCGCCCCAGCTTTAATCATCGCCTTGGTGAGTTCGAATACGTTGAGCGGACCGCCAAATCCTGCTTCTGCATCGGCAACGATCGGCATGAACCAGTCAATATCGGTTGTTTCCTGGCCGCTCAGGCGTTCAAGTGTTTGAATCTGATCCTGACGCGTGAAAGCGTTATTGATGCGCTCAATGACTTGCGGAACAGAACTCGCTGGGTAAAGGGATTGATCTGGATAGGTCTGACCGGCGTTGTTTGCATCAGCGGCGACCTGCCAACCAGACAAATAAATCGACTTCAGTCCGGCTCGTACTTGCTGTACAGCCTGACAGCCGCTATAGGCCCCAAGGCTTGCTACATAATCGGAACTGTTCAGAAATTTCCAGAGTTTTTCAGAACCCATTTCAGCCAATGTATTTTGAATGCGTACACTGCCCCGCAATCTTTCTACCTCAGTCCAGTCATAGTCCCTTTGAATGCCTTCCCAGCGGTTCGGTGCATAACTCGGCACTGGAAATTTCTTTAGATCTTCAGTTGGGTTAATATCCCATGAGTATTTGCCATTTGGTCTTTGGGTCATGCCCTATGCTCCATATATTTGAAAATAATCAGTTTATCAGTGATGTATCACTGAGTCAAAAAATCAAAATTAGTATATTGCATTGCAAAACAATAATTTTCAGGATTGTTGACTTTCATGGTATTTGCTCGATCAAAAATTGTGTTCAGCAAATATTACAATCTTGCGCCGCAGAATTGCAATTTAGCCTAGGTGCGGATAAATTTCAAGGCCCATCGGTTCACTTGAAATTCAATCACCCGAACCTGTTCGATCAATGATTCCATAAACCAGTGAGAGGGAAATTCCGCCTTTGAATGGCATCGGATAGCGATAAGGAATGGAGGGGATGGTCTGCAATACCCAGAAAGCCAATTGTCTTTTTCGAATACTGCCGCCCGACACCCGCATTTGGCAGAGACTGTCTGGAGATTTTCCCTTTGGTCCCAGAGTTCAATAACAGAAATATTTCAACCATGAACTGTATCTTGAACCAAGCCGTTCAGTGCGGTTGTCATCCACTCAGGTAAGTCCGCAGACCTAAGTGTTTTAAATTCCTCAGTACTAAGACCTGATTTAATTTTGGAGACTGCTTCCTCGTTCACATTTTCCTTACCAAGATACCAAAGAGCAGAAAGTGCGAGGCCTGTCTTCTTACCCGCAAATTGAAGCCGCCGTTGACTCGATGTGTGAACCATTTTAACTGTGACGTTGCCAATCTGGATCGAACGACTTGAGCCGTTCGTGTGAAACACGGGCACTACAGGGACTTGAGTACTCAGCTTGAAGCGCCTCGCAGCTTCTGCACCATGAACCTGTATGGTTTCATGATTGTTCTTGGCGATAGCCTTCACTACTTCTAAAACACCCGGCACAACATCCCCGACATATCGGTTTTTTTTCGGGCAAGCAAATACTCCACGAGCAAGACGCTTGATTTCACCTTCTGCAACCAGGCGTGAAAGTGCCCGGTCGACGGCTCCGCGCGACCCGAACGTCAGAAATCGCGTGTTTGTGAATGGTTTACCCTTTGGTAATTTTTTCAACTCAGTTCGAATTGCTTTTGTGGTAGTCACTAGATAATCCAAATCGTCTGAATAAATACTAATTTTATAGACAATAATCAAGAGAAGATTATTAACTACTCACCCATCGTCCAGGTCAAGCGAGCAACTGGCGACGATGCAGATTGAATTAGAACTCACCGCGAATCAAAGACCGCAAATGGAACGATGGACACCTTGGACGGGAATGAATGGCGAAACCAGATCGGTCAAATTCAGCAAAGCGTCCTTGGCTGCTGCGGCTGTGCCTGACTTCTATAGTTCCGGTTCCGGCGCAGCGAAACAGGTGGACAATTCTGGTGGATTCCAACTGTGCGCATCCTGGTTGTTGTGCTATGATGTAGCATTCAGTTTTTCCATCATTTTGCGCAAATCAGACGCATTCAAGCACCGTAACTCAGGTAAACGGCCATGAAAAAAGAAAGCCAAAGCACTTCCGACGAAAGAATCAGACAATTGAATGAGCGATATGCTGAACTTCGAGTTGAGCTGGCTGAACAGTTCAGGGAAAAGGACAGGCAGCTCAAAGAAACAGACAGACAGCTCAAAGAAACAGACAGACAACTCAAAGACATGATCAAAGAAACGGACAGAAAGATCACAGAAACAGACAGACAGTTCAAGGAAGCGAAAGAAATGATCATAGAGAACGGCAAACAGATCGGTGGACTCGGCAACAAGTTCGGCGGCTACACTGAAGCGATGGCAAGGCCTTCCATCAGACGAATACTGGAGAAGCGGTTTGAAGCCGACTTTCTAGGATCGATCCGATTCAAGAGCACTAAGGAAACGAAGACGCTGGAAATAGATGCCTGGGGTCTCAGCCGCAACGGCACGGGTGCGGCTTACATAGTGGAGACCAAGAGCAGGTTTCGCGACAGGCACATTGAGCAGGTGCTGCAACTGGTGGAGCGGTTTCGGTACTATATGTCAGACTATGAGAAACGGGCCGTGTACCCGATGCTGGCTGTAGTGGAAATCAGTGAAGAGGGTCGCAGGAAAGTCTGGAATGCGGGGATTCATTTGATCGATATCAATGACGGCGTCTTCAAGTATGCGCCGCCGCCGGCGGACTTTGTAGCGAACGGCTATCACGGAGTGTACGGGGTGCAAAGGGGCGTGCCACATCTGCGGCTGGTTGTTGGCGGCGATCAGAAACAACGCGGCGCCGGGTGATTGAGTAGATGGAATCCTAGTACAACACCTGTTGGATTCATTCCAGTTTGGGGTTTAGAGTCTCGTGGAGATTGAAGCACAGCTGACTAAAACCAAAAACATGCTGCCTTTTTCACGTGAAAATAGTAACAATTAGCGGTTTACACATCTCTACAAAATCGGGGTAGGTTCAGTCGCCTCGAAATGTTCTCATTGCCGGTGTATTGAAATACTATGGATATGTCAATGCAAGAGGTATCGGTGTGCGCACAAAAGTAATACTCCTTATGAGAAGCAGGAACTATAACGAGCCAGTTTTTGAAACTACGGAAGACTATTTGAAGACCATCCTTTATTGGAAAGCTGTGTGAGAGACGCACTTTCGTTCCGCAGACGGAAAAATCAGTCGTGTGTAATATCAGCTAGTTTGGTTTACCGAAAGCGCCGCCACCCGGTGTTTCAACCACAAACACATCATCTGGATTCATTTCGATTCGATCTGTCGAACCTAACTCCTCCACACTGCCATCTGCTCGAATGACGTAGTTTCGTCCCGTTTGCCCAGGCTCTCCGCCATCAACACCGTAAGGCGGGATAATTCTATGTCCAGAGAGAATCGCAGCTGTCATGGGTTCTAAAAATCGAAGTTTTCGAATGGCTCCATTACCACCTCTCTGTTGGCCGCGCCCACCACTGTTGTGTCGAATCTCAAAACTGTCCAAACGGACTGGAAATCGCCACTCCAGAATCTCGGGATCGGTTAGTTTTGCATTGGTCATGTGTGTGTGAACCGCATCTGCGCCGTCAAAATCGGGCCCTGCTCCAGATCCGCCACAAATTGTTTCATAGTACTGGTATTTTTCGTTTCCAAACGTCAAATTGTTCATTGTGCCCTGTGCTGCAGCCATAACACCAAGTGCTCCGTAAAGCGTATCTGTGATGTACTGTGAGGTTTCGACGTTGCCGGCAACCACTGCTGCGGGATATACAGGCTTCAGCATACAACCGTCAGGAATGATAATTTTGATTGGCTTGAGACAGCCCTCATTCATTGGGATCACGTCCTCAACCAGTGTTCTGAAAACGTACATTACCGCAGCTCTGGCAACAGAGGAGGGAGCATTGAAATTATTTTCGCGCTGTGAGGAGGTTCCGGTAAAGTCAACAACTGCGCTCTGGTTTTCCTGGTTGACTGATATGGCAACTTCAATTGCACTGCCATCGTCCATTACATAGCGAAAGTGCCCGTCTGTGAGTGCTTTAAGGACATTCTTGACTGCCCCTTCAGCGTTGTCCTGAACGTGCTGCATGTATGCAATCACAACGTCAAGACCAAAGTGATTCACCATTGTTCTGAGTTCCTGCACACCCTTTTCATTCGCTGCAACCTGGGCTTTAATGTCCGCTAGGTTCTGTTCAATGTTCCGCACGGGATACTGCGCACCCAATAGCACATCCCTGATCTCACTTTCCAAGAACCGACCTTGGTCGATGAGTTGGACATCGTCAATTAACACCCCTTCTTCTTCTATTACATGACTGTCAGGTGGCATTGAACCGGGTGTGATTCCGCCCACATCGGCATGATGTCCTCGCGAGGCTACATAAAACAGGATTTTGCCTTCAACCTGTTCGAATACGGGTGTGATGACAGTGATGTCGGGCAGGTGAGTACCGCCGTTATAAGGGTTGTTGAGGATGTACGAGTCGCCCGGTTTCATTCTGCCTTTGCGATTGCGTATCACAATGTGAACCGATTCACTCATAGAGCCAAGGTGAACCGGCATATGCGGAGCATTGGCTACCAGGTCGCCTTGAGCGTCGAATATTGCACACGAAAAATCCAGACGTTCTTTGATGTTGACAGAATAAGCGGAGTTTTCCAGCGATGCACCCATCTGTTCAGCAATCGACATGAACAAATTGTTGAACACCTCAAGCATCACCGGATCGGCATCCGTGCCGACGACTTTCAGTTTGGGGCGAGGTGCTATTCTTCTTAAAATCAAGTGGTTGTGTCGGGTTGTTTCAAGAGCCCAGCCCTGCTCGACAATGGTCGTACCAGTCGATTCGATAATGATTGCCGGTCCTGCAACGGCATCACCAGGATGAAGTGCTTCTCTTACGTACACGTGTGATTCATGAAAGCTGCCGGAAAAATACATTTGAGCGGTACCGCTCGGCTCAAGAGGAGAAGAACGAGGTAAGATTGGTTTTTCCTCCTCCACATGCATTCTGGTGCTACCGATGGCTTCAACTGAAATTGCTTCGACCATCACATCTTTATCTGGCATGACGAATCCGTAGCGCTGTTTGTGGCTTTCTTCAAACTGATTGCGAATGGTGTCACAGTCGCCGCTCGCGACTTCAACGGCGGAATCGGTGCCTTCGTAGCGTACGTGTATTCGTTTTTGCAAATCGATGTTCTGTGCTTCAATTTCCTGCTTCGTTACTTCATCAGTTGCTCGTTCACAAAGTTCTGAATAGCGTCGTTCGAGTGCCGAAATCAGTTGGTCAGAAAGTCGATCTTCCACCGCTTCTTCATGAATGACGCGAACGTCTGCCAGTCCGATGCCATAGGCTGACAGGACGCCAGCGTAAGGATGGATGAAGACGGTTTCAATTCCCAGAGCGTCGGCGACGAGGCACGCATGCTGCCCACCAGCACCTCCGAAACTGCAAAGGGTGTATTCAGTAATGTCGTAGCCACGTTGCACGGATATTTTCTTGATAGCATTAGCCATGTTGTCGACGGCAATCTTGAGAAACCCTTCGGCGACGCCATGTGCTGTTCGAACATCTCCCGTTTGCAATCGAATCGAGTCAGCGAGCTCGGAAAACTGATTTTCGACAGTTTCGAAATCAAGTGGCTGGTCACCATTCGGGCCAAAGATCCGTGGAAAAAACTCCGGCTGTAGTTTGCCCAGAATTAGGTTGCAGTCAGTAATGGTGAGCGGTCCGTTTCGACGATAACAGGCAGGGCCGGGGTTGGCACCTGCAGATTCGGGTCCGACACGGTATTTCAACCCATCAAACTTAAGGATAGAACCACCGCCAGCTGCGACGGTGTGAATACGCATAATCGGTGAACGAATTCGGACTCCTGCAACGAATGTGTCGTAGGCGCGTTCGTATTCACCTGCGTAATGAGATACATCCGTTGACGTACCACCCATATCAAATGCGATGATCTTGTTGAAGTTCGCAATTTTACTGGTTTCAACAGCACCGACAACACCACCTGCAGGGCCTGACAGAATGCTGTCTTTGCCCTGAAACTGCCTGGCATCGGTTAGCCCACCGTTCGATTGCATGAACATCAGACGAACTCCGTGCAACTCGCTGGCAATTTGATTGACGTAGTGTCGAAGAACCGGCGAGAGGTAAGCATCGACGACTGTAGTATCTCCTCTTCCAATGAGTTTCATTAATGGGCTGGCTTCATGAGAAGTCGAAATTTGAGTAAAACCGATCTGACGTGCAATGTCAGCGACTTCTTTTTCATGTTGGTAGTAACGGTAACCGTGAAGAAATACAATGGCGCATGCACGAATCCCAGTGTCATATACCGCTTTGAGGCTTGTGTATGCGGCATCGTGATTCAATTCAACCAGCACGTCTCCTGACACATTGTGCCGCTGATCGACTTCGATGACTTGCTCATACAGCAGATCCGGAAGTTTGATATGTCGGGCAAAGAGTTCGGGTCGAGTTTGATAACCAATTCTGAGAGCATCCTTGAAACCTCTTGTGGTAACCAGAACGCATCGTTCACCAGTTCGCTCAAGAAGGGAGTTTGTTGCGACGGTTGTTCCCATCTTGACAGAAGTAACCAGATCAGAACTGATGGGTTCGCCATTAAGGTTCAAGAAATCTCGGATTCCCTGAATTGCGGCATCCTGATAGTGTTCGGGGTTTTCAGACAGCAACTTGTGCGTGTGCAATCGACCGTTTGGGTCAACGGCAACGATGTCGGTGAACGTGCCTCCACGATCAATCCAGAATTGCCAGCGGGTGGGGGTGGTATGTACCATCAGAATGTATGAATTTGCGTCTGGGTTGCCCTGATAAATTGGCACTGATTATAGACAAGAACGTTGATTTGAATTGGAGGCTACATGGCTCTGAGACCAACCGTCAATTAGTGCTTGTTCGGTTTTGATTGAAGTCTGGAACTGTCATTGAAACCTCGTAAATCCAATGAAATAAAATCAGAAAAAAAATTCTTGGATAAGCGATGAAACTGGATCGTAGCAGTCAACTGATCAACGGTATTGAACAAGTCAGTTCGCCAAACTTTGACGATCGTCCTTCAGGTATGGATCCTGAGGTGATCATAATTCATGCCATTAGTTTGCCACCTGGAATATATGGAGGAAACTACATCGAAGCTCTCTTCTGTAATACGCTCAATCATCAGGTTCATGACTATTTTGCCCATTTGGAAGGATTAAAGGTTTCTTCTCACTTGCTCATACGAAGGAATGGAAGCGTTGTTCAATTTGTCCCGCTAGACAAGCGAGCCTGGCATGCAGGAGTATCTCTGTGTCTGGGCAGAGATCGCGTGAATGATTTTTCGATTGGAATTGAGCTTGAAGGGTGTGATGAGGATCGGTTTGAAGAGGATCAGTATGAAAAGCTTGATTTGCTTATCGAGTTGCTGCTTCAGGAGTATCCAAAAATTGATCGAAGTCGCATATTTGGGCACTCGGAAATTGCTCCGGGTAGGAAGACTGACCCAGGGCCGCAATTTGACTGGTCTAGGGTACGCTAAACAGTCAAGTTACTCGTATTGCCTTCTTTATTTCGTTTGAATTTTTTCCGTGTCCTGTCGTGTCTCCAAAGAACGTCAGATCCACCAGCGTTTTTGTTGAGGTAGCGTGCCACTACAAAAAGAAGATCAGAGAGACGGTTGAGATACTGTCTAGAGACATCTGATACATCCTCGTTGCGGGCGAGAGTGTGGACTCTGCGTTCGGCACGTCGACAAATGCTTCTCGCGCTGTGACAAATTGAAGCAGCCTCTGTCCCGCCGGGCAGTATGAATTCCTTAAGTGGTTCAAGGTTTTCGTTAAATCTATCAAGTTGAGTTTCTAGTGCATCAACGCGGTCTTGGTCGACCATCCGAAATTCTGGAATACACATTTCCCCGCCGATATCAAACAACGTGTGCTGTACCTCAAAGAGGCATTGATCAACATCGTCTGGAATTTCGAGAGCCAGAACTTGACCGATGCAGCTATTGAGTTCATCAATGGCTCCCAATGCTTCGATGCGATCGGAATCCTTTGCTGTACGACTGCCGTCCCCAAGTCCGGTTGTGCCATCATCTCCGGTTCTAGTGTAAATTTTTGATAGCCTGTTTCCCATTTTCTAACTGGTGGTGATTTAGCAAACTTACGGGTTCAGGTTTAGAGTGACCCATAGCTGAAAAGGGAGAATCAACGAGCAAGACGTTGAGTGCGAAAGAAATTTTACTCGTTGAAAAAGCACTAGTTGAAAGGTTGTTCATAAAATTGAGTATGGATTCACTTTGAATTGCATATCGGCGAATCATATTGTCTTCGTAATCGGAACAAGATTGGATATATTAACGAGTTGAGGGAGTGAAAGATCACAGTGGGCTGATCAAGCGAGTGGTGCGTTAATTTTTCGCTTTATATGTTCCTTTCAATTATGACGGGCATTGGATAAATGCCATACTCATATTTTATTTCTTTTGGCCAATTTGACTACGCCCAGCGTGGGCAATTCTTGAGGCGTATGACAGAAAATCGGTTACTGGAGCACAAACTATTATGATTACTGGCAGTATAGTTGCAATAGTCACCCCAATGCACGAAGACGGGTCTTTAGATCTGGATTCTCTGGTAAAACTTGTTGACCATCATGTTGGACAGGGAACAGATGGTATCGTGTCGGTTGGTACTACAGGAGAATCTGCCACGTTAAGTCACGATGAACATCATACAGTTATCGAAAAAACGATTCAAGCAGCTGCGGGACGCGTCCCCGTCATTGCAGGGACTGGTTCAAATAGCACTGCAGAGGCTTTGGAGTTAACTAAAGTCGCCTTGGAACTCGGTGCAAATGCTTGTCTTTTGGTAGTACCTTACTACAATAAACCCACTCAGGAAGGGTTGTATCAACACTTTAAGTTGATAGCCGAATCGGTACCGATACCACAAATTCTATACAACGTCCCAGGTCGAACATCAGTTGACTTGCAAAACAGTACAGCCATACGCCTGAGCCACATCGACAACATTATTGGTATTAAGGATGCCACGGCCGACATCGAACGCGGAAAAAAATTGATTGAACAATCGGGTGATGACTTTGTTTCATACTCGGGGCAGGATACAGCTGCACTTGAATTAATGCTGGTTGGCGGTAAAGGCACAATTTCAGTTACAGCGAACGTCGCACCGAAGCTGATGCATGAGATGTGCACTGCTGCAGTTTCTGGTGATGCAGATCGGGCAAGGCAACTGAACGACAAGCTCAATCCTTTGCACGAGGCGATGTTCATCGAATCGAATCCAATTCCTGCCAAGTGGGGTGTGTCTCAGCAGGGGTTGATTGAAAACTGCTTGCGTTTGCCACTAGTGCCTCTGACCGAAGAGGCTCAGAGCTCCGTGCGTGCAGCGATGATAGGTGCAGACGTACTGTAATCGGCTTAATTTCATTTCTACTAAATATTTTTACACTTTCTGCGGGAGTTCAATATGAATCAGAGTACCTTGATGTACTCCGGTAAAGCGAAGTCTATTTTTGCGACTGACGATAACAACACTTTACTGATGGAGTTCAGGGATGACACATCAGCATTTGATGGGTTGAAAACCGAAGCCTTGAGTCGCAAAGGACTGGTAAATAACCACTTCAATGCGTTCATCATGCAAAAGTTGGATGATGCGGGAGTCAAAACTCATTTCATTGAGATGATTGACGACACAAAGTCCCTGGTCCGACATCTGGATATGATTCCAGTGGAATGTGTTGTCAGAAATATTGCGACTGGCTCCATATGCAGAAGATTAGGTGTGCAGGATGGACTACAGCTCGAAACTCCCACATTTGAGTTCTTTCTTAAAAATGACGAACTTCACGACCCCATGATTAATGAGTATCACATTCGATCATTTGATTGGGCTACAGATGAAGAAGTTCAGGTTATGACTGAGCTGACATTCGCAACGAATTCAGTTTTAGTCCCACTGTTTCGAGAAGCTGATATTATTCTGGTAGACTTCAAACTCGAATTCGGACGCTATCAGAATGAACTGTTACTTGGCGATGAATTTACACCGGATGGGTGTCGTTTGTGGGATGCTGATACTCGAGAGAAACTCGACAAAGACCGTTATCGACAGGACCTCGGTAATGTCGTCGAATCCTACGAAATCGCCGCTCGGCGCTTGGGAATTTCCAGCATTTGAACATCTTCAATTCGGCCAATGGGAACTTGATCGATAGTGCATTATCGAATAGTTGCCTGACATTCGAATTCTCCTGACTCATGCAGAACGCCGGTGGCGACCATCAGGTCTTGTGTGCCAAAGGTGCACCGGCGTTATCGAGTTTCAAATTAAGTCAGCTACAAAACAGTATTGACGAATCAGCTGACTTTTCCCTGCAATCTCTGCAATCCAGATTCTGTTATTTTCTATCAACTGAAATTCAATCTGGACTCGAAAATCAGATCGATGACATACTCAATCTGGTTGACGCAGAATTAGTCTGGGAGAGCGCTCTCTTTTCCGAAAATTCCATTCTTGTATTGCCACGCTTAGGTACCACCTCTCCCTGGAGTACTAAAGCGACTGAGATCCTTCACCGTTGCGGATTTTTCGGGATTGATCGAATCGAAAGAGGGGTCGTGTGGAACTTTCAATCTGACCAGGACTTGAGTGATAGCCAGAAACGCCATTTTGAAATGTTGCTGATGGATCGAATGACGGAGTCTGTGATATTCAATGCAAATCAGATTTCGCTGATATTTAAGCATAGCAGCCGCAAACAGACCACTACTATCAATGTGATAGCTGATGGAGTAGAAGCGCTGCGTTTAGCAAATCGAAAGATGGGATTGGCGCTTTCTGAATCAGAACTTGAATATCTCAATCAATGGTGTGTAAAGGAGGGGAGAAATCCTACTGAAACAGAGTTAATGATGTTCTCTCAAGTCAACTCAGAACACTGTCGACACAAAATTTTCAATTCCAGCTGGATTTTTGATGGGGATGAGCATCCTGAATCTATGTTCTCGATGATTCGAGAAACACACCGTCGCGCACCTGGTGGTACATTGGTTGCCTATAAGGATAACGCTGCAGTGATTGAAGGAAGAAAAGCCAAACCATTTGCTCCAACTGGCACTGATCGCGAGTATCAGTACTTACCAGAAGAGCCTGCTCATATTATTTTCAAAGCCGAAACTCACAATCATCCAACTGCCATATCGCCATTTCCCGGAGCAGCGACCGGGGCAGGGGGAGAAATCCGTGATGAAGGTGCAACAGGAATTGGCGGAAAACCCAAAGCTGGTATTTGTGGATTTTCTGTATCTCACCTTAGAATTCCCGGGTATCAACAGATTTGGGAGTCTTCCGAGTGTCGTCCATCGCGAATTGCATCACCTTTACAAATCATGCTGGAAGGACCAATTGGCGCTGCTTCGTTCAACAATGAATTTGGCAGACCGAACATCGGTGGTTATTTCAGAACATTTGAAATGGCAGGTAGCGACTCCAGAACTCGCTATGGATATCACAAACCAATTATGTTCGCTGGGGGTATTGGCAATATTCGACCGCAGCACATTGAAAAGAAAGAACTCAATGAAGGCGATGTTCTCGTGGTGATTGGTGGTCCTGCTATGCTTATCGGATTGGGTGGCGGTGCGGCATCCAGTCTGGGGCAGGGTAGTTCCGATGAGGGATTGGATTACGCTTCTGTACAACGGAGCAACCCTGAAATGCAGCGCAGATGCCAGGAAATTATTGACCGTTGTCGTGAATTGGGAAATTCAAGCCCCATTCTTTCAATACATGACGTCGGAGCTGGAGGACTATCAAACGCGGTGCCTGAAATTGTTCATGCTGCTGGCCGCGGCGCTGATATTCGGTTGCATGACATTCCGGTTGATGATGTTGGAATGTCTCCGATGGAAATCTGGTGCAATGAATCACAGGAACGTTACGTGTTGGCAATCCAAAGTTCAGAGCTTGATCGCTTCTCTGAAATTTGCCGGCGGGAAAACTGTCCTTGGCAGGTAATTGGCGAAGTTTTATCGAGTGACAGATTTATGCTTAGCGGCAGAGAAGGAGAGTCATTCGCTGTCGATGTGAGCCTTGAATTTCTATTAGGCGACATTCAACAACCAATACGGAATGATGTGGTCAACAAACGACTGGACATGTCGTCGGCGCCTAACATTTCAAAATTCAAAGACTGCGTTGAACGGACACTACGGTTTCCAGCCGTTGCAGACAAGACCTTTTTGGTAACTATTGGTGACCGAACCGTATCGGGCCTGGTTCATCGCGATCAGATGGTGGGCCCCTGGCAGGTTCCTGTTGCTGACGCTTCCGTAACGATTGCAGGTTACCAGACATATACCGGTGAGGTGATGTCCGTTGGAGAGCGATCACCAATTGCCGTCATAGATGAGGCTGCCAGTGTCAGAATGGCCGTAGGTGAAGCTCTGACAAATCTCAGGTCATCTGGTGTTAATTCACTTTCAGATGTGAAGGTATGTGCCAACTGGATGGCTTCCACCAGTATTGAAGGAGAATGCTCCTCACTGTACACTGCAGTAAAGAGCGTGGCACTTGAATTTTGCGTCAATTTGGGGCTATCGATTCCGGTCGGTAAGGACTCACTATCGATGATGACCGAGTGGGAGGAATCAGATGGTGAACACTATCAGGTTTACTCTCCGATTTCGCTGGTAGCTAGCGCATTCGCACCAGTAGACGATGTTCGAAAGACTTTGACCCCACAGTTAAGCAAAATTGACCATTCCAAACTCTTTCTGGTAGATCTTGGTGCTGGCAAAAACCGAATGGGTATGTCCGTCCTGCATCAGTCGTTTGAGTACATTGGCGAACCAGTGCCAGATGTTGATGATATTTCACTGCTAGCAGAATACTTTCATGCGGTCGGAGACCTCATCGATCGGAATTTACTTCTGGCTTATCACGACCGTTCAGACGGCGGGTTGCTTGCAACTTTATGCGAAATGGCTTTTGCAGGTCGTGTTGGATTGGATATAGACATCAACGACTGTGATGATCCGGTTCAGTTATTCTTCAATGAGGAGCTAGGCGCAGTGCTTCAGATTGAAGGTGAGAATGAGAGTTGTTTAGTCGAAACATTTCGTCAATGTGGTATTGACTCACTGGTTCATTTGATTGGCACTATATCAGATGACGATGAAGTCAGAATTTCGGTCGATGGTGAGCTGATTTTTTCTGATGATCGCACTAATTTGCACAGAATATGGTCAGAACTCACGAATCAGATGCAGTCCCGGCGTGACAATCCGGATGAAGCGCAGCAGGAGTATGACAGAATACTAGATGTCAGCGATCCGGGTCTATCGTTCTCTGATTTCTCTACGGAATCCATTCAAAAGGATTCACTTCAGGTCGGACGTCAGCATTTTCCGTCTATCAATTCTGGAAAGGCGCCAAAAATTGCAGTGCTAAGGGAGCAGGGCGTCAATGGGCACCTAGAGATGGCTGCGGTATTTGATAAGGCAGGTTTCGAATCTGTTGATATCGTTATGGTTGATCTAATTGAAGGAGTCAAAACGCTGTCAGAATATTCAGGAATCGTCTTGTGTGGTGGATTTTCTTTCGGTGATGTTTTTGGTGCGGGTCGAGGTTGGGCAAGTCTTATTTTGAAACAGAATCAACTTCGAGACATGTTTGAGGCATTCTTCAGCGATACTTCAAAGTTTGCGTTGGGCGTGTGCAACGGATGTCAGGTGATGGCGGAACTCAAACAGATAGTACCCGGTGCGGATGATTGGCCTAAATTTGTCCGCAATCGTTCTGAGCAGTTTGAAGCTAGATTGGTAATGAATGAAATTACCAGCGGAAAATCTGTGTTTACTCAAGATTTGCAAGGATTGGCAATCCCTGTTGCTGTCGCTCATGGCGAAGGACGGGCACAGTTTCAAGATGAAATCGCATACCGAAAATTAGTTGAGAACAGAAATGTCTGTTTCCAATATGTTGACAATAGAAAAGAGCCGACTCAAGTTTATCCCTACAATCCTAACGGTTCGTACGGTGCGACTGCTGGAGTCACCAATTCAGATGGTCGTGTAACAGCATTGATGCCTCATCCAGAGCGTGT
>JAJDXD010000032.1 GCA_022823405.1 Gammaproteobacteria bacterium
CGTTCGTGCGGCACTGTCGACAGGGATGGATGTTGATCAGTTTGCCCCACGCCTATCCTTCTTTTTCTGTATTGGCATGAACCTGTTCATGGAAATTGCAAAACTGCGCGCTGCGAGATTTCTGTGGGCAAACCTGATGAAGACGCACTTCAGTCCTAAAAAACCAACTTCACTGATGCTGCGTACACACTGCCAAACCTCTGGAGTGAGTCTCACCAGCCAGTCGCCCTACAATAACATCATTCGCACAACCATTGAGGCGCTGGCAGCGGTGCTAGGTGGCACCCAATCTCTGCATACGAACTCGTTTGATGAAGCGCTTGCACTACCGAGTGAATTTTCCGCACAAATCGCTAGAAATACGCAGCTCATTCTGAGAGAAGAATCTGGCCTGTCCAAAGTCGTCGATCCTCTGGCCGGTAGTTACTATATTGAGAGTCTGACCGGTTCAATGATCCGCGAAGCGAAAAATCTCATTGATGAAGTTGAAGCAATGGGTGGGATGACCCGAGCTGTCGAAGCAGGCATACCAAAGCAGCGAATCGAAGCCTCAGCCGCAAAACGCCAAGCCCGATTCGACAGCGGTGAAGATGTCATCATTGGCGTCAATCAGTTCATCAGCGATTCAGATGATGATGTCGAACTGCTCGAAGTTGATAATCAGGCAGTTCGTGAAAGCCAGATTTCAAGACTCACCAATGTGCGGGAATCTCGAAATGAAAAAGCTTGTCAGAGTGCCCTTAGTCAGCTCAAACGCTGCGCTGAATCGGGCGAGTGGGGACTGTTGCAGCAATCGATATTGGCAGCCCGGGCACGTGCAACGGTGGGTGAAATTACCGATGCTGTGCGATCGGTCTTTGGCCAGCACCGCGCAGTTCCACAGACCATCAGCGGGGTCTACAGCAATGCCATTTCTAGTGATGAGGATGTTTCAGCAATACGTCAGCGGGTTGAGAGGTTTATCGAGTCCCATCACCGACGTCCACGCGCACTGATCGCAAAAGTTGGACAGGATGGACACGATCGCGGAGCCAAGGTAATCGCAACAGCTTATGCCGATTTTGGCTTTGAAGTGGATATCGGTGCCCTGTTTCAGACACCTGCAGAAGTTGTCCGCCAGGCCGTTGACAACGATGTGCATCTAGTTGGAATCTCAACACAGGCCGGAGGGCATAAGACTTTGGTGCCACAAATTGTTGACGGTCTTAAGAGTGAAGGTGCTGAAAATGTGGTGGTAATCTGTGGCGGCGTTGTACCACCTGACGATGTCAGGACTCTTGAGTCAAAAGGCGTATCCGCTGTCTACGGTCCTGGCACTAGAATTCTGGATACAATTCCACAAGTATTGGAATTCATTGAAACCAAAATGGCTTCCGCATAGACGTTACCATTCAGGAACTTTGGATCAGTATTTTGCAGGACATCATTGATCAACTGAATACGAAGCGCGAAGCCGCACGGCTAGGCGGCGGCCAGAAACGCATTGACGCGCAACATGCCAAAGGTAAATTGACTGCGCGTGAGCGAATTGAATTACTGCTTGACAAAGACAGTTTCCAGGAATGGGATATGTTTGTCGAGCATCGCAGCACTGACTTTGGCATGGCTGACAACAAGATTCCCGGTGATGGTGTTGTCACCGGTTATGGCACCATTCACGGTCGTCTGGTTTTTGTTTTCAGTCAGGACTTTACAGTCTATGGCGGTTCACTGTCTGAAGCCCATGCCGAAAAGATCGGCAAAATCATGGATCAGGCCATGAAAGTCCGTGCACCCGTCATCGGCATTAATGACTCCGGCGGCGCTCGCATTCAGGAAGGGGTTGCGTCGTTGGCCGGCTATGCTGATATCTTTCAACGCAACGTCATGGCATCCGGCGTGATTCCGCAAATTTCTCTCATCATGGGACCGTGCGCTGGTGGTGCAGTCTATTCCCCGGCTATTACCGACTTCATTTTCATGGTACGCGACAGTTCCTATATGTTTGTAACCGGCCCTGATGTTGCAAGAACGGTAACCCACGAAGAGGTTTCCGCCGAACAGTTGGGCGGCGCGTCTGCACACACAGAAACTTCCGGTGTCGCTGACGGCGCATTCGAAAATGACATCGAAGGATGTCTAATGCTGAGAGCATTTTTTGACTTTCTGCCCGCCAACAACCAAAGCCCCCTACCTGTGCGTCCAACCGATGATCCTCGCGATCGAATTGAAGTTTCCCTGGACACCCTGGTGCCCGAAGACCCCAATCAACCTTATGACATCAAGGAACTGATTCTGAAAATCGTCGATGAGGCGCACTTTTTTGAACTCAAACCAGACCACGCCAAGAACATTATGACTGGATTCGCACGGATGGAAGGCCGAACTGTCGGAATTGTCGCCAACCAGCCCATGGTGCTGGCTGGCTGTCTTGACATTCACTCATCAATCAAGGCTGCACGGTTCGTCCGATTTTGCGATGCTTTTGGGATTCCGATCATCACATTTGTCGATGTACCTGGCTTTATGCCGGGTACTGCACAGGAACATGGTGGCATCATCAAGCATGGAGCCAAATTGCTATATGCCTACGCTGAGGCGACCATTCCCAAAGTAACAGTGATTACTCGCAAGGCGTATGGCGGTGCTTACGACGTTATGAGTTCCAAACATTTACGAGGTGATGTCAATCTCGCATGGCCAAGCGCCGAAATCGCTGTCATGGGTGCCAAAGGCGCCGTTGAGATTATCTTCCGCGCGCAAATGAACGATGCCGAAAAAATTGCCCAGCGAACAGAGGAATACAGTGATAAGTTCGCAAATCCGTTCATCGCTGCCAGCCGCGGATTTATTGATGATGTCATCATGCCGCACGACACTCGACTCAGAATATGCAATTCTTTGGAGATGCTATCTAACAAGACACTGGAAAATCCCTGGCGTAAGCACGGCAACATACCACTTTAATTCCTGCCACTCATGTTCAGCAAAATACTGATTGCAAATCGGGGCGAAATTGCGTGTCGCATCATGCGAACCGCAAAACAGCTGGGGATTAAGACCGTCGCCGTGTATTCGGACGCAGACCGAAACGCGTTACATGTCCGAACTGCAGATGAGGCTGTTAATATCGGACCTGCTGCTGCAGCGCAAAGTTATTTACAAACACAGAATATTTTAGAGGCCTGTCATTCGACAGGCGCTGAGGCCGTTCACCCCGGATACGGATTCTTGTCGGAAGATGCACAGTTCGGAGAGCAGTTGACTGAATCCGGCATTCAGTTTATTGGCCCTGGACCAGAAGCGATTCGTTTAATGGGCGACAAAATCACCTCGAAGAAAATTGCACGCGATGCTGATGTCAATGTTATTCCTGGATTTGATGATGTGATCGAAAGCCCGAACCACGCAGTTGAACTGGCTCAGCAGATTGGCTACCCAGTGATGCTCAAACCCACATCAGCCGGTGGTGGCAAAGGCATGCGCCTAGCGTACAGCGATGAAGAGTGCCGGGATGGGTTTTTACGCTCAGCAAGCGAGGCAAAGACCCATTTTGGAGATGACCGGGTTTTTGTTGAAAAGTACATCGAGAATCCCCGGCATATCGAAGTTCAGGTATTAGCGGATAAATTTGGTAATGTCATCCATCTTGGGGAGAGGGAGTGTTCACTTCAGCGTCGTCATCAGAAGGTTATTGAAGAAGCTCCATCCCCTTTCCTGAATGAGGCAACCAGACGTGATATCACTGGGCAAGCGGTGGCACTGGCACGCGCGGTGAATTATGTTTCAGCAGGAACGGTGGAGTTTGTCGTTGATGCAGACCGAAATTTTTATTTTCTGGAAATGAATACTCGCTTGCAGGTTGAGCATCCAGTAACGGAGTTTGTATCTGGTGTGAATCTGGTAGAGTGCATGATTCGTATTGCTGCAGACGAACCGCTTGACCTCAATCAGTCAGACATCGTTGCCTCAGGATGGGCAGTTGAAGCAAGAATTTACGCTGAAGATTCAGCACGAAACTTTCTGCCATCAATCGGTCGGCTGATTAGATACCGCCAACCAACGCACTCAGAACAAGTGCGTGTCGACTCCGGTGTCTATGAAGGTGGTGAAATTTCAATGCATTATGATCCCATGATCGCCAAACTGATTGTGCACCACGACACTAGAGAGAAGGCACTTCATTTGTTGGCAAAATCCCTTGACGAATATCAGATTTCAGGGGTTACGACCAACATTCCATTTTTGCAGGCCTTGGTTCGAGATCCTTTGGTCTGTGCTGGTGACATGCACACCCGCTACATTGAAGAGCGTTTTCCAGATGGTTATGACTGCAAAAGAGAGACCGGCAGTGAAGTAATCACCGCAGCCATGATTGCAACGATAGCCCACTATGTCAATGAAAAACGATCCGCTAAAACAGATGCTGATCAGTCGAACAGCCAGAGGACTGTGTGTAACACCTGGGTTGCAATCAGCGGTCAAGAGCAGTATGAGTTTACAGTAGAAGAGATTGAGTACGGCCACCGATTGACCACATCCAATGGGGGTGGTACTGATGTAATTCACAAATGGACACCGGGTCAAAGTTTGTTCTACTACACAAGTACAGATTGCGATACCAGATGCGTCAAAATTCTGCGCGTCGGGATAAGCTATCAGCTAGACTTTTTTGGCCTGCGGCGCTTGTTTAAAGTACTTAGCCCATTGGGAGCAAAATTCAACCAGTTTATGCTAGAGAAGAAAACTTCGGGTGTTTCGCGTTTTCTTAAGTCACCCATGCCGGGACGACTGCAGGAGCTTCGGGTCGCCGAAGGCCAGACTGTCAAGATCGGTGAAACCATCGCAATCGTTGAAGCGATGAAAATGGAAAATGCCTTGCATTCGGAACAGGATGGAACAATTGCCAAGATTCTGGCGAACGTTGGCGACAGCCTGGCTGCCGACCAGCCCATACTGGAATTTGGAACGGAGGCTGAATGATTGGCAAACTGAATCATGTCGC
>JAJDXD010000009.1 GCA_022823405.1 Gammaproteobacteria bacterium
GAAGACATTCGGTTGGTTGAATCTGTACAGCGGGGTATGCGAAATCGAGGCTATCGGCCAGGACCTTTGGTAGTTGATCCCAAAGGAGGTGTTCATTCTGAACACTCAATTGAGGTGCTACAGGAGTGGATGCGAGCTGGCATTCAAACCCAGTAAATACTTTTTATCGCTTTTTGGCTGAATTTTCACCAGCCATACTGTTTCACTAAATCTGACATGATTCTGGAACAGATTAGACATTTTGCTCAGTCATCAGGAGGAATTGATGGACAAAGAACTATTTGAGAAAGGTCTTGAGGCACGCAAGGCCACACTTGGCGAGGAATATGTACAGAAGAATCTGGATGCAGCCGATGAATTTAATCGTCCTTTCCAAGAAGCGATGACTGAATGGTGCTGGGGATTCGGTTGGACGGATTCAACAATTGATCCAAAGATTCGTTCAATGATGAATCTGGCAATGATCGGGGCACTTGGCAAAATGCACGAGTGGGAAATTCACTGTCGCGGTGCGCTTAGAAATGGTGTGAGCAGGGAAGAAATTCGTGCCATTATTCACGTAGTTGGAATCTATTGTGGTGTACCGCAGAGTCTTGAGTGTTTTCGTGTAGCCCGGAAAGTACTTGAAGAAGAGGGACTATTGTAGGCATAGTGTATTTTCTTCAAATGCGCGATGGGATAACCTTGCACTGTTGTCATTTGTGGAAAACTATTCTGTTTTGAATTTCTGCTGATACTACTGGAAATTTGAAATGATTGGGAGACAGGTCAGTCGAGTTTGCTCTGATCGTGGCGTAAGCCAAAGACCCAGCGTTCCTGAGTTATGTTTTCCAGATAGTGAAATGGACGGTCATTGAGCCCAACAAATCCAGGCCCGGGCATTAGTACAACATCACCTGGCAGGTTCGCAATTTCCACTGCGTTTGTTTTTATGCGGTCGTCAGCTATATAGAAACGACCGAATCCCTCCAAAACAAACAGACAAATAATGTGCCGATAGTCGGTTCGGTCTCTGTGAGGTGTGATTCCGCCACTCTTTGGTTCATATTTTTGAAGCATGACATCATTGAATACGACTGGTGCCGAAAAGTAATTTTGCTCAGAGATGGCTTCATCAAAATGTTGCTGAAATGCAACTACCAGTTCAGCGAAGGCGCCATCTCCCTTTAATTGATCCTGGAGCAACATATCCTGATGTACGAGGTTGTTCGCAGTTCCAACCGTATTTTTGGCTGGTCGAAGCGGATACCTTTTCGCTTCTTCCAGCAAAATGTTTCGAAAATCATCAGTGAGGATTGGAATTGAAATTGAGCGAACGTGCTGGAGTATTTGGACAGCACGTCCAAGCATTTCAGGTGAAGATGAAAACCAAGGATGATTCAATTGGACTGGCTCAGGTCAAGAAGATGAAGAAGTTTCAAACTAAGGTTAGCCATATTCAAATAATCTTAATTATAACAATATGTTAAGTGAATTAAAGTGATGTTATGAAACAAAATATGAGTACCTGTCTGGCTGAAATTGAATGGCATTTACAGTTGAAAATTACTGAAATTTAGGTCAAGACATTATCTGAAAGCAGTACCAAACATCAGGTTGAAAATAACTTTCTATTCGCCAAACTGCGGTGAATATGCAGATTAGATTCTTGGTAAATTCCCAGTTTTGATGGCCATTCTGGTTTTCGCGGGTGTGCTGAGCGTTCCCTCAGCCGTGTTTGCGGAAGCCAACTGGTACGGCTCGCTGCGCGCCGGTCTTGATTTTTCAGGCGGCCAAATTGCTGTCAAGGACGGCGGGTCCCGCTGGGGCATCAAGGGTTCGGCCGAAGCCGGTGAAGGACTCACCGCTGTTTACCGGTTCGAGCACAAAATCAACACGGCGACAGCTAGCCTAAGTGATGGTGGACGTCTTTCCTATGTTGGACTTTCCGGCGGATTTGGAACGGTGACCGCAGGTCAGATTTGGAGTGCGTCCTACAACTCGGCCGGCGCTATTACGGACAACTCGTATTTCAATGGTGATTCGCAAACCACCTATCGCCATGGAAGTGCGGCTTCGTATGCGTTTTCGAACGATCTGATGGCTCTGCAGTTTGACGCAGTTTACGCCGATGGTGATTTCAAAAAGGATAACCCGAACGATGACCTGGAAAGAACTGAATTCGGTCTGAGTGTCAATATCGGCGACATGGGGAAAGTCGCGGTGGCGTTCCAGGACGATAAGTACACCTTGACGGACGTAGATTCCAATGATGCTAGAAGTGATAATGACACCACCTGGCGCACCAAAACGACGTCAGTTGCGGGACAAGTTTCCGTGGGTGATTTGACGGCTTACGTTGGTTCCCAAAATAAAAAGTCAATCTGTACTGGAGTAGTCTCAGGTACAAGTGCAAATGCTTGTGACGGAACTACAGATGGACAAGTCAACTCTACGGCAAAGACCACGTTCTTTGGAATCCGAGGTGGCTTGGGTGATACCGGTGTCAGCTACGTCTTTCAGTGGAGAGACAAGAAGGATACTAACAGAAAGCCTTGGATATTGGCTTTGGCCAAGGGCCTTGGCGATAGTGCAAGCATGCAAATTGAACATTCGAACGTTGACGGTGGCGACAACGCAACCAGAGTGAATTTGCAAGTCAACTTCTAGTTTGTATAAAGCAAGTTCCATAAGAGTAGAACGGGGTGCGAAAGCACCCCGTTTTTTTGGTGGTCTACCGATTCGAGCATAAGCTCGACACCAGAAACGCCAGTCAGCCCGGTGGCCGGCTGGACTATGCTGTCACTGTCGACAGTCTCAGTATGTAAATTGATGCTTTCATGCACACAGAGGCTTGAACACCGACAAAGCAGTGGACCAGCTGGAGTTCGGCCTGACGGCTGACCTAGGAGTCGTTGGAAAGGTAGTCTTCGCTCAGCTAAAGATGGAAGACAGGTTGAATGTCAATGTCAGTTGTTACACGCGAGGCGGCGGATGCTGTTCCTGCAACGCATGGCGTGAACTACGACACCGACGATTCAACTCCCATGAGATCGGTTGTGTAAATTATCTAGACGTCGATTCAATATTCACCACAAATGAATAGGGTGTCTTTAACACCAAATTCATTGATTTGTCGCGAGTGCTATTTTATGGATACAAAAAAACGGGGTGCTTTCGCACCCCGTTTCATTCGATTCAAACTGAATGAATCTGTTAGAAGTGAACTGCCAGAGCCACTCCAGATTTGTTGGCTGAATCGTCATTGTCCGCATGTTCAATGATCAACGATGCGCTGTCACCGAGTCCCTTGGTCAAAGAAAGCAGCCAGGGTTTCTGGTTGCTAGACTTCACATCTCTCCACTGAAATACATAGCTGACGCCGGTATCACCCAAGCCGCCACGGACTCCGAAGAAAGAGGTTTTTTCCTTGGCTTTGACATCAGTATCTTGACAAGCTCCGGAGAAACCTGAATCTGCATCTACATATCTCCCAGTACAATCATACGACACAGATTG
>JAJDXD010000017.1 GCA_022823405.1 Gammaproteobacteria bacterium
GGCTGAGTCAGCTGTGCTTCAAACTCCACCGGACTCTGAAACCCCAGACTGGTATGGATCCGGCGGGTGTTGTACCAGGATTCAATGTACTCAATCACCCTGTGCCTGAGCACTGCCGATGACACCAGTGGGTCGGTCTTCAGCACGCACTCGCGTTTCAGTGTCGCAAACCACGATTCCGCCTGCGCATTGTCATAACAGTCACCAATGCTTCCCATCGACTGCTCGATCCCGTGCGATTCACACACTTTGCGGAAATCATCAGAACAGTACTGCGAGCCCTGATCCGAATGATGGATCACGCCAGCAGGACTGCGATTCAACAGTGTCATCTGCAGGGCCCTGACCATCAGACTCGCCTGCTGGCTGTTCTGCATGGCCCAGCCCACGTGCGTCGACTGCAGACATCCTGAATCACTGCCAGGTACAGAAAACCGTCCACAATCGGCAGATACGTCATGTCCGACAGCCACAACCGGTCCAGCCCGCTGACGCTGAACTCGCGCTGCACCAGATCCTCGATGCCATGGGCTCTGCCACCCTGAGTCTTGTTCTGACCGATGGTTTCGCATGCACCGCCCTCAATCCGGCGCCAGGCGTACCAGCCCGATTCTGAAATCTCCAGCACCCGACACATCAGTCGGATCGTGAAGTTCTGACACTCAGCTTCAATCAATGTGTACGCCTGGTCCCACCAGTGTTGGTCGCGCCGTCGCTCGCGAACCAGGCCGCCGCTTTTTTTAAGAACGCATTCTCCTGCTCCAGCTGCGCATTACGACGCTCCAGACGTCGAATCTTCGACTCATCATCCTCCGTCGACCCGGACTCCCTGTGCTTCGCTGCAGCCGCCTGGCGCTTCCAATGGTGAATCGTCGCACTGCAGGGCTCATATTTTCTGGCCAGACTTCGAACGCTGGCGCCAGCCTCCAGCTCCGCCAGTATGTGTGCCTTCAATTCTTCCGAATATCTTTCGTTACTCATCGTTGTAAACCTCCGACAATCTATCTTACATTGAAATTGTCGTCTCTACATTATCGGGGGAGGACCAGCTGCTTTACTCCCCACATCAAATCATGAAGATATTGGTCAATCTGTGAACTATCTAAATCTTCGTATACGAGAAATTAAAAAGTCTAAGCACGAAATAATTCAGTTGCCAATAGTGTTAGATATCCTCGGTCAAGTGATACGCAAAATGGAAAATGAATTGAACAAACATTCTGCTACAGACTGCTCCCGCCTCGCTTGGCTCTACCTGAACATTGGGAATTCAGAGCGTGCACTTGATATTGTCAAGCGTGGACTAGAACGTGAATCAACTAACGAATATTGTCTAAGACTAATTTCAAAACTTGAGTCGAGATAGAACTTATTGATTTATCAAACCAACCAACAAGGCGATAGTTGTGCCTTCTTATGTTTCCAAGAAGTTTTTCAAGTCAGTGCTAACCAGTCATCAACATTTCGTTGAGTTTGCTTGCTGGCTTGCAAGGTAATTTTCGCTGCGATTCTTGCATCTTCCAGAGCATCATGATGTTGAAATTGCATTCCTAAATGCGATGCAACGGACGCCAAATTCCATTTTCCCAAATCTGGCCATGCGATTTTAGCAATTTTTCCACTATCCAACCAAGTAACCGGGAATGCAGCCAAGGAATACTTCTCGCATGCTTGTTTTGTTGCTACTCGGTCGAAATGGAAATGGGAAACTAGTACAGAATTGTCTAATCTTCGACGCAGTTCATCATAAATATCCGGCAGCTTTGGTGCATCTTTTACGTGATGTTCTTCAATGCCGTGGATATCTACATTGAACGCAGAAAACGACTCTTCTGGATTCAACAGTGTCTCCCATTCATCATAAATTACACCATTTTTTACGAAGCATATTCCAATCTGACAAATGCTACCCCAATTAGAATTGGCTGTTTCGACATCAATTGCGATAAAAGTTATCATGAACATTGGACCTCTAAATTTTCGGTTTATTTTATTCAACTCGTGTTACAAACTTACTCAAAACTATAACTATTCGATGTTGGAAATTACGAGTTGTTTTTTATCAGATCAGGATTAAATCATGTCTGTTTGGACAACTATTCAAAAAGCGAATTTTGTATCAGTGCAATGTTCCGAGTAAAAATATTCAAGACTATTCGATGCGATCTCTGACAAAGTCGATTGTAAGATCAATAGACTAAGAGATTTTGTGTGACTAGTTGCCTAAACTAATGTTCAGTAAAGTAATTTGTAAAACAGGGGCTGTTTTTTGCAAGTACCATTGCAGATCTACCCTCTACAGATCAAACAAATGACAATTGCCATCTCAAAAAATTTTTGTGAACCCGCAATTAAATTTACGTCAACATTGTCCCAATACATTCCATTGATTTACAGGTTAATAGACATAGATGAGGCGAGTTAGATGGGATTGGAACATAATCTATCGTTGTCTACATCGACCGCTGATGAAATTGCGACTCCTCGCCAGTTTCGGTTAAACAGTAACCTACATCTTCTAGAGCGATGCCTAACATCAGATCGCAATCTGTTTTAATCATTATTTCATGATTTCAAACTTACAGCCGGAGAGGATTCCACATAAATTGCAAAATTGAGGTGAATTGAGAACCACTGGGCAAAGATCTGTGATGTTAATAATGCACTCTAAAATGGGTCATTTCCGCTATAGAGAGTCATGTTGATCGGTTCAGTTGGTACCTGGACCATGTAGTTAAGCAACAGCAGTACGAAGAGGGACCAAGGCTCATTCGCACGGTAAGTGCAAATACTGCTACCAGGATAAGGCAAGAAATTGACCGACTCGTCCAAAGGTTCACCTCCATCGGATTCCAACATTCCGTTGAGTAGCATGTTCCGGTTGTCAGTTGCGTCTAACGCTACAAGGGTGTCGATGCGTTCGTGAACTTGAAGTGAACGTTCCCGTACAATTTCTATGGAAGTAGCCATCAGAGAATTTGAACTGACACTATTCGCAGCGATACAAAAGAATATTGATTGCCAATGGTCAAATTCTCGCCCGAATAAGTTGTAGCTTTTTTGGATAAATTTTCTAGGTTGAGGATAGTATGCTGCGCGAACTAGTCTTTTGTAACTCAGGCACTTTTCAAAACAATCGACGAGTTTCGTTGAATCCATATCAGTCTTAATTTCGCCACAAGCGTATGTCGATTCGACAGGAAACAATTGTGAACCATTGCTTGCAAAAATTCGAGGTGTGCTTAGGCGGTCATAGAGAATAATGTCCATTTGCCTAGACACACTTCCTTGCGAGTCCACTACGAATCCGTTGGAGACGCCGACTTTCTCGGGCAGTACCTCAAGTAGTTGATTTCTAAAATAGCGTTCAACTAGGTCGCCGATTTCTCCAGCATGCGGGACAGATTGCCGAATTTGATCGATAGTGGCGGACATTTTGTGTTGCGCTGTCGATAAGACATTGCGGTACAGGGTTGGTGGCATAGTAGATTCTTCAGTTGCAAGTAGGAACGCAATCGATTGGACTTGATTGACTAGCAAACGATACAACTTGCGAAAGTTTGTACGACACCGTACACTTGCTGATGAGTCTTTGACGAGTAATCCCGACCTTTGCTTTGAATCTAATCTGATATCTACAAACGGTGTAGGAATTCATACATAGAACGGCAAAAATCCTTGACTACTTGTCAGGTACTTACAAGCGATATCACTTTAGTATTATGTCAGTACTCAGGTGAGTTTTTCGAATATCCACCATGTTGGGTTGTCCATTCCAGTGACCCGCTTCCAGGCGAATCCGTAATCCTTGACTTCTAGATCAGGAAATTTGTCTAACCAAAAACTCCCAAATCTAGTTTGAAAAGTAACTCGTCATAGCCTCTATAAGTAATTTCTTCAGGCTTGTCAGAGAAGTACTCAAAGCAAACAATGTAGCGGCGTGTAACCCTGTGAACTTCTGAACAGGATGACAGCAAGTTGTCCGGATGAATATGAATTAACACTCCACTCGTGAAAACTAGGCCAAAAGATTCATCCACAAAGCTCAAGTCATAGGCAAGGCAGTCACTTATGTTGTTGGTAGGCAGGACTTGGCTTTCGACTAGTTTTGCTCGTGCTAGTGCATTTGGTTCAACTGCGAACAATTCAGTCGAGGTCGAATTTCCAAGTGCCTGCATATTAATGCTCAAATTCGCACCCACTTCCAGAATGCTACTAGGTGGCGCACCTACTAAGCTCTCGAAAATTCTTCTCCAAAATGCGATTCGAGCACTTTGAAGCAACATAGTGGTTTTATTACAAAATCCACCATCTCAAGAAAAATTGGTCTTCCATTCTATAGGATTTATGATTTAAAAAGTAAGTCCAGTAATTTACATTTCAAATTCGATTGTTCGAATGTAGATGAATATATGTTGATGCGCTGAAAATTCTTGTGGTACAAAATTACGCCAAGTAAATTCCGAAATCCCTTCATTAGATAATCTATAAATCGCTCAGACTTCTGTGCAGAGAAAAATCTGGTTCAAAATCACATATTCGAAATTAAATGGAAAGCAATCTAAAGCGAATCTTGATGATCGGATCATCACATTCCAACGAATCGCTTATGCGAAATTTGGAAAAATTAGCTCCACAGTATTCTGCGCGTATCGAACTTTACGATAGTTCTAAAAGTAACGTCGAACAATTTCTCAACACTGAAAATCAGACCGCCTCGACTAGATCAGAAACAACACACAGCGTTGAAAGGAACCACAGTAAGTTGCATAGCTTTGATCGTGACAGGCTATTTGCAACAATTCTTATTCAAGACACTGATTCTGATAATCATTTAAAAGAGATTTTACAGTTTCACGAAAGCATAAACCGCAATCAAATACTCTGGTATTCTTTCCAGGAATTTTTATTTCAAAACGAAATAAATTCAGTCGTTTTTTTGACAATGCCACAGGGATTGAATGAATTGATCTTGTACCAGGCAGCAAAAGCACAAAATGTCGATGTATTGATTCTCTGTCAATCGCCTGTTTCAGATCAGTTTTTTTCGTTTAGATCTATACAAGACTGTGGAAATTATGACAAAATGGCTGAAACGAAAACGGATGTCTGGTACTCGGATAAAGAAATTTCTTCAATACCATCCTACCAACATTATCGAGTAAATAGTCAAGGCTACAATTACAGAGATATTCTCAAAATTTACCGGTTTTTGTTAAAGGTTCGATCTCTGAAGTTACTCAATCCCGCCTATATCCTCAGACGTGCAAAGAATCTTCACGACGCACCAGCTGAAATTGATCTTTGGAAAGATCAATTTGCAAAGTTTTTCTACTGTAGTTCTGTAGCATATTTTGAATTTCTTACGAGTGATCACTCAAGTCAATTTGACCTTAATCAAAAGTTTGTGTATTTCCCACTACAGTCGTCTAAAGAACTGCACTCTGAAATTGCAATTAATCGGTTTGGAGATCAATTGCTAGCTCTTGAGTGGCTTGCAAGCATGCTTCCTAAAGATTACAAAATTGTTGTAAAAAGCGACCAATATCGCAACTCGGATTACCTTACCGCAATGTTTTTTCATCGAATCAAGCGCATTCAGAATGTTGTTCGATTGCCAAGTTGCTTCGAAGTTGAACAGTTAATTGATCATTCCGAGTTTGTTGCCACTGTGAACAGTAATGATGGCTGGAAAGCGCTTACCAGAGAAAAGAAAGTGCTTGTGTTTGGTCATCCGTGGTATCGGAATCTACCTGGTGTGCACCAATATCATGACAGTTTCGTTTACTCTGAGATTACTGAGCCAAAGTTCAATAATTCTGAGTTTCAGCATCAAGTGAATTGCTTAATTGACCAATCTCACACCGGTCAACTAACTACAACAAATGAGGACGCATCAAGTATCGCGAATAAGATCTTGGACCTCGTATTCAACCGAACCAAGGTCACATTTCAATCACCCTCGACTTGATTCCCTATACAGACAATCTACGCACAAAATTGGAACTTTATCTGGAAGTTTCTTAATTCCCAAAAGATTGACTCTTCAACTCCGCACATAACTGATAACCGAGAATGACCGATTCGACACCTGCTCGTAGTGAACCATTAAATATCTTGGTTTTTGGTGCAGCAGATATCTTGATGCGCCCCATTCTAAAACAGGTCGAAAACCAGTTGCCCGAATCATCGAAGCTATTGGTGGTCGGTAACAAACATGACATTGGACTTACAAATCTGGTACGGATGGAGCGAAGAATCGGCAATATAGAAAACATCTTGAAAGCAGACAAATATTCGGGTAGCGCTATTGAACTTACGTCCAGTCGTAAACATAAAAATTCAATTATGACAGGACTAGACCATCTTGAACGCAAGTCCAAGAATTTTGTTTGGAGACACCACAAGATTGATAGCATTTCCGACAGCAAACATTACTACCATATTGTCGTCGACTTGCTAGCTAACTACCTTGTTGAACAGCAAATAAACCTATTGTTGTTTTTTGAAATCCCACATTTATTCTCCGATACACTCTGCTATCAGATTGCAAAGTCCAAAGGCATTGAGACGTTAATCGTTAGTCCCTCAAATTTTCCAGATCGCTTTTTTTCTTTGCGCACGATTGAAGATTTCGGAATAATCGGTAAAGGCATCGATAGTCATGCGATTACCCCTTATGAAATTGACCCTGACATAGTACCAGAATGGATTTATATGATGGGTGTTAAGCAATATCGAAGAGAACTTGGAAGATTGAATTGGCATGGAATTCTGATGTTGATTGCACATCTACTGGCAGTTGACCCTTTTAAACTGTTCCAAATTGACCTCCTGTTTAAAACCGTCAGTCGTATGCGTAAAATTTCATCTGCATTTCCCAAATGGCGATATCCATTTAAAGAGTACTTTACCGTTCGACATCTTGATTACTTTGAATATCTGCTTAATTTTGAAAATGCGGACATTGACCTGAATAGTAAATTTGTTTATTTCCCATTACATTTACAGCCGGAATTAACGACGTCGGCAATAGGGAAAGAAAATTCCGATCAATTGCTCGCAATTGAGAGGCTTAGCAGACTACTAACTGAAGACTACTCAATATTTGTCAAGGAGAACCCAAAACAAGGTGGCCAAATGCGCGGTTCGCAGTTCTTCCAGAGGTTAAATCGTATTGGCAAAATTCGCTTATTACCGTCATACGTCAACACCTATGAACTGATCGACAAATGTCAATTTGTCGCTACTATTACTGGCACAGTTGGCTGGGAGGCCATTTGTAAAGGTAAGAATGTCTTAGTGTTTGGAATACCTTGGTATCGAGATTTAACTGGTGTTATTTCATTTCGCAAGGGGCTTACTCTAGAGGAAATTACCAACTATAAAATTAGTCATGAAACTTTGGAACGTCAAGT
>JAJDXD010000054.1 GCA_022823405.1 Gammaproteobacteria bacterium
CTGAACAGAAACAAAAGGCTGGAAAGGATTTGGGCGAAATATACTGAATGAAGTTCAGATTAAACATTCACATCTTCTACTATGAGTAACTACTCAGTGATTATAGTTTCGCGATGAGTATAGGCTGAAAGATGCGGATTCGTTTTCCAATCCCTTAGAATTTTGTGTGGATTGCCAACCATTGAAAATAAAATACAGCGAGGCCAATTCAATCCACTGGCAAATATCAGAAAACAGCCAAACCAAAGAATAAGAACCAAATCGATTATGTCTAATAACGTCATACTTTTGAATCAACATCTTTCCCGCAGGTGTGCTCTCTAATGCACGCCAACACATTTGATTACATCATCGTGGGTGGCGGAACAGCCGGATGTGTACTGGCAAATCGTCTATCGGAAAACTCAAAACACTCTGTACTAGTGCTTGAGGCCGGAAAGCGGGATACGAATCAATGGATTCATATTCCCGTGGGTTACTTCAAGACGATGCACAATCCGGCAACAGACTGGTGCTACAACACCGAACCTGATCCAGGATTGAACAATCGGTCGGTTAAATGGCCGCGAGGAAAAGTACTCGGCGGCTCAAGTTCGATTAACGGTCTATTATATGTCCGCGGCCAAAAAGAAGATTACGATGACTGGGAGAATTCCGGCAACCCCGGTTGGTCGTATGAGAACATGCTGCCCTACTTCATCAAGTGTGAGCACCAAGAGCGCGGCGCTGACGAGTATCACGGTCAGAATGGAATGTTGAAAGTGTCTGATATGCGAATTCGTCGAGCAGTCGGTGATGCATTTATCAAGGGCGCCGAGGAAATCGGTATTCCTCACAACGAAGACTTCAATGGCGCAACACAGGAAGGCGTTGGATATTATCAGTTGACTGCATGGAAAGGCAGGCGATGCAGCTCAGCTGTTGGCTACCTGAAACCCGTTTCAAACCGCTCTAATCTGAAAGTCGTCACCAAAGCGCTGACAGGTCGAATTGTTATCGATGAAAACCGTGCATCGGCTGTGGAATATCAGCAAGATGGTAGAAATTTCACTGTCCGTGCAAATCGTGAAGTCATTCTTAGTGCCGGTGCGATCAATTCTCCACAGCTGCTGATGCTGTCGGGTGTCGGAAATCCCGATCATCTGCGAGAATTCCAAATCCCTGTCAAACACAACTTGCCCGGTGTTGGCGAGAACCTGCACGATCACCTTCAAATTCGATCGGTATATCGCTGTTCAGTCAAGACACTGAATGATGAAATTCGAAATCCAATTTACAAAATGCTGATTGGTATGCAATATTTTGCGTTTCGTACCGGACCAATGAGCATGGCGGCAAGTCAAATTGGCATATTTACAGGATCCTTACCACATATCAAACGCCCAGACATCCAATTCCATTTTCAGCCTCTAAGTTCCGACAGTCCTGGTCAAGGCGTTCATGACTACTCAGGCATTACGTCTTCTGTTACACAGCTTCGGCCGACCAGCCGCGGGAACCTTCAACTAAGATCAGCCAATCCCCAGGACTACATCGCCATTCATCCAAACTACCTAGCCACTGAGGAAGACCAGGTGACCACGGTCAATGCGATGAAGGTGTCCAGAGCCATTGCAAACAGCAAGGCAATGTCGCAATTTGTTGAGGAAGAGGTGTTACCTGGGAATCAGGTGCAAACCGACGAAGAACTGCTCGATTGTGCTAGAAGTATTGGCGAAACTATATATCACCCAGTAGGAACATGCAAATTGGGACCGGTTTCAGACCCAATGGCAGTTGTCGATTCAACGCTCAAGGTTCACGGTATAAACGGCTTGCGAGTCGTGGATGCGTCGATTATGCCCGTGATCACCTCGGGAAATACCAATGCACCAACGTTTGCAATCGCTGAGAAAGCGGCTGACATGATTCTTGGGAGAGGGTATTAATGAAAGTGCGTGTTGACATCTAAGCCACAGACACGCATCAGAGCATGCACATGGAGATGGAACATGCAGTTTAGCTGTTCGCCTGTTCAGTTCGAATGCAACGCAACTACAAAAGTTTGACCAAGGTGATAATTAAACCGCTCTGAGCGATTAGTGCCGCGAAAGCCCATTTAATTAGATCGGACTTAACCCTCTCAATATTCGCTTTGGTCTCCTGGCGCAACGCGTCAATATTAGCCTTGGTCTCCTGGCGCAACGCGTCAATATCCGCGTGAATCTGCGCAATATCCGCGTGAATCTGCGCAATATCCGCTTTGGTCGCAAGGTTGGCGTTAAGAAAAGCAATCTGCTCTTCAGCCAGAGTTTCAGCCTGCTGTTCGCTGAAACCACTCGCGGTCAAACGTTTAACGTAACGGTGTGTGTCAAAGGCAATCGCTTCATTCATAAGGCTAATTTTACGCTAACTTGAAATGCAAGCTGATTTGTATACTGCTTGTCTGCGGTTACACCTGAGTTGCAAGTTGCTCAGGTTATTGGAGAAGTTTAAGGAACATATGAAGCAATCTGTCCAAAATAATGCGAAATAATTTGAAATACTTCATTCCACAATACAGAGCCTATGATAAAAGAACCGTTTACACACGCATTGATCAAATGCTGAAACTCTGTGCAATACTCCACAACACTGCTCTTCAAGCGAGAACCAGCGATTATCGGAAAAATACCTGTGTCGGCTTTAAGTTTAATCAGAGATTAAGGAAAGTGTAGCATGTGAGCACCCCTTGAAAAAGGTCAGCGGTTTTATGCTTATCAGTCAATCGTTGTCGTCTACTTCTGCCCCAGCACCGCTACGTCTTGACAGGTCACTGTTTGTTACAAACGACTCCGCGGCCTTTCTCTTCAATTTCTGTAAGCTCCCGAGGTCGATATGGACCCGTCGAGAGCTTAAGCTCTGAAGTTTTGACTGACTGAAGTGCCAATTGAGTCCTGACTTATCGAACAAAGATAAATCAATTGACAATTGGTTGGATACACACACGACCAAAACCTCTTTAGAGCCCTGCCAATCGCGACTCCAGAGCGTTTCTTCAGCCGTCCAGATTTCACCATTTTCGATGATGATTCGAGACTTGGGCAGTTGCAACCGGAAACAGAGATTCAATTTAGACCTGGATAGTGCAAGCGGTAAAAGCAAAGCAATTACCTTTGAACTATTTACTCTCGCAGTACAGGCTTGATCGAAGGAGTTGGCAACTGCAGCAAGCCGATCAAGAGTTTCAATTAAGGACAGAATATTGAAT
>JAJDXD010000153.1 GCA_022823405.1 Gammaproteobacteria bacterium
ATGGGCGGGACCTGGAGAGACTGACCGCGATAGGAATCCAGAACTTCCGCCAGACGGGAATTGCTTACCTGCACCGGCGCCTCGGCCACCACCTCCCCGGTGCAATCCCCGGTATCGGTCGTGGTTCCTAGCCGGATGCCGTCACGATAGCTCTTGGGGTTTGGCTCGCTTAAGATGAGGAGTTCTAGAGACTTTGTGCCTGTGATTGTGGATCCTCCGTTTTTTCAGTCGGTGTTTTCTTCCTCGGATAGCGTCTGTCAATCTTCGACTACTTGCCACTCTCGCCACCGCTTATGAAAAAGTCCCCACATCGGTATTCAAAATTGCAGATATCGCCTAAATATTTTCTAGTAACTGATTACTTCGTTCTAAATACCAGCAAAAGTAGTAATGGCGATTTTTCCGCCTATAATGCTTGTTACTGTGCCAATTATTACCTGCAGGAAATTCACTGAGCATGCAGACTTCTGTACGCATAATTTGAGCGGAAAGGAGATAGCTACAACCAATAGGCTCATACCTACAATAGAACCGACTCCAAACAATAAAAGATAGAGAACACCAATCGATGTGGACTCCATGGTGCTCAGCACAAAGAGTGTAAGAGCAGCCGAACCCGACACCCCATGGACTAGTCCCACAAAAAATGACCGACTTGGAAATATTTTAAAATCGGTATGTGAGTGAGCATCCAGTTGATAATCTGGCATGCTTTCTGATGATGTTCTTGTATTGCTTCCATGACCTTCATTTCCACCGTTGATAGATCGATAGATTACATTGAGTCCCAACACTACTAGCAATATGCCTACTACAAACTCGAGTCGGTTCGAGACTTGTGATGATACCAATTGATCAAATGACAATATTATAGAGCCGATAATTAAAAGTGTTGTTGAGTGCCCTGCACCCCATACAACACCATGTCGGACAAAGTTTCTCGTCGTTAGATCATTGCTACCTAGACTGACAACAGCGGCCACATGATCTGCTTCCAATGCATGACGCATTCCAATCATAAATCCCAAAAAAAGAATACTTAGCATTTTTTGTTGTCCACAATTTCTAATCGCTGGTTGGTTTCATGATTTTTCAAGTTGTCAGGGTATCTCTGAGCATGTAATAACGGGATACTGCTTCTGCACAGGCTTTACCAAGAACACCAAACATCGGCGGTCTTCCAAAGTTGTCAGCCAAGTCTCGATAGCGGGTATCTCCTTCAGCAATTGCGGCCGCTATCATGTCCCCGGTTATATTTGTTGCGGCTACGCCGTGGCCACCATACGACTGGCCGTACCATACACCTGGTTTTTCTTGTCCAATTTGCGGCATCTTATGTGCAGCCCAACTCATAAGACCATGCCATGCATAGTCGATCTTTACTCCGTCGAGTTGAGGGTAAACTTTCAGTAAATCACGATAAAGCATGTCTTTAAGATTTTTTGGTTGTTCAGTACTCATCGAAACGCGACCACCCCACAATATCCTGCCGTCATGCAAAGGTCGGTAATAGTCGAAGGCAAATCTTGTATCGTATATTGCATAGTTACAAGTAAATGCCTCGTCACGACGATCTCCCAAAGGTTCCGTCGCCATCACATAGGTCGCGATGGGCATCATGGTTCTGGACAACGGCTTGTACATGCCTTCCATATAGCCCCCGCAACAAATAACTATTTGGTTGGCCTTAACCTTCCCAAACTCTGTGTAAACTAGTTTTTCGTTAGAGTCTGGATCTATTCGTATCACACGGGAATTTTCATATAACTTTACACCCCACTCCGCCGCCTTCTTTGCCAGCCCAATTGCATACTTCAATGGGTGAAAATGAAATGCGTTCTTCTCAATGAGTCCACCCTGATACTTTGGGCTTATTACAATTTCTCGAAGAGCGTCTGGTTCTACAGGTTCCAGGTCTACATCGAAGTACTTCCGCATGAAATCTCTTCGGTTTTGCAGAATCTTCGGATTACGAAACCAATTGCATAGTAGTACCCCATCCCAATACACGTCGCAGTCGATACCATAGGACTTAATTCTGTTTCGAATAAGTTCAATTCCATCAGTAGTATAGCGATATAGAGACTTTGCTCTTTCTTTACCCATCTTCTTCAGCAGTCCTGCTTCATCAAGTGAGTAACCACCGAATACAAATCCTCCGTTTCTTCCTGAACATCCATATCCAACACGTGAGCTATCCAGAACTACGACATCCTTTTTGCCTCGCTCAACCAGACCAAGAGCTGTTGACAATCCCGCATATCCTGCTCCAACAATGCAGATTTCGGTTTCTATTTCTTCCTGTAATACTGGGTAACTTTCGGTTGTATCTGCAGAAGCTGCATAGTACGTTTCCGGGTACTCACTATTTCGTTCTTTTTCAGCAGAGTCATCCGACTGTTCTTCCCGCTTTGCAATAAATGTTGGAGGAATCATTGAAGATATCCTTCCCCTTCGTCGCTCAAAACATCAATCACAGTATCCAGAAGCACATTACAACCTACTGCCACATGGTTACCATTAGAGTTACCCCTGATTTAGAGCGTCATTAATGGGTTATAAGCGTGATTCACCCAATTTCCAACCAGCTCGTCGAACAGAGTCATCCAGTGTTTCGCCCTTGCTTACGGCCACACCTGCCATGATTCTTAAAACAATACATGCTGCTAAGCGGGATGTAATAGCACTGACGTCAAAGACAGGACAAAGTTCTGTGATGTCGATTATCGTTGGACCGCCAACCGCTCCAATTCTTTCTGCCACTTGCACAAGTTCCCTTCCTTCAAAGCCTCCAGGCTCACTAGTTGTTACCCCCGGTGCACAAGAAGTATCCGCTACATTAAGGTTTAAGCTGAGGTATTGACCGTCCGTCCCTTCCCATACAGACGTAATCGTTTCATCCAAAACTTGAGACAAACCACGCTCCAGCACTTCGTGCATCGGATGAAATCTAATGTTTCGATCTCGAGCATTGTCTACGTGATCTTTCGGGTTAAATGCATTGCGAGCACCAATATGGGCAACATTCTTCGAGGAGAGATTTGGAAGCTTCGTTATACGAGCCATTGCACAAGCTCCCACATGGGCTTCACCTGCCCAACTTTCTGCAAAGTCAAGATGCGCCCCGAGATGCATGTAACCCATTTTCTTATCATTTCCGAGAAAATCTGAGAGGGCATGGGCTGCCGGAATTGATACTGAACGGTCACCACCGCAAATGATAGGAATCGCACCGGCTTCTAACACTGTGGTTACCGCTTCATAAATCTTCTCTCGAGCACCTGCAGGATTTACCCTTGGCATCGGAATATCCCCACAGTCGACTGCTGAACCACTTAGGTCGACATTGAATTCAAACCAGTATGGAAAAGACTCCTGGGAAGAGACTCGAAACTCTAGAGGTCCTTCTATACTTCCAGGTCTCCCTACATTTCCTTCATCAAATGGCGCTCCCAAAAAGACGTATCTAGCGCCAGATTCCTTAATTTTTTTGAAATCGAGAGGTACCACAGGAGAGTTCATAAATGAAATCTGGCCTGGGCTTCTATCAGTAAATGAATCATCACCTTTTAAAGGCGAAAATAAATGTGCATATTCTTTGGCTAGATTCACGATATTTCTCCATCAAGATTCTTGAACATGTGCATTGCAAACAAACATGGTTGTCATATATGTAGCTTACTAAGGTGCGTATTCATGGCCCTGGGCCCGTAACGTCGCTGCCCTGCTACCGAGATAGTGATAGATTAGGGTACAGATCAACTTGGCACTGATCCCTGTTTGATCAAACATTGGGGAAAGTTCAGCAAAGTCAAATACGTCTATGCCATACTCTCCAGCTACACGTGCAAGCTGGATACCCTCCCTAGTCTTGAATCCATAACACTCGGCATAAGTGGTGCCAGGCATGCAACTTGAATCCATAGAGTCCGTATCCCAAGTGCAGTATGTCGCCTCTGTACCATCTGCTCCCCGGTCGAATATTAGACGCGCACAGTGCTCGACACCTTTGTCAACCACATCACGCATTGACAACACTGGGATGTCGTTGTCGACATAAAAATCGAACCAATCTTTCGGATTTAGTCCGTTTCTAGATCCCAAGTGAGCCATATTTTTTGCATGACAGTTCTCGAGACTTAGAGCCATCGGTGAACCAGATGCATTGGTGAGTTCATTACCTGCCCAGTCAACCGCGGCGTCAAGATGGCAATCGATGTGAAGATAACTCATAGATGCACCAGGATTTTTGGCACTCAAATATTCTGATAACGCCCTTGCGCCAGGTATCGGAATCGAGTGGTCTCCACCAAGCAGTATCACCTGGGCCCCGCCTTCTAAACACTCTCTTACATAATCACAAATGTACTTTTGAGTAAGTTCGTTGTTCCCAGGAACCACTGGTACATCGCCACAATCTACTACACGGAAATAAGACAATAGATCGACGTCATACTCGAACATATATGGAAAATACTGTGCGGATGCTTCTCTAACACCTTTAGGGCCACTGGATGAAGCTGTACGCACAATATTCCCCATATCCCAAGGCGCACCAAGGAAACATAATTTTGAGTTCCGTTTCCTTACTTCATCACGATCTGGTGGGCAATATGGCGCCCCCATGAACGTTAGCACTCCGGTCGACTTGAACGCACCATTGTGTTTCTGTGGTGACTTTATGTGAGCATCATCCCCTATCTCCGCATGAACACCAGCGTGTTGATGAGGAACAAAACTCCACGGATTATCTGAGTTGGCATTCATATTTCTATCTTTATTGCTTAACTGACCTGCCCTTCAATTGAAGTCTTTGTTGAAATAGTTTCGTCAAGTTCAATCGAAACTAGTTGCATTTCTCTACCGGTCACCACCTCCGGCGTCGGTTGTCCACAACTGGAACAACGAAAGTTGTATGGACCAATTGGTCGCTTTACCTCATCGCATTTACGACAAAATACTGTTAATGGAACTTCTTCTATTTCGATTGTTGCGCCCTCACATCGAGTTCCCAAAGATGCTGCCTTAAAACTTACATAAAGTGCTCGGGTCATTGCTGACAGAACACCTAACTTCGCATGTACATACAGGACTCGGTCTGCCCCATGCTTTGCGGCATGGGAGTCAATGAGTTCTATCATGCTACGAGCTAGTGCAATTTCGTGCATTTCAGTTAGATCCGGCGTGAATCAATGTGTTGGTTTCTTCAAACGATTTAAATCCAGATTCGCCGAGCTGGGAAAGGATCCAACCTATCCAATTGTTCATACCTTCTCCTGAAGTGGCAGAGAGGCTCATGATTTGAAGTTGAGGGTTTACGCGATGCGCACATTCAAAGGCTTTTTCAGGAGAAAATTCCGTATAAGGAAGAAGATCGATCTTGCTAAGCAACATCAAGTCTGCCGCTGCAAACATATCCGGGTACTTTATAGGTTTATCATCGCCCTCAGTGACAGATAAAATCGCAACCTTGAATGATTCACCCAAATCGAATGCCGCTGGACATACCAAGTTACCGACATTTTCGATGAACAATACCCCTCCCTTTTCAAGCGGTAATTCATCTAAGGCATGACCTACCATGTGCGCATCCAAATGACACCCTCGTCCTGTATTTATTTGAACTGCAGGCACGTTGCAGCCTCGTATTCGGTCTGCATCGTTTTCTGTCTCCTGATCTCCTTCGATTACATTTACTGAAACCTTTTGCTTCAATTCCAGCAGTGTTTTTACTAATAAGGTAGTCTTTCCTGCGCCGGGACTGGACACAAGATTTAGAGAACAAATGCCGTATGATGCCAGCCTCGATCGATTGTGAGCCGCATCATGGTCATTTCTTGACAAAATACTCTGTTCAATTTCAATCAATTTACCCTGACTAAATCCAGGCACGGTTAAACCTGCATCCCCTACACCATAGTGATGATGGTTTACATTTTCATGGTGGTGATGATCGTGGTGGTGATGATCATGGTGGTGATGATCGTGGCGGTGATGACGACCAGTGGGCAAATCGGCACGTTTTCCACTGTTTTTGTCTTCAGCTTTGTTATCTTGGATATCTTTGCATCCACATACAGTACACATACTTTTTCTCCAAAATCACCTACGGTTAGTTTCCAAATTTGATCAATGCTTTAACTGTTAGGCACCATCATTGGAAGATGTTTCGCTTTATCCAGCGGTCATACAAAGACACGATTCCTTTCGGCAGTACAAGCACAGTTAGTACGACGGCTATTCCTAGAATTAGCAATCGAAAATTGCCAGTCTCACGTAACAGCTCATTAGCTATGGTTACTATAAATGCCCCAATAATGACTCCTGGGAATCTGCCAATACCACCTATAGCCATCATCACCATCGCAAGCAGAAAGAACTCGTTTCCCAATATTCTGGGGGTCACCACAGATGTATAGTGAGCGTAAAGTGCACCGGCAATTCCAGTCACCAGAGCTGACACAAAAAATGCTAATAATTTGTACCCAAACTGGTTTACTCCGAGAGAACAGGCAAACTCATCAGAGTCTCTAAGAGACTCAAGAGCGTGTCCCATGCGTTTTTGTAACACTACAAAATAGACTAGGTAAATTACAATTGAGGCAATAATCAGTGCAAAAAAGTACCAGTACTGTTTGTCAATTGGAGTAAACTGCAAGCCCATCACATCTATTGATGGGATGCCGAGCAATCCCATGTTGCCCCCGGTCCCCCAAGACTTGGTTTTGAGTATCAATGCTGGCATTGCCAGATGAATGGCAAATGTGAAGAGTGCGATGTACTCCCCTCTTAGTCGTAGGCAAGGGAGCGCAATAATCAGTCCGAATAGTCCAGTGATCACACCCCCAAGCATTATGGCCATGAGTGGATCAACGCCTGCTTTGGCGGACAACATTCCTGCGCCATATGCGCCTATTGCAAAAAAGACGAGCTGGGCGTAGTTAAAAATTCCAGCATAACCCAGGACAAGGTCCCATCCAGTTACAACAATTGCCCATATAAAACACAAAATCAGAATATGGAGAATATAACTATCGTCTATGAGAAAACCGAGGGTCGAAAGAACTGCAACACCAATCCAGTAACTTACAGCTTGCCTTAATCCCCACTCCTGCATCAGGCTAGGGTCTCTTGGCCCGGCAAAATATATCGATAAAATTGACATCACGATTTATCTCACTTCGCCCAGACGCCCATTAAACCCTGGGGTCTTATCATTAATACGATCAACAACGTAACCAGCCACACTGGCATAGTCCAAGATGCACCTAATTGAAAGATAACTACAGATTCGATCAACCCAAGAATAAATGCCGCTACCACTGCACCTCTGGTACTGCCTAACCCACCCAACACCACGATCACAAACGCCTTCAGGAATAACTCCCATCCGCCCAAGGGTGAAATCAAAAACAAAGGCGCCAAAAGCATGCCGGCAATACCTGTAAGCACTACAGACAGGCCGAAGGTAAAGCTATATATTCGATTCGCGTTGATTCCTACTTGTGCAGCGCCTTCACTGTCCTGGGATACTGCACGGACGGCCTGGCCAAACGGCGTCCTTTGTAGAAATAGCTCGAGACCGATCACAATAAGTAACGCGATAATCAACACGCCAATTCGATGCGACGATACGACTGCCCCGAAAATTGTGACAGTACCCTCGAAGAAAGGAGGCATTGGTTTACCAATAGGGCCGAATATCATGGAATTGGCATTATCCAGAATAAATGCAAGACCCAGAGTCACCATCATGGTATTAATTTTCCAATCCTTCGTGCTACGCAAGGGACGTACAACAGTTTTTTCAATTACCATCCCAAATAGATACAAGATAACGACTAGCAAAGGCATAGCTGCGAGCATTGGTAAATTTAGCCCACCTACCGTAAGAACCCATGCGACATAGGCTCCTGTTGTATAAAGCGACCCATGGGCAAAATTTAGAATACGTGCAGTTCCGTAAACCAATGACAAGCCGAACGCCATTAGACAATAGACCGCTGATTGGGAAATTCCGCCACTCAGAATTTCTGCGAACTGTTGCATATATCAAGCCCTCTATTTCTTCGTTACATCGGCGTCATCGTAAAGTGATACAACACCTTCTTCGAGGAGATATATTTTGTCGACAAAGGACTCGATCAAAAACAAACTTTGTTCCACCAATAGAACTGTCAATCCCTCATCTTTGAAAGACTTGATTGTATTAAGCATATTCGCCACAAGATTAGGAGCGAGCCCTAGTGATGGTTCGTCAATCGCAATCAACTCGGGAGCAGACATCAACCCTCGTCCGAGCGCTAACATCTGTGTTTCACCACCGCTCAATGTTCGTGCAAGTTGCGATCTCCTTTCCTGTAGCCTGGGGTATAGCGTATAGACGTGCTCAAGGGTTTCGAATTGGCGCCTGCGACCTCGCTCTAGGTACGCACCCAACATCAAATTTTCCTGAACCGTCATATCGGGAAACAACCGACGATCCTCTGCTACATAAACGAGTCCATCACCAACGAGTTTCGTCGTGTCTTTTGCCTTGATACTTTCTCCCTTATAGTAAATATCTCCATGCTGAAACGGCACCAATCCGCATATCGCCTTTAGAAGGGTACTTTTTCCGTGACCATTTGCACCGATAAGTGCAACCAACTCTCCTTGATTGACCTCGAGCGAAGCTCTATGTATGACATGAAAGTCGCCATAGAACACATCAGCTTCTTGTACGTTAAGCAAGGTTACCTTTCCCTAAATAAATTTCGATCACCTCAGGATCCGACATAACTACACTAGGTTCATCAATGGTAAGGACAGATCCAAAGTTCAGTATGAGAATGCGATCAGACAGAAGCTCTAGTGCGCGTATCTTGTGTTCGACTATTACCAAAGCAACATCAAGGCTTGCATGAATACGCCTGAAGATATCGATAAAAGTGTCCATTTCATCAGCGTTCAGCCCTGCTAGTGGTTCATCAAGAAAAAGAATCTTTGGTCGTGAACACAGTGCTGCTCCAAGCATGATGCGTTTGCGGGTCAGCAAATCAGAATCAGAAACTGGCATAAGCTTACTTTCTGATAGTTCAACTAAATCAATAACCTCAGAAACATGTGCATCATATTTGGTTCTTTCAATGCCTGGTCTTCCGAAACGTGACCCTGTATACACATTTTTCCAGGTATTCATCGATGAAAATATTTTCGGAATCTGGAAAGTTCGCGCGATTCCAAGATGGCAGCAACGATGAGCAGGAAGTTTATCTACTTGTTGGCCTTCGAATAATATTTGGCCGGATGAAACTGGCAACACACCCGTACATAGATTCAGAGTGGTTGTCTTGCCTGCCCCATTGGGGCCCGCGATTCCGAGCACTTCTCCTCGATGGATATCAAAACTAATGCCGTCTATCGCGGTAAACGATCCAAACGTCCGAGTCACTTCCTTTAGTGCCATTAGAGGTGTTAAAGCACTACTCGACATCTTTTCCCTATCGGTGAGGATCTACAGACTTGATGAGACGACGAACAATCCGAGAGGGGCCGAATTATTCGCCGCCAACACCTTAGCTACATTCAGTTATTCCACGAGGGCACCTGGAATTCACCCACCTTTTTACTTCCCACAAACAGGGGGACCAAATCCGTTCCTTGCGCCTGGAACAAAAACGGCGACTGTGTATCGTCTCCTAATGGAATTTTGTACTGATCATTAACATCTAGTACGCCAGTTACACCCTGGTAACGAATGTCCATAATCGCTTTGTTCACGGCGGCATAATCGGTTGCTGTGCCGGCTTGCTCTACTGCGGCGGCCCACAATCTAACCGTATCGTATACCAAGGCAGCAATACCCCAAGGAGGGCTTTCACCATAAGCAGTCTTCCACTTATTTACAAAAGCGTCACCATCTGGCCCGGGAAGCTGCGCAGACAAAGTCATTGCCAGAACCCCGTCTGCGTCACCACTTGCCAGCACATCACCAAAAGCGGGGACTGCAGCGACATAACCTACATTAAGAAGGGATCCGGGTATCGGATTTTGACGAAATTGCTGAACGAAAGGCTTAATGAGGGATGGGTCAATCAGTTCAATGTGAACAAGAGACGGACCAGCAGACCTCATTTTACTGAGAATGCCTTGCCATTGAATGCTCTCGTAAGGCACTTCCTCTGAAACGACAACTTCCCACCCAAGCGCTTCTGCTGACTCCGCAATTGCCTGGGTGATACCAGTTTCCCACTCATAAGGACCATAAATAAGGGCCAACTTCTTAGTCGGAAATTCGTAACCGAGTTTCATGATCTGGTCGAATTGCGCCTTACCATAGGACACTTCCACATCGCCCACATTGAAAATGTTTGTACAATTCATAGAGTGCATGAGGGCAAGTACGCTGCTGAATGCGTCTGCATGAAGATAAGGTACTTTTCTGGGACAGAATGCTGGAATATCCGGACCGAATCCGCCATATCCTGTTATGACGGCATCAACTTTGTTCCGGTCAACCAGATTAGTTGCCGCAGCCTGCAGTTTGTCTGGCGTTAGATCGCCTATATCGAATGCAAGCATTTCCACCTGCTTTCCAAGGAGGCCACCGGACTCGTTTATGTCATTTATTGCAAGCTTGATAGATTTTTCCATGACCGTCCCATCACTCGCAAACGGCCCCGTTTGAGGTATGGGGGCACCAACTTTGATGGAGTCGGCAGCTCCCATAGAGGGTTGCCCTAATGTGAGAGTAATTACCATTGACAACATAATTGTCTTGATCACTTTAGGTACTAAATTCATGTCATTGCCTCCAAAAGTAGTATTTCTAATCAACAATGGGTTACTGTTCTGTTGACTCTCATAGCCGTTTTTCTAGTGCACTTCTGCTTAGCAAACAATTATTTAAATTGCTAAATTTTTCCTGGTGTCCGCAGTAAACTTGACCTAAGAATCAACACGTGCAGCAGCAAGGGACCAAAAAAGTTGGGTGAATCGCCACAAACTACTGCCTCATCATCCAATTGACCCACTTGTAATTTTCAATGAGCCGGAGGAGGAACTCTTGCCACTAGGAGAAAATTATGCTCTTTTGCAAACTAAATCCCATACCACGCGAGTAGTAATGGGACTGTAAAAAGTTCATAATAAGGAGAGTCTGATTAATCGAGTTTCGGAATGGTGATTTCTGCAAATTCGAGATTTCGTTGGATCAAAATGGACAAAGTGTCCGGAATCATTGGCTGAGACCGGAAAATGCAGGAGTTATCCCGCCATTTCCATTTTTCAGACGCACGTAGCCCGCTGTTTCAGCCGACTTCGTTTCAAAAGCTCCCCTTTCGCCATCACCAAGTTGCTCAGCGCACAGGCCACAAACTGCCGCTTGATGATGCCGAACTGGTATTCCACCTTCGCCCGAACTCGGGACTTCGTGCGGTTCTTCGAACGTTCCTCTGGTGTCAGCTTGCGGTAGCGCGATCCCTTCGCTTGAGTGAAATCCCGCGCCGCCGGCGATACCTCCGAGAGCACGGCCTGCTGGCTGGTATAGGCGGAGTCCCCCCAATCCCGCGTCTCGTCGCCATGCAGAAGATCAGGCAGAACCCGGGAGTCGTGGACATTGGCCGGCGTGGCCACCACCGAATGGATCAGCTTGCTGCCACTGTCCACGCCAATATGCGCCTTCTGTCAATGCCGAAGTGCCACTGCCTGCCCTTGCGCGTGGAGCGCATCTCCGGGTCCCGCAACTTCGTCCGATTCTTCGTCAAACCCGGTGCATCGATGATGCTGGCATCCACGATCGTACCCCGGTTCACCTTCAGCCCGCTCTCGGCCAGGTAGACATTGACCAGGCCGAACAGGCGATCCCCCAGGTTGTGCCGCTCAATGAGGCGGCGGAACTTGCAGATGGTGGTTTCGTCCGGCGCGGGTTCCCGGCCGAGGTCGATGCCCACGAACCGTCGCATTGCCAGAGAATCGTACACAGCCTCCTCGGCGGCCGGGTCCGAGAGATTGAACCAGTGCTGGAGAAAGTGGATACGAAGCAACCACTCGATTCCGATGGGCCGCCGGCCCGCGCCCTTCGGTTTCGGATTGAACGGCTCGATGGCCTCGGTCAGTTCCTTCCAGGGAACGTTCCTTGCAGGTCCTTTTGCTGTACTTGTCGAAGCCGGTATCGGAAAGCGTGGTCTGGCCCATCGATAGAGTCGTTGTTGAAAAGTGCGTGGCGATTATAGAATGCTGGATGAATTAATCAGAGGTTCCATAAGTATTGAAGGTTTTAAGGAGCTTTGACTGCAGGGAGTGTGTTTAGAAGAATAGTTTCGAAAGTAGATCCGCACTATTCCCATCTGCGATTTCTTATTGAAATTAAATTGAATATTATTATGTTTAGCTTGTCGCGATATCAAAAACGCCGCAAACAGGAACTAGAGCAATCAAGCAAATTAATTGCAGACTTGATCGCCTCAATTGGCAGAAAGCATTTCTTAAGCTGTATTCAGAGACTGGTTCATAATTTCACATCTTATGATATGTTTGTCGCCCTTTCCTACTTTGGCGATAGCGCACCAACTAGCCTTAGTTATAAAGCCCAGGCCAAACACCCTCCGAAGCTTCTGAATATTTACACCACGGGCGCATATCGGCTCGATCCTGTTTTTTCCTGCTGTAAAGCAGGCATTGAGCCAGGAGTCTATACTCTCAGGTCGTTGTCACCCATTGAATTCGATAAAACGCTTTATTACCAAACCTTTTACGGGAGTTTGGGACTGGGTGACGAAGTGGATATGTTAGTCAACATACCCGATGGCGGGTACATTTTATTAGGATTTGCCCGAAACGACACCCAGGAATTATTTAGCAAGGATGAATTGTCCATGCTATCCATATTGTTTCCAATAGTTTCTGTGTCCGTTCAGGAACATCTGGATCGTACGGGCTGGGGATCTTGGCTCTGGGACAAATCCTCTGACAACTCGCTTCCAACAGGTGACATATTTCCTAAGTTGTCTGAGAGACAAAGAGAAGTTGCCTTGCTGATACTTAGAGGATTCAGCAGTGAAGATATTGGTCGTCACATGGGTATTAGCGAGAATACAGTCAAAGTACATAGACGCAATGCTTATTCAATGCTGAATGTGACAACATCTATAGAATTATTTGTTGTTTTTTTATCCGATTGCGGAGTCAGCGTAGATGCGATTAAGGAATATCTGAATATAGAGACATCATTTTCTCTTTAAGCAATTCAATTATCTAAGAGTAAAAAATCTTAACGAAAAATGGACATGGCCTTTGAGAACAAGAATCTGAACGCGTTAACGGTTTTGAAACAATCTTTACACCGAGTTCTTTATTGACTAAATCCACATCAGCTTGGTATACCTGATTGAAAGCATCTGGCTACAACTGGGTCCAGTTCAGCGCTAGGTGGTAAAAGGTTCTGATCGCTTTTACCGTTCGGATCACCACAAAGAGATTTTGGCGGCATTAAGAACCCGTGACAGCATTACGCTTGTAACTGCTATCAAACAGGATATTCACGCGGGATTCGTACAAACGGGTGGGCAGTTGCTGCACCAGACGAATACGCTGCAAGTTTGCACTGCCACTTGTATTTTTCTTGTTCAACGTCCACCGGGCTTTGGAAAGTATCGGAAATCCCGTTTCACCTGTAGGAATCTCCACTGATCGTGGAAGTTGGTGTCGGTCCTGTCGGCAGATCGACAAGATCTGTGTCACTTGCAGGAACTGGGGCCCGATATTGGAAACGGTGACGAATGCAAGCTAAAGTAGTGAGTAGTGTGCCGACTTGCGTGGAACCCGGCAGTCACAACACCGACAGAAGAATTCGAATCACAATTACCACCCAGGCACAAATCCGCATCATTGAACCGAAAGCCCCCCTGAATCGGGGCAGGCCCTCCGGTTACCCCTGATCCCGACCAGCGGGTATGACCGCTCAGCAACGACCAAACAGGCGCTTGGGCTGTACCCTCTGGTCCTGTGTGACCTCGCCAAGTCCGAGGAAACCGCCTGAATCAACGTACAGGCGAACCAGGCCCGGGGCCAATCCGGCGGCCGCACGGACACTGCGCCCCAGCTTCAGA
>JAJDXD010000152.1 GCA_022823405.1 Gammaproteobacteria bacterium
TCGAATTCCTTAATTACTTGGGCAAATTTGCGAGCTTTTTTACGCGCAATTCGGTACTGTCTTTCGTTAGTAATCATGGCAAACTCCTCAAATTGATCAGCACGATACCTTTTTCAATCCCATTTCGGTCGGTCATGAAAAAGTCTCGGTAGAGCACGCCAGTCGCGGCAACTGCTGATGCCGGAAAAAGGTCTCCAAAATACTTCGCTTTCATCGCAGCTCGTCGGTTGCTGAAATAAAGCAATGCGGGATCCAGCCGGTTCACATCTACTCCCGATGTTTCCCAAGCAGCGTCGTAGTCCCCGGGAAACACTTTGTCCGATACGAAACTGCCGTTTAGCAGCAACTCCATGCATCCGGCTGCCGCTAATTCTCGACATGCGGTTAGCAAGCCTGTCATCAGTCGCGCACGGTGGCTGTTGTTTGCAAAGCAGTTAGCGACATCACACCATCTCGCAGAATGGATACCCGGGGGTAAATAACCTGTATTAGGATCAGTAACTAGCATTTTAAACACAATTATATTGTTGTGATCAAATGTGGTCAACTCTTTATTAATTAGTGTGCGTGCGGCATAATTTTGGCAATTTAGCAGAATTTTGGTTGAACTTGCAGCAACGCAACGATATTTGGAAAGCTCTGAATACTGAAAATCGGAGAATTCGGAAAGATAATAAAAAACCTGTAGCTGTCTATACGGTCATGATGCATACAGAACAATCAGTTTGAAGAAATTTAATGAAGTGGCGAGGACAGCAGATTTACGGAAGATAAGATTAGGGCGTGTGGTGCCACAGGACTCTAACTAAAATTCGCTCGCTCTAACCATAGTTCCAAAATATCCCGTAGCTGATTGAGAAATGGATCAATCGGTCCGGAGGAAGTACGTACCAAGGCGATATCCCCTGAGTAGCGCGATGGTTTCGGGTAGTGTAGTTTGTTGAGTGCTGTTCCTCCGCGAAACCGAAGTTCATCTTTTAGCATGTTATCTGAAATTATTTCAATTAGAACACAGCTAATGATTAGAACCTGCTCAATTTATCGCATTTCAACCCAAGGAACGACATTGCCCCAGGCAACGATGGATTGATATGGGATCATGTGTCGATTTGAGGTATACGTCGCACGACGATACGCCAACGATGATCGCGCAAGCGTGGGTTCGGCGCAATGGAGCGCTCTCGTCCTGCGTGTCGGTCGAGTTCAGTCCAAGATGGCGAGCCTCGTGCATGTAACAATTCCAGCATCGGCTCAATCAAAGAATCGTAGCCAAGAAAATCCAGCAAGTACCCGAGACGTTGTATGACTGGACGGCCCACTAGTGTTGATAGGGTAGCAAGTTGCGTCGAATCAATTTTATGACCTAGGTCTGAGAGGACTGTTGCTATATTGTCGATGCCGCCAGAGGCCTGCGGATAACGTAACAAGTCGAGGGCTGTTAACGCAGCGGATGAAATTCTCATTTTGCCGGTTTCAGTTTTACGGTCCTCTATTCCCGCTGAAACCGCTTCAATGTTCTTTTGCAGGTAAAAAACGATTCGGCTACGCCCGGCATGAATCACTGGGAGGCGTTTCGCTGTAATCATCTGAAATTCCATAATTGCCTGGTGAGTGGCACCATGTAATTCTGCAGCCTTCAATAGCCCAACGTAGTATGAGTGTGTTTGGCCCTCATGACTCATGAGTGCATCGATGTACCGTGTGGGTGGCGGTGCTCCCCAAGATAAATATTGAGGAGGGACTATGACGTAGAATCCTTGTCGCGGTTTCAACAAAAGTCCTCTGCGCTGCAGTCGCTCGGCAGCATCCAAGAAAGCACCGTGATCGACACTGAGTGCTAGTTTGGCCTCTTCTGCGGTAAATACGATTCTACCAGTGGAGAATAGGCTATTGATATGGTCCGATAGTCTTGGTCGATGATCAGAAAGCATGCTAAAATATCTGCAAATAATGCGGAATAATTAGCATTATACCGATGAATAATACTAATCATGTATAAATATCCGCAAATTAAGCGGATTTATAAGCATAACTATCTTCAGTAATTACATTACTATCGTCAGCATTATCACAATGATAACGGTGGCAATAATTGGTCCGGAAACTCGCCCAAACTTGTAAAAAAACTACGAGTGTTTCAAGCTTGAATTTCCGCCCAATGTGATGATGTGCGAAACAATTTCACTGGAATTGGCGAGGCATCATTGATTAAGAATTTTATGGATAGGTGGTTACGGAAATTCTTTTTGGAAAACAAAGATAGCACGAAAATTCCAGCTGACATCCAAAAGCGTCTCTTCAGAAAGTTGTAAATCATCGATTATGCAACCTGTGATTTTGACTTGCGAATACCGCTAGGTAATCATTTCGAGAAATTTAAGGGTAAATTGACCAACAAACATTCAATTCGTGTAAGCGTGCAATGGCGTCTGGTGTTCACTTGGTCAAGCGAACTCGGAGAAGCTAGGAATATTTGAGTCGTAAAACAATAAATGAACTGTGTACCAATCGACGTACCGTAACAGTTGATACTGCGTTGATGCTGGCAAAAGCATTTGGCAATTCAGCAGAATTTTGGTTGAACTTGCAGCAACGCAACGATCTATGGAAAGCTCTGAATACTGAAAATCGGAGAATTCGGATAGAAAACGCAAAACCTGTAGCTGTCTACGCGGACAGGATGCCTACAGAATTATCTGTTTGAAGAAATTTAATGAAGGGACAAGGACAATAAGTTCACGGGAGATGAATTTAAGGTGTGGTTGGAGCAAGCAGACACACATGTTATCCAGAGACTTCTGTTCAAATTATTACTAAATATCCGTTTTGTTACTGATCTTGAAACCAGGGAGAAATTCTTTCAAGGTTGAAGCGAATGTTCGTAACTTTCAGTCAGTTTCAATGGTTCAGAGGATGTGATACTAACTTTCGTGTAGGCTTTACCCCAAAAGTTGAATCAGCAGCCAGAATAGAACTTTAATCGTTTCTGAATCTCAACCTGTGGTAATCGACATCGAGGATGATCGGCAATTTTCTACAGCCCCTTGTACAAGCACTCTTGATCAGATACATGATAATCATGCAATTGAATATCTCAAACTGAAGGTTAGGGTCAACACTGCGCGTCGACACTATCTTTCAGACTGGTTAGTTCCTGTTTTATTTCCAAAATTGAATTGATGGTTTTGCATGTATTCTCAGCTGCTTCACGTGATGTCGCATAGTCATTTGCATGGGCGATTGCGTTACGTAACTCACAAATTGCCCCAAAATCTTTTTTCAAACTTTCCTTGTTTCCACCTATGAATCTATCCTTGACTACTATATTCATCTTGTCTGAAAGTTCACTGAAAGCGATATAACTTACGAAACCATCTTTCTTTTTGGCTTTCTTGACTGCGTCTCGTATTTTTTTCTGACGACCCTTATTTAACAAGTTAAGCCATCCCGGAGGATCCGAGCCTTTGTAATTTTCATCAATCCTTTGAGCCATTACCATTTCGAGTCGAGTTATCAGAGTAAAAAAAGCTGCACGTACAGGTAACTTTTGTAGGTCGAAAATACTTACCAGACCAGCGACATGATCGCCAGAAATAACGAATTGTGTTGGATGTTTCTCGTTAGCGGCTCTCACAAAATCTATGATGCTCGCATCTGCACCAATTACAAGAGTCTCTGTAATCCGCTCAAAGCTATCTCCAATATGCTCTTGTGGCGCTTCGGTGTGAAACCACTGTTCCGCCTTGTAGAGACCTAAAATTTGATCTGTATCATCCATTACTGGCAGAATACTGAAATTTTCCTTGTTGCGGGACTTTATTTCAAACGCTGTCTCCTCGCACCGACAAGTCATTAGCTCCTTACGAGGCGTCATGATTAAGTCCACTGTAAGACTACGCTGGATCCATTCAAGTGAGTCGGACGAGATATCGTTCGAATTTGTCCACGGTGACTCCATAAAATTTTTCTCCTTTTGTCGTTTCTGGTTGATTTGCATTTTTCACCAGATTGTACGCTTCTAGAACTAGTGCATATTCCAGAGATACGTTAACATTGAATCCAAGAATATGAGGTTACTTAGTAATTTTCATTCTGAGGAATCGTCATTCAGGATATCGCCAACGCCACCTATCGTAGTTTGAAAGAACAACTGTCAGGTCAGAGCGACGGTGGCGACTGGATTAGGCTGATGGCCAAAGTATCGATCTTTGTTGGAGGTGTTCAAGCTGTAGTAGTTGTGGAGAAAGAACCAAGAAAGGTACCTTCGTAGCACCGAAGGTGCGCCCAAACCTCAAAATTACTGTATCTGATTCTCAATGGATATTCAATGCCTTGATCTACTTACCCCTGTATCAAGACAATCTTTAGCCCTCCCTGAAAAACTACTTGTTAGTTGACAAACAATTTAGTGTAAACTAAATTGTAAAATGTTTTGTAAATCACTGTTGAGGAGGTTGCAGTGAACAAGAACATACGAGACCTGCACGTTAGTCACGCGGTAGTGGAAGCCCATTTCAATCCAATTGCGGCAATGGAAAACTATGTAAATGACATTCAGGACAGACTTCGTAAAAAGGGGTACACAAAATTTGAACGTAAGCACAGTCGTCGTTCCGAACCGCCCGTAGGGTCAGAATCGTCACATATTGAACTGAATACCGAATGTAGTCCGACCTGGTGGATTTCAAAATCAGATGAAACATCTGGATTTACACTGGGAACCACTAATCTATCATTTCATGCAACCGACTATGAAAGTTATTTTGAACTGGTCTCAGAGTTGCTTACCGGACTTCATTCCGTGCATGAAGAGGTTTCTCTTGATTACATCAGTCAACTCGGCTTTCGTAATCTTGGTTATGTCAAACCTGACAAGGGTGATTTGTTTATAAGATCAAATCAATCAGATTCAGGAGTACAAAAACAATATACAGAAAGCAAGTCCGTCTTCAAAACTGATTGCGGATTATCTGGTCAGGAAGGGTGTCTGACTTACAAAGTTCATTTCGCGGAA
>JAJDXD010000142.1 GCA_022823405.1 Gammaproteobacteria bacterium
CAATTGAAGCGCAGGCGCCGCCTGATGAACCAGCGACGGACTTACTGGTGTTCCAAGGGTTTCGTGTCACGCCGAAAACCTCATTGAATGTACTGGCACCTGCACCAAATTCTGGAGTGTTCGATTTACCCATCATGATTGTGCCGCGGTACTCCAGCTTCTGTACTAGGATGTCTGATTTGGCAGGTATGTAGTCCTTGTAAATTGGCGAGCCAAATGTTGTTCGAACACCCGCGGTTTCAGTTAAGTCCTTGACTGATATCGGTAATCCCCCCAGCCAGTCTCGAAACTCTGAATGACCGATTGGCTGCTGTCTTTCCAACTCCCTTGCTTTTTCCAGAGCTCGATCGATGCAGAGAGTTGGGATTGCATTTATGCTAGCTTCAACCTGTTCAATCCGATCTGCAGAAGCGGTTACGGCTTCTACGGGTGAAATTTCCCGTGTCCTTAACAAATCAACAACTTCACATGCAGTTTTCGAGATAAGTTCATTCATGATGGCTTTGACTACGAGTTCATTTTCTTACGTGCATTGGTATTGAGTTACTTTGATACAGTCGAACGCATGCAGCAGTATTCACGTTCAATATTATGGTGTATCTCGTTTGGACTCATATGAATCCTAACTGATATTTCTGCTAAAGCGAAAAACAATTGGACGGAAACGTTCGATACTGAAATAAAGTACGTTTATCAGTCATTTGGTTTCAATCAGTTCTGACATCCGCGTTATGATTACAGTTCAATATTTTGTTCGGTTTCAATCGCTCGTTTGTCGTAGCGATAAGATCATTTCATCAACTAGTAGAAATTAGAGCATTGAAAGTACAAGAATCATTTCCAGTTATTGATGCCCTGCAAGCTTCCAACTGGTCTCGGCCTCATTTCGAATCTTTGGTAAATTCCGGCGTAACTGCGGTACACGTTACCGTTGCGTTTTGGCACAGTTGTAGTGAAACACTAAAACAAATCGGCAAGTGGAATCGTTGGTTTGAGGAACATATGGATTTAATTTTGCGTGTAAATGAGGCTACTGACATTAAAAAGGCCCATCAGACAGGTCGCACCGGTATTATTCTAGGATTCCAAAACACCTCTCCAATTGGGGAGGACTTTTCCTTAATCGAAATCTATCATCAGTTAGGCATACGCATCATGCAGTTGACCTACAACAACCAGAATCATGTTGGTACCGGATGTTACGAGGAAGATGATGCTGGATTGACCCGATTCGGCCGAATTGCTGTTCGGGAAATGAATCGTTTGGGAATTATTGTTGATGTTTCTCATACTTCCGAGCGAACCTGCTTCGATGCAATAGAGTACAGTGAACGTCCTATCGCAATTACCCATGCCAATCCAGTCTCGTTCCGCAAGGTCGTTAGAAATAAGTCCAACGAATTGCTAAAAGAGTTGGCAATAACTGGCGGAATGCTGGGATTTAGTATTTATCCACTTCATCTGGCAAATGGCAGTGACTGCAAACTGGAAGAATTTTGCGACATGGTCTTAAGAACCGCGGACTTGATCGGTGTCGAGCATCTCGGACTGGGTACAGATTTGTGCCTCGATTGGGGCAGCGATTATCTTAACTACATGAGAAGCGGCACGTGGGACGATCAAAGGAACAGTCAGTCTCAAGTCGAGTGGCCAGATTATCCATCTTGGTTTCAAAAAAATGAGGACCTACAAAACGTCGCAGATGGTCTTGCAACCGCAGGATTTTCTGATGGAGAGGTTAGGATGATCATGGGTGGCAACTGGTACCGTTTTTTTGAAGAAGGACTGTCCCGCCAGGGTTAATTATCACGACTCATACATTCAATCTCGCCTTGGAACATATCAACCAACAGTTCGGGCAGTTTCTGAGACCACCTGAAACAGTCATGAAATTGGAGCGTTTAGGCTCGTTTCATTCAAGTCGCTTGAGCTTTACACGAACGCTGGTACGACGGATGCATCGCGAAAAGTGGCGCTTCGAAATTTTCAGAAACACACTCGATGAATCAGGTTACGGAACTTTGATTTATCTGATTCATACTCCTTCAGGTCAAGTTAGTTTTATTTCATTTATTGCCGAACTTGATGCTGCTGATCGCACTGATCGAGTGATTGCCGAAAAGTGGGATATGTGCTTTACACTGTTCAACGGAATCCCGAGTGAAACTGATATTAAACGTCTAAGTCAGGAATTACCGTACCAGGAGGCAGGACGCCTCAGTGATTCTGAACTGGTAATGAGCAGAGCCAACAAAAGCGTTCGTCTGTTCAATTCAGTTATTGATTGCCTTGCCTCAGGTATTCAACCCGATGTAGAAGAAATTATGAAGATTGGATACCTAATTCGAACCACCGCCGTTTACGGAAACGGAAAATTCGGGGTGATGGATTTTCATGAGGTCAAGCAGTCAACTCCATTTGGTTTGCCGTTTCAGGCAGAAATGCTCACCGTTTATATGGCCAGACAGTTGAGTATTGATTTGGTTGAACATATTGCTAAGCAGCGCGGTCAAGTCCGGGCAATTGGGTTGTCGCGAGAACTAAAGCAGGCAATTGGAGTCGGTAATGCGACTGGCCTTGGAATGGCACCGTTTCTGATTGGTCATCCTCAACTGATTGGCCAGTGGATTAAGATCCGGGAGGTTGCAATTGTAGTAGCAAAGTCCAGATCAAAAGTAACCCGTCAGAAGTTGATCTATTTTAAGAAGTTGATTGAACGGGTCGAAGGACATTTAGAGCAATGGCAGACCGACGACCCAAGACAAGCAGAACGTATTTTGGTGCTGAAGAAGGAAGTTACCAGACTCAAATTAGAGCTGAGCCAGATAAATTATGGTCATTCGGTCTGGCAACAGCTTTCAGAATGGGCGTTGGAAAATACCAGTATGGAGTGTCAGGAATTGCTGAATAGTTTGATTCTTGAAATTTATCCACGTGAAATCAATGAACTTGAAAACATGATGGGAGTCGATGAATTCATTCATTTTGATCCGTCTATGGGACTGGAAGAGTTAAGGAACTGTATTGAAATGCGCTACGCGTGGGCATTAGATGTGGACTTTGAACATCCAGATTCTCAACATTATTTTTGGTACGTTTCACAGGAAAAAGAAGAACCGAGATTGGGTAAACGTTATCTGGAACCTGGTTGTGAGTTAGAAATGAATGTCGGAATTGCCAGAGATGTCAGTGCTTTGTACAAGACCATACGCGATCTCGAAACACATGATAAATGCTCATCAGTTGCTGATTTATTGCGCCTGCATCCAAATTTTCGATATATCGTTTCCCGCATACAGTCCCTTACAGATTTCGAATATGCAGAGATTCAGAATAACCTGCTAGGCAGGGAATGTCTGCCTATAGATCTGCTTCGCTGCAAGCTTGCAATTTTCGGGGCGACAAGATTCGATCCGAAATCCAATCTCTGGACTCGGATCACGCTGTTTCAGGGTGCACCTCTGTTCGATGAACTCGGTCGTGATTTTGCGGACGATTGGGCTTTCCCTGTAGTACCAGTGACAACCTCTGCGGCCGCTTCATCCTGATGTGCGAGATCAGAGCTACGGTACAGCTTTCAAACAGTGAATGTTGTACCCTGACCAGGCGCGTTCTCTCTGCACTTGGAATCCCACCAGGTGCTGATATAGAAATTGGAAGTGCACTAGTTTGGCTTGCGGCAACAGACACTGTACCATTGCAATTGCTAGCAGATCTACTGCCTAAATTGCAACATGAATCTGACAGATTCAATATTCTGTCCTTAATTGAAACTCTTGATCGGCTTGCTGCAGTTGCCAACTCCTTCGATCAAGCCTGTACTGCGAGAGTAAATAGTTCAAAGGTAATTGCTTTGCTTTTACCGCTTGCACTATCCAGGTCTAAATT
>JAJDXD010000019.1 GCA_022823405.1 Gammaproteobacteria bacterium
GCCATACGCGCTGAATTACCGGTCCCGCAAGGCGAGCGGTCGACTCTTCCGGGCGGTAGAATGGTTGCACTTTTCAAGGTGCCGTCACTCATCGTTGACATGAACATCACGTAAGAAAGTCCATTCAGTTCTGGGTGTTTAGGATGATTGATCTGAAGTTGCTGATTGGCAGACCTCTGGACGCTGTTACCGGCTTCAACCAGCGCTCTTGCCGAATTGGGTTCAATGGTCAGGCCAAACTCTGACGGATCAACCAGTGCGTAAAAAATCCCGCCGAAAGAGATGCTAAGTTCAATTTGACCATTTCCTGGTACATTGACCGCAGTATCTAGCGCATCAACATAACAAGGTGGCATTTCCAACTCCACGTTGATACACTTGCCATTTGAACATTCGGCAGTTGTAGTCACAAGACCAGCTGGTGTGTCTAACACTACTGTGGTCTCAGGTTCACGCATCTCTAAGATTCCAGTTTCAAGCAGAACAGTCACGGTACAAATTGCGTTGGAGCCAGACATTGCATGTGCCTTGTCACCCTGCAATACAATCATGCCCGCGTGTGCTTCAGACTTTGTCGGGGGCAGACACAGCACTGTACTCATCTGCGCATAGCCGCGCGGTTCAAACACCAAAAATCTTCGAAGCGCGTCGCCGTCACCGTTCATGTAGCCAAGCTTGTCGACCATTGTTTCACCAGGCACATCCAATATTCCTCCCGTTACGATCCGACCGACCTCTCCTTCGGCGTGTGCTTCAACCATGGTTACGGATTTAGACCAGCGCATCGTAATTTTGGATTCAATGTAAGGTGAAAGAAAGGTTTCTTCTGATGAAGGTTGTAGACGACAAGAATGCGCACATTTTATCCAATGCCGATTTTTCTCAACATTTGGCCATCATTGATAATATCGTACTAGGTTTAGGAGACTACCTGGCTTCGGAGCGTAATCAATGGGAAGATTGGCGAATAAAACCGTATTTATGACAGCTGCTGGAATGGGAATTGGGCGTGCTAGTGCAATCGCAATGGCAAACGAAGGTGCACGTGTGTATGCAGCAGATATTCATCGACCTTCACTGGATAGTTTGGCAGAAGAAAGCAGCAACATAAGCGTTATCGAACTGGATGTTACCGATTCCAGGGCAATTTCGGAACTGCCCAAGATCGTTCCAGTTCCTGATGTCTTGTTCAATTGCGCCGGTTACGTCCACGATGGAACAATTATGGATGCCGATGACGAAGTGTGGGACCTGTCTCTCGCAATCAATGTGCGAAGTCATGCCCGAGTGATCGAGACATTTTTACCTCAGATGATTGAAAATGGCGGCGGTTCGATCATCAATATGGCTAGTGTAGCGTCCGCAATTACAGGAGCGGCGAGCCGCGCTGTCTACAGTGCAACTAAAGGCGCTGTAATGGGGCTGACTAAGGCAATCGCGCGAGATCATGTAAAACAGGGTATTCGATGCAATGCAGTTTGTCCAGGCACCGTGTTAACGCCATCGCTGAAAGGACGCTTAAGGGCCAGAGGAGACTATGACAAAGCTTACGAAGAGATGTTGAATCGCCAGCCTACTGGCAAGATGGCTCATCCGGAAGATATCGCCCCAATTGTGGTTTACCTCGCATCGGATGAATCAAAGGTGGCAACCGGGCAATTTTTTGTTGTTGACGGCGGCTGGACCATTTAATTTTTAGAGATGCTAACAATAGTCTTGAAATTGACCGGAACAACAAAACATATTCTTAACTCGCTCAGGGAAGCGATGAGCAAAAATACTGTGCACCTGTTGTGGACCTTCCGATAGCGACAATTATGTGATCGAAACATGTTGAATATCCAGAAAAATGCACTTCCAAGGTCACGTTAGGCGTAAGTTGTAACTGAAAATGGATTAGCCCGTAGATTTCCCGCTCTCCAGACAGCACTATCAGTAGTTTTAAGTTTGTAAACATGTTATTCTATGGTTAGTAACCATATGTAATTTGTTAACAATCTAATGTCAAAATACAAACTTTTAGAGTCCTATTTGGTCGATTCGAAAGAAGACATATTGGAAATGTCTTTTGACAAAGTAGCAGAGGTCGTTGGGTTCAGTTTACCTAGATCAGCTTACTCTTATGCATCGTGGTGGTCCAACAATCCCAGCAGCAGTGCTATTACTTCAGCATGGCTTTCGGCGGGATATCGCTCAGAAAAGGTAAATATGTTGGATCAGACAGTGCTTTTTAGAAAAATTTCCAGCACGGAACAGTTATTTCACGCTGGAAAAGCATACAGAGGCGGAGTTGAAAAGGAATCGAAAGATTCTCAAGCTTCAGGCTACTTTACGAAATTGTACGGTTCGTTTAGTGATGTCATTACGATAGCCTCTGACACAGACTTGACCAAACCAATAGATGCTGGATGGAAGTCCGTCGAAGAGAAATAGAGCGCACCTATCTACTTGATACCTGCGCATTGCTGTGGATTGCCCATGGCACTGATTTGAGAGAACCAGCACTAAGCGAGTTTAAATCTTTGAGACCGGGTCAACTATTCGTTTCGCCCATGTCTGCCTGGGAAATTGCAATGCTTGCTCATAAGCAAAAATTGATCTTGGCTACGGATGCGGTGAATTTTTTCCGTGACTTTTGCGATGAAAATGGTATCCAACTGGAAAACCTATCGCCTGTCGTATTGGCTTCTGCTGTGACCTTGCCACAATTATCGATTCAGGATCCAGTAGACAGAATTCTGATTTCAGCAGCGCGTCAATCAAGACACACGCTAGTCACCCGAGACGGACAAATACTCGCTTACGGTGAACACGGACACGTATCCACCCTAGAGTGCTGAGATTGGCTAACTGATCGGATAGTGGGGAAAGGTGAAACCGTTCAAGAACTTGAGTGATGGTTGCCTTATAGAAATGTAGATAAATTTGAACTCCAACTAATCTAATATAACCGTTAATCTGTTTACGGTTTACGTCTCCCAATTCATATTCCAGATGTCAAGTTTAGAAAAATTTACGATAGTGTTTCGCGGTCTGAACGTTCGAAAAGTAGACAGAAAACCTACGCCTCACAAAGCGTGTCTACTACTAGCGGTAATTGACCAAATGGAAACGGCAGACAGAGATAACTGCTTCAAATATGAGCCCCAACTACTAACCAATTATGATCGTTATTTTCGGATCTCAAGACCGACAGACAAGATAACTAATGCGCGCCATCCGTTTGCCTTTCTTGTATCCGATGGCTTTTGGCATTTGTTTGATCATCAAGGGAAAAACCTAAAATACTCCCCCGCTGATGCAAGGATATTAGATAGCAAAGGACTTGCTAAGTTTTCGGAGACAGTTGAATATGCGTCTTTGGATAATGACTTGTATAACTTACTTAAGAATGCAGAAGCGAGAATGCAACTCCGTAAAGTGTTAATTGAACATTGGTTCCCGGACTTAAAAGCTATCCTGTGGAGTGAAATTCGGGAAATCAGAGATTTACATACCAATTTGGAATCCGAATTCTTGGTCACTCAAAATGATGAGTATTCTGATTACTGGCGAAAGGTAAACAACTATCGTCATCCAAAATTCAGGAAACTTGTTCTCGATGCGTACGGTTATCGGTGCGCCGCTACTGGATGGCAGCTAAGGGTCCCTTCGCAATCGGAAGAGACACCTTCGCAACAATGGGCAACACTTCTGGAGGCCGCTCACATTATGCCGGTATCGAGTTATCGCGATAATTCCATCAATAATGGTATGGCTTTAACTCCAACACTGCATCTGGCGATGGATCGACACTTGATTGCTCCCGGCCCGGACAATCGCTGGCATGTGTCGGACCTCGTTCAAGAGCAAGCAGAAGATGATGAAGGTGCTAGAATGATAGCAGAAATCCACAAACGGTCAATAATTTTACCGAACAACGAAACGCTTCATCCGACTTACAGTGTATTGGAGTGGTCTTTGGTAAATCTAAGAACATAGATGAGAAATACAATTCGATGAATCGAATGAAATATGTTGGTGGTGAATGTCATTCGGGATCCGAACCATTTGCCAAATTTCGAAAATGTTGTTGAATTAACTTCGCCCTTTCTTTCTCATCAGAATGAGGCGGCAATATCAATAGGCAGTCAACCGGTTGATCACGAAATATTGCTTCTAAGAAGGTACAAACTTGCTTATGACTCCAAACCACATCACGTTGAAATTCAGGTAGCAAAATTTGCCGTCTCGAAATTAGAACTAGCCAGACCTCTACGGTACGAGTGTGCGGTTCTTATCCCCTCATTTTTCTATACCAATTTAAAATCTAATGAGGAGTCACATGCGCCGATAGATCTGAAATATTCGAGATGACCCGATCAACATCCTCATCTGTTGTAAAACGTCCCACACTCAATCTAATTGTAGATTCTGCCAGTGCCTTCGAAACTTTCATTGCACGAAGAACATGCGAACTGCGACTTTTATTTACCTCACAAGCGGACCCTGTTGAAAGTTCTAAATTGATCCAACGATTTAACAATTCTTCGGCGAAAAATTCAGGAATCGAAAAGTTCAAACATCCTGGTGCGGTGTACTTATGGAAACCGTTATATCTAACACCAAGCTCGCTTTTATCCAAAGCATTTACAATTCGTTGAATATTCTTGTTTGCATTTCTCACAAAAATAGGTAGCTCTTTATCCGCTAGTACAGACGCGTGCCCGAGTCCAACACACAATGGTACAGGTAGGGTTCCTGAACGTAACCCTCCTTGTTGCCCCCCACCCAATAACATTGGCTTCAACCTTGTTCTATTTTTTTTTCGAATAAACAGTGCACCGATACCTTTCGGACCATAAATTTTATGACCGGAAAAGGTAGCAAAATCGACTTCTAGTTTGTTGAGGTCAAGTGGTATTCGACCTAGAACCTGTGCGCAATCACAATGTAATAAGGCGCCTTGCTCACGACAAATTGTAGCTATTTCAGATATCGGTTGAATGACACCAGTTTCATTATTAACTAACATTACGGAAACCAGCAACGTGCGACTATCTACATGTGCACGTAGTTCATCTAAATCGATGATTCCATTCCGATGTACTCCAACTACCTCTGTGTTAAAGCCTTTTTTACGAAGTGCTTTGATTGGTTCTAGAACTGATTGATGCTCCGTAGCTTGTGTAACGAGTTTACGGCGTGCTATCTTGAGGTCCTGCGTTACCCCAAAAATACAAATATTGTTCGACTCAGTCGCCCCGGAAGTAAATAACATTTCATTTGGATAAACCCGTAGTACGTCAGCTAGTTGAGAACGAGCTGTTTCAACGGCTCTCGATGCTAGTAGTGCGTGCTTGTATGTTGTGCTATGTGGATTTGCATATATCTCAAAGAAATATGGATTCATAGAATCTAATACTCTAGGATCCATCGGTGTTGAGGCTTGATAGTCGAGATACGTTTTGCCCAATGCAACCAACCACTAATGACTATTTAATTGCGTGTGCGACAATTGAAAGATTGTTTGACTTCCAATCCAATTCAAACTCGGAAAAGAGACATCTATTTGGGAGGAAATCAACCATCAATAAACTCGCACAATTCAGCATAGTCGCATATTTCTGAAAAGTAGTCGGATACTTTTTCCAATTCCTCCTTAAACTCCTTCACATGTTGATTTGTGGCGTTCCTTGCTCTGCGCTCAATTTCACGTTCGATTTCTTGCTTTCCCGAAAAATGAAATTCTTCCATGTCTTTTACAATAATCCTAGCCACTTTCTTGTATTCACGAAATACAGTGCGTCGGTAGTTGTCAAATTGGGATCTCCATAGTTCGTAGTCCTCAATTAACCACGCAAACAAATTTTCGTGACTTAGTGCATAGACTGATACCAGTAATGAAATGTAATTTCCTAATGCTGAATGTATCGCTGTATGTTTGAAATTGATAATTCGGCTGTTGTCATCTATGGCAATACCTTTGACGAACTTCCCCTTTCCCTGACAATTCGTTGGATCTAGCCAGCCATCTGCGTAAATTGAGTTTATTAATCTGGTGAATGCTTTACTGTACTCTTGATCGTAAGTTGAATTACATCTCTTCCCTAAATTACCGAATGCGCAAATTACACCCCTCATTCCAATTGCGCGTTCAAAAAAGTCTGGAATAAATTCTCGTTTCAGCTTTGGAATTTTTTCTTTGATCTCATTGAGAACACGGTCTATGTCAGGTCTTTCAATTGTCAAACTAAAGTTCCGTCCATAACGCAATTCATCAAATGCATGTCCAATGGCATGGGTTTTGTCCTTCGAATAACAATCGAGTTCAAATTTTCGAAGTGCGTCGATGTAGTTCTTATATGGTTCAAAGTTTTCCAAAAGGTATGCAATCGGTGGAACGAGATGCTCTCTAATGAATTTGCGCAATTCATGGCTCAAGTTTAGAGGAATAGAACAATTCGTTATTGCATGCGCTAATTTTTCATTTTCAAGCCCTGCTGCATCCAGCACATTCGCTAAGCAATTCCAATCGCTACCATCTTTACCCAGTAGATAGTTTTCGGACCACTCGTGAATTTCTGTTACGGTCTTCAATCCTTCAAATGAAAACTTCGGTTCTGCATGACCATCATAGTTACTGCGCCAATCAAAAAATAGCAGAGGTAATACTGCTGGGTTCCTTTCTTGAGGATGCTCTAAGTCGTTATTGTGAGAAGCTTGTATTAATTCTTGCGCGAAAATCGAATTTGGACGTACATCATTCAATAATATTTGGCGCGAGGGGTTGACAGTACGCGCTTCTGTATTGATATTAGTAAACAACTGTCTACTAACTTCAACAATGCTGGGTGGGTTAGTTTTCTCATCAGCAGCGCGAAAGGATGCAATCAATACTGGAATTTTCCAACTCTGAATGTCCGGTACAGAACTCTCACTGTCTTTCGCTAACAATCGCTTAAGTGTGGAAAGACGATGTTGGCCATCAATTGCAACCAATCTAGTATTGGCAGTATTCCATTCCAAAATTGCATACTGCTTGTCCTTTACCAACAATCTGATTCTGTAATAGTCTCCTCTAGTTATTGTCGTCCATTGAAAACCATCTTTGGTTATCTCACCTTCAACTACACGAGGCATCTTATGCTCTAGAACTTTTCCACCATCTACGGGCATTAGAGTCAAAGTCAATGGACTGAAAAATTTCACTTTTTCTACGTCTTCAAAGTGTGGAATGATTTCACTTACCACACGATCTTCATCAACATCGCGTTGAAAAAGGTCTTGAATTGGCCATCGCTCGGTACCGGGAATTTCGTTGACAAGCTTAATCATTTCCAGCTTACCAACCGGGATTGATGTCTGAATGAAAAACGGTCTTACATTTCCTCCCACTCCAAATTCACCGTACGTACCCCTCAACTCAATATCGAAGTTGTCGTGAATGGGAATTGGTAAGACTGATACTGGGGATGGATCTAACGCCATGTCGAAAATCTCTCTAGTTTTTTAGTCAGTACACTCGCACGGTAAAAAACCAGAAGAATTCTCTTTCACCGAGTTCTCTAAATTCTGTGCAAGCTTCTTGTATGTAAGTGCATTCGAACCAAAAAAACCAAAAAAGGAGACTCTTTGCTTGTTTTCTCGACTCTGAACTCTATTTGCATACTTGGATTCAAAATCTGCCCACCATTGAATATTTCCTGGTCCTGCGCCATGACTGAATTCACTCGCTAGTTTTTGAATTGCACCCGCTCCCTTCATAAAGCAAAATACACAGTTTGATAGGTTCACGTTATGCGGAATTTCGAGATCGAACTCTTGGCGTTTCCAAAAACTCAGCACGTCCTCTTTAGTGAGTTCAGAATCAAATAATGGTGCATATACAAATTCACCATCGGCCAGTCTACCTTTCGCTTCGGCTGTATTGTTTCTGGCCAGAGTTCTAGTAACTCTAATTGGCTCGTCGAACCTAAGTCCAACCAGTGAAATGAATTTTAAAGGTTCATCTCCTCTAAGGTTGGCCTTGAAATCATAAACATAGTCTTTGATCACCTCATTTTCAAAATCGACCAGAGGTGCATCCGTATAGTGTGTGTACATTTGTGCATCTCTATAACTGGATTGTTCTAAGTGATAACGTACCTTCTCCGAACGACCGGCATAGGAGGATGGTTTTGGCATTTGCGATTCCGGGTAATAGTGGCCTAATCTGGGGTTGGCAAACTTACGCGATAGTTCTGGCAAATATCGAGGAGTACTCCTGCCTCCACAGCGACCAAACCAATCTTCCAAAAATCTGGTAGATGTGTTCAATTTGAGGTGTTCCGTACAAGTCCTAGTAAATCGTGTCGGTAATTGAGCTTTCCAGGATACAAATTCTTGAAACACTTCTCCCTGATGTCGATATCCGTACGATTTCCTTTTCTTGTATTTCTTATAGGGATATGGCTTCACCATTCTATATGTGGGTGCCCTTCTCCAGCGGCCAAGCCAGGCATCTTCATAAGTTTGAAATTCAATAATGAAGAATGGAATTCTGTACTCTTCTTCAATAAATTTCTTACACTTGACAACAAACTCATAAGTCTTACTATGCTCAGCAGATGTATTATTGAAAATTATCACATCTCCACGCGATACATCGAATTGATTGTTTTCTGCCAACGCAAGCAACATCATCGCACTGGACCTTCCACCAGAAAATTTAACAACATGAGGATAATTCTTGTGACTATGGTGCAGGTAATTTATTCTCATTTGATTCACCATTTCAATGAGATGAAGCTCGCTTTATCAACGATAAGTTTTCGTTTGGCGTAAGATATCCTAGTGCTCTATTCGCACCAATTACACCAATTTGTTTCATTAGTTCCTCAACTGTTTTCTTTCTATCTTTTGAAGACAGTTTGTGGATCTCTAACTCGATTAGCCGAGCAATAAATGCTGACCTGACAGAGCGGTCAGAAACCGTTGTGAGTCTCCGCAATCCAAACAGAATCATTGCTTCCCAAGGGGCAGTGGATAACCTCAGTAAGTTCCAGACTGTATCTAGATCCAAGCCCATGTCATTCGACGCACATTCAGAAATGTGACCACGCCACCAAGCCCTTGCAATTTTACAGTCGACAAATAGAGAGATATTGCCACGCACTTCGGGCAACCCTCCCAATTGTCTAAGCACAGTCCGAACGCAGTCATCTAGCAACTTCATATTGCTACTCTTCATCGCTTTCTCAAGACGAGCTCGCCCAGAATCCGTAGATCCAGCCTGACCGGCTAGATTCGCAGGTTCAATCAATTTAAAACGAATCATCTCGATCTGGTAACTAGTCCAAAATGCGGGCATAGCCGCAATTCTTGGAGGTAGGTTAGATAGTCTAGTGTAGTGATTTTTTTCTGTGGACAGTGGTGGCTCACTGACTTCCTTTCCTGTTAATTTTTGAACAGCAGTCGGTAAATCAACATTGATCGTAGTATCTGATTTGGTGATCGAGTCATAATAGTGCAAAAATTTTCCAATTTTGGAAGAAACGAGAAGATTCGCATATTCCCGCTGAAGTAATTCGTTCGGGGAACGCTTACCGCTAGTCACGACTTTCGCCGTCAATTTGTGTCTTCGAAGCGAAAGTTCATCAGATTCGATCAATCGCAGTTCGATTTTATTATTTTCAGTCACTAATCCAACTGATACCATCTAGAACTCAGATTCAGCATCCTCACTTGCATCAAATTCATGAGGCAACCAAAGAGCCACAGCTCTGTTTGGGCTAAATTCTTCGTGATCCCACAAAGGTGCATTTATTCTTTTCAAATGGCTATATAAATAATTCAGATTTGCGAATTCTTTCCAACTTTTGTGTTCGAAATACTCTTTATTAAGTATTTCCAATCCTTGCGACAATGCAAAACACAAAATACTTTTCTGGTGTTTATGCGCTAGTCCTGGATTCTTCACCCATCCGAAAAGATCGGTTGACATTTTGACTAAAAAATAGAATCCATTTTCTTTAACTCCACTTACTTCGAAACAGCCTTTCGGTAAATTTTGATCTTCTTTAATTTTCAAAATACTTTGACTAAGAGCTTCAATACGGAAGTAAGGAGCGTATGCAACTCTGGCAGCTCTTGGTATTGAAATCTTATGACCAACAAATATATCGTCTACTCCATGTTTTTCGGTCAATTCTATTTTTGACACATTCTCAGTTGCGATTATTTGAGGTTGAAACGATGTGGGGCTTGAGTAGTGTCGTGTTTGACTTTTCAACTCTTGCTCCGCTACTACCAAAGTTTCAGTCATTTGCACAGTATCAGCTTCAACTAATTCAATACCCCTGTATGAAGACCACGTTGAGACAATCGCACAAGAAAAAACTCCTTTACCCTCTTCAATCAACTGCCTAACTAGATTTCTCCCTTCAAGCCTGTGCTGAATTCGACGGTTCCCTTCTCCTCGGGGTTCGATTGGAATAACCTGATACGAGTTTCCAGAATGATAATCGAGATTACCCACAGTCATTACCGGGTAATCGACAACGATTGGAGGTAGAGTTGCTATTAGTCTTCACCCATGTCTTTTAGGTCATCAACCGAAATTTTCAAAACTGCATCTTCTGGCACAGAATCAGTTAAATCAAGAGAGAGTAGAACTGGAATCCCTGCAGATAATCTTCCTAGACATCCTGCATCCCACCCTGTGGTTCCATTAGAATTATTATGGAACCTCACATTGCGATCAGACAATGGATATACACAAGTTGCGTCGGAACCACTATGAATATGAAGACTTAGATGTGCGTTTTGAATATCTATCTTTGACTTAATCTGTAGTTGTAGTTTTTGTGAATCTCGCTTAGCTGACGCTACAATTTCGCACGGTGTTCTTGTATTTTGCCGCTGTTGACTTTTCTTTCCCTTTCCTTTGGTTGCAGTTTTATTACCACTCCTTGCCGAATGAGAATTCTCGTCAACTGGAGTAAGCATTCCTTCGTGATTAGGTTTAACATTCTTTTTGTTGCTTTTGCCCTTTGAGTTCACGAAATTTAAACTGCCCACATCGAGTTGAAAAACTGAGGGAGAAAAGTACTTTCCGGCATCTTGGGTGGACATCTTCTCAATTTCGAGCTTAATCCGCTCAAATAGAGTATCAAATTTTTCCTTAAATTCCTGCTTCAATCTGGAGCTATTTAATTCCAAATGTTTGGTTCCTTCGGCTTTACGAATTAGCTGAAAAGCAGAATTTTCAAATCCGTCTATCATTGACTCAGCTTGTATAACTGCATTGAATGGCTGAAATTTGGAAAAGTCAGCCGGGCGATTTCTTGGAACTTGATCTGAAATATACATTCCCTGTCTATATAGTGCGATTCTCGTTGATTCGTCGGGCTCAGCATCTCTAAGGAACAGTTTAATTTCTCCAGATTCAACTGGTACCGAAATAGGAAAAGCAGTTTTATACGTCAAGTAGTGTCCATAAGCCCAATTTCCGTTGATCACGTCAGTTCGAGCATTCCTTCGTTTCTGTGATCGATGAATCTTCATTTCGTCGTCCAGCACAGTAGGAGTGATTTCTTCATTACAACAAGTAATCAAAAGTTTACCATCGTATATTGGTATGAAGAAACTACGTACGATTGCTTTCTTTATCTCAATTGCTGGGTCTGCTTCAAGTTTAAAATTGTTGAATCCCAAGATAGAAACTACTGAACCAGAAGAGTAATTTCGTTCTATGTTGTTCAATAGGCGATTCACAAATTGAGGTACACTGTCATTCGTAGCAAACGTAAATGAATTTTTTACTTCTGCCTTATCTTGAGATTCAATGTAGTAACCATCCTTACCCAAAGTCTCTTCAGGGGACTCGTGCTCACGAGAGCGGTGAGAAGCTAGAATTGCATGACCTGACATTGTTCGATTCCTGGTTTCGGTGACACCTCCGTACAAAACATATTGGAGATCTGAAGCAGGGAAAGCTGTAAAGTGCCCGACTCCATATGAGCCACCAGAATCTGAAGATAAGCCTATTTTGCTCGTCATCCCGTCAGACAATAAACTATTCATTCGTTCGGAATCTAGCCCTATTCCGTTGTCTAGAATATTTAGAACAGAAATTTTGTCCTTGTTCAATTGATTGTCTATTCGTTCTAATATTGCCTCAGCCGAATCAATATTTTCTCTATGAGCTTTCTTTGCAGAAGCTAGAGCATTTTTGTACTCTTTGATTCCTGGAATATCACGGATAGGAATTTCTGTAATTTCAAACTCAATCTTTATTTGCTTTCTACCAGCCTCATTCCCGGCATCCATGCTGTTTTGAATCAACTCCCTGACAATTTCACTTGGGTTTGCAATGTTGTCAGAAGAAACCGCTTGCGAAACAAAACCCTCGCGAGAACTTGAAGGTAAAAATTTTAAGGACGTACGGTTAGACTCTATATTACTATCAGGTACACTTCTTTCTGGCATTGCGAGTACAAACGTAAATGAATCAACGAAGGTAAAGTGAGTCGAGTATCACTGTCGTTTCAAGAAATATTGCGCTAGAAATTAGCAAATACAATTGATTCAATATTATATTTCTGTAATTTGCTCAAAATATTGCTCGACTTCTTGTACGTCATCATGTTTTCCTTCGGTCTATGGCGTTTAGACAATTGAGTACAGTTGATGGTTTTGCAACTACGTGAGCAATGGATAACTATCTATTCAAGGCTTTACCAGTGAATTTTTTACCAAGAATTTCTACTTCAAACCCACACTCATCCATCACTGCTTCCTCAGTGAAATGTGCCAACCCCAGTGCCTTGTTGTTCTGATGTCCGTAGGCTCCTGACGTTACAATCCCCACACTCTCCCTGCCTAATGGACAGTGTGCAGATAAAACGGATCTATATCACCCGATTCAACCTCAAGCAGTTTCATACACCACCGATTTTCCAACTCCTGTCTGCGAAGCAACGCTTCTCTCCCAACAAGCAGCCAGTTTTCGGTCTTTACGAAACGGTGTAATCCAGCTTCCAGCGGTGTGCGTTTGTTTTGCTGCATTTGAACCACTCAATTGGTTAAACTAATGCCAAATGAAGAATTATTTCATTGGTTTGGTCAAGTATATAAACACCTAATTTTGGGAATTATAAAGAAAGGTTGACAAAATCATCAAAATAGTGTATAACTTAATCCAACTGAGAAACACATAAATAGGTTGAGTTATGCAACAGGCACCAGGCAAATCCCACCGAGTCGGAATCTCGCTGATTGATCTGTTTGCCATGTTCCCAGATGAGCAGACATCGGTTGAATGGTTTGAAAGCGTTGTGTGGCCGCATGGCAGATATTGCCCGCACTGCGGATCGAAACGCACAGGCAAAGCCAGTCATGAAAAGATGCCTTACTGGTGTTCGGATTGCCGATCTTATTTCAGCGTCAAAACGAATACTCCAATCGCCAATTCCAAAGTGCCGATGCAGAAATGGTGCATTGCCATTTATCTTTGCCTCACCAGCCTGAAAAGCGTATCCAGTATGAAACTTCACAGGGACATTAAAGTATCCCAGCCAACTGCCTGGTTCATGTTGCACAGAATTAGAGAGGCTTGGATGCATGAATCAGATGATCACTTTGACGGACCGGTTGAAGTCGATGAAACCTATGTAGGCGGGTTGGAAAAGAACAAACACGCTGACAAGAAACTTCACGCCGGACGCGGTGCGGTTGGCAAGACTGCGGTTGCCGGAATCAAAGATAGAGAAACGAACGAAGTTAGAGCCAAGATGGTTGCTGATACAACTGCCCAAACCCTGCAGGGTTTCATTGCTGACAATGTTGACGAATGCGCCACAGTCTATACAGACGATTCGACTTCTTACTCCAACCTTACTTATGACCATGAATCGGTCAAGCATAGCGTCGGTGAGTATGTCAAAGAACAGGCTCATATCAACGGCGTTGAATCGTTCTGGGCGATGCTTAAGCGAGCGCACAAAGGAACGTTCCATAAAATCAGCCCGAAGCATCTTGATCGATATGTTCATGAGTTCGCGGGCAAGCACAATATCCGCAATTTAGACACGCTTGCTCAGATGCGAGACACCGTCGCCCGGCTTGTCGGTCGCAACCTCCTTCACAGAAGATTGACTGCGGACAACGGGCTTTCCTCCCACGCGCGGTCGTAATAACGCCCGTGCCAGTGTTTCAGGCGTTGCCCCTTTCAGATCTTTCTCGGGATCTAACTTTCGTTTGTACTTCATTGGAGAACCCTCATGCTATCTGTATTGGAATGTTCTGACAATATTGCCTATATGGCGAAATTGCAGGATGGAATGTTCAAACTGGTTGTCACGTCACCACCCTACAATCTTGGGAAGCAATACGAAACCCGTAGTACACTGGAAACCTATCTGGAGGCGCAACAGACCGTTATTGCAGAGTGCGTACGACTTCTGCACCCACAGGGTTCGTTGTGCTGGCAGGTTGGAAACCATGTTGATAACGGAATGATCGTTCCACTGGACACTCTGCTGTATCCGGTGTTTCAGTCGCATGGCCTCAAACTTAGGAACCGAATCGTCTGGCACTTCGGTCATGGGCTGCACTGTACCAACAGGCTGTCCGGCCGGTACGAAACAATTAACTGGTGGACAAAAGGAAATGACTATACCTGGCACCTTGACCCCATACGGGTTCCTTCCAAATATCCCAATAAACGGCACTTCAAGGGACCGAACGTTGGCAAATTGTCCTGTAATCCTAAAGGAAAGAATCCGAGCGATGTCTGGATGTTTCCAAATGTAAAAAACAATCACCCGGAAAAGACGGAACACCCTTGCCAGTTTCCAGTTGAATTGGTTGAGCGTCTTGTGCTGTCGATGACGGATAAGGGGGATTCCGTGTTTGATCCTTACATGGGCGTTGGTTCGTCTGTCGTAGCTGCGCTTAAGCACGGACGCATCGGATATGGGTGTGACATTGTTCCTGAGTATGTTGATATTGCGAATGAAAGGGTTAACGCGCTGAAAGCGGGCAAACTCATAACCAGACCGATGGGAAAGCCGATCTACGACCCGACTCTCCCGCGTGGAGGCCATTGAATGCGTGTAGCCGCCAGATATTCCCACCTGAACGGAGAGGAATATCTGCTTGTTCATCGCCCGGAACTTTGGCAGGAGGTATTGGCAACTATTGAGCAGGTTGACGCTAAATCCTGTAAGACCAAGCAGTCTAAGGAAAGCCGAAAGCAACACAAATTGTTGTACTCGCCTGTAGACATGAACTCTGCATTCAAGGCTGGATTTGAGGCATTGGGCTGGCGCGAACGGCGCAACACTTTCTGGGTAACGGATGATGCCCGTATCCTCCGCAACGTGTACGGATTGAGAGACAGCCATCAGAAATCCGTAATAGAGGCTTCCGGCAAAACCCCGATCTTGTCGTACAACCAGACTGATTTCATAAAAGAGCGGGTTGCTGTGGAAGTCCAGTTTGGCAAGTACGCTTTTGTCGCTCATGATCTTTTCGTCAAACATCTGAGTTTTTACGTTTCCGATATTATTGATGTTGCCATCGAGATTCTGCCCATGAAGGAACTGGAGCAGGAAATGTCAAGCGGTGTTCCATACTATGAACGCGATCTTCTCAACGTGATTCGCCAGGGCCGGGGTGTCCCTGCCGTTCCCCTTGTATTGATCGGGGTGGCTCCTTAAAATTGATTTTTGGATCAGACATTTGACAGATATTCGTATGGTTGCACCCCAGAAATAAATCCATTTCCATCAACACCTACAACCACGAACTGCTTCAGATTGAGTTCATAGTTTAACCTGCCCTCTCTTCCATAAACGATTCTGCATTTAACTTCTCCAATATGGTTTCCGAAACTCAGATATCCGGTTGATATTTCTCCATCATCATAAAAGCCTGTTCCATCTGGAGACAACAGTACCGTCTCATCAAGCTGTTCATATTTGTAAGGATGCTTTCCATTAAATTTTGAAAATGCCTCAGTTACTTTGAATTCAACCGGAAACGAAGCCGTGTTGGTTACATTGATCCGAAAAGAAACCCCGACAATGTGACTCTTTTCATCCAGTTTCGGATTAACCATCACGCTCTGAAACACCAATTTGTCCTGAACCCGGTTTCTATATCTCCATTCGCTGAATCTTAACAGGCCTGTGGAAACACCGCCAAACGCAATTGATACGGCAACCAGTATGTAAAACAAGGGGATGTTTTGCACAACACCAATCACAGCGATTAGCGCCGGCAGTATTGCAGGTGCCAGCCATGTAGTGATAACATAGCCACTGACCAAAGAACAACATTTTTGAATACACTTTTTAAGCACCCGCGCATTTTACAGTCACCCATGAAGAATTGTCAACCTTTCTTTATAATTCCC
>JAJDXD010000026.1 GCA_022823405.1 Gammaproteobacteria bacterium
CCTGATTGATTGAGACTCTGTTTGGAGGGAATCTGGATGCTTCCGCTTCCGCTGAAGTCTCGGACACCCTCCAACAGGGTTTTATTCTAATAGTTTCAATCAGATACATGACATTATTTCCCAAACAACCGGACACTAGTGTATATAGATATCTCTTTCTGATGGGTCTGATGAAATAAATGATTTCGACCCCAGATACCCTGCCACCTCTGAACCATCAATTAGTGTAACCAAAACCCACTGATTATCGACATTGCTAAACTTCCATTCCCAAGCGTTTGGGACAGGGTGAACTAGTCTCAGTCCGATTTTTACCAAGAAATCATGGATGCGACCCCAAAGAACCGCAAGTATTATCCCAACAACGGCTGGAATTACGAATAGCCAAATAATCCAACTCAGCGAACTAAGATTGGACAAACCCAGTTCTGGCTGATAATCAACAAATGGTAGCGTCAGCGCAAGATAAATGGCGGATACAATCAGATAAGAAAGAAGTCTCTCCGAAGGTGGTGGTAAACGCCCAGTCGTCAATTGTGACCGGACAAAAAGAATAATCGCTCCCGGTACAAAAAATACCAGCCAGATATATGGGGCTGTGCCTGTTATGGCGGTCATTCCAGACATTCTCGAATAGATTTCTCCGGCGAAGGATTATTACTGATTAATGTTCGTTATTGTATTACTGTGACTACTTTTCCCACTTAATCAGTTTCGGCTTGCTACCATTTGCACTAACGACTCAGACATGTCTAGATTCGTTAGACGTTTCAACGATTTCGCAATACAGATGCAATGTAAAGACATTTTCGAAAGATATTCTGAATTTAATTTGAATCACTTTAGTCTCGGAGAACTATGTGCTCGCGTGTCAAATCAAAAGCGAGCATCATGGATTGATATTCCGAAAAGATCTGGAGTCTATATTGTCCATTTCGAAGGGATGAATGCGCTATCTTTTTCAAAATCAACAGGTCAAGCCAAACACTCAGACCCTGTACCTGTTAAAGAACTTGAGACTAAATGGAACAAATTAATCGCTTGCGGTCCAACTGACATTGTGTACATAGGTAAAGGAGATAGTTTGCGAATACGAATTCGCCAACTAATTCGTTTTGGGCTTGGCAAAGCTCACAATCATGGAGGTGGTAGACGGATTTGGCAGATTAAGCAGATAGATCATGCGAAACTTTCTAGTATCACCTGCGACAATCCTAGGTCAGTCGAAGAATGCTTGCTTCTTCAGTTCAAGGAATTTCATGGAAATTACCCTTTGGCAAACGAGCAAAGCTAATTTCGTCTAACCTGCAAACTATTTCAAAGAGTTCGTATCATGAGTTTCGGAATAGTTGTGTCATCAAATTTGTGGTTATTTTCCAACTGTCACTAGCTATGTCGAACTATCTGAGAAATTCAAGTGTTACAGCGATTTCAAGTAAGTTCGAATTTTTTTACCGTTATACGCGATCACGCATCATCCAAGCCCTAAAAGTTTCTGACCTGTGAACAACTGGCGCTAACTGAAATTTGATGGAGGAATCATCCGACAGATTTTTGCGAAGGTAATTCATGAATTAAAAACAAACACATCAAAAAGACATTTCACGAGGAGTTAAACAGGCGGCTGAGATGGTTGTCGTTTGACTCAAATTCAAACTTCGCTCAAAAATCGTTCAGATGGAAATTTTCTTCAAATACCTTTGATAAAGAGTTCTGATCAAGCGGATTTAAAAAGGGTAAGCGACCCAGGTGTTTGACATCGCCAAAGCGCGGAATGATGGATTCGTTTTCTTCATGCGCGTCGCCAACAAAGATGACACCATGGATGGGTACTCTCCAATTACGAAGTGCAGCGAGACTGAGGAGAGTGTGATTGATTGTTCCAAGTGAGGTTCGAGCGCAAAGAATGGTGGGTAGCTGCCAATTGGCAAACACCTCGATGAACAATACCGAGTTCGTAAGTGGCACCATCACGCCACCCGCCCCTTCCACAATCAGGGGATGTTCGGATTTTGGCAACTGCAGACGATCATTGTCGATCTCAATCCCTTCCATTGCGGCAGAGAGGTGCGGTGAGGCAGGCTCTTTCAGACGATAACTTTCTGGAAAGAATCGATCATTTGGCATTGCGGATAGGTCTCTGACAGCGTCCGTGTCCGTCGGTTCGTCCAATCCTGCCTGAACAGGTTTGAAGTAGGAGGCGTTCAGTGCACGCACTAACATCGCCGAAACGACGGTCTTACCGATGCCTGTATCGGTACCGGTAACCACGAAACCATGGGTCAATTGCTTTGGGTTCAATGTCATGGGGTGAATTAACGATCAACAGATGTTTAGCGAGTGTTTTACATCATATAGAGTCTCAAAAAATCGAACTATGTCGCTTTTTTCAATATTCAAAGTAATGGAGATTCTAAGGCGCGCAGTACCTTCCGGAACGGTTGGTGGGCGGATGGCTCTCACATCAAAACCTGCATTTTGCATGGCCTCTGCCACTTGAATTGCGTTGTTGTCTGCACCGACAATGAACGGGATGATTTGACTGCCGCAACCTTTCATTCCGAATTTGCTCTCCATCTGGTGATTCGCCAGCGCAATTAATTCGTGAAGCCGGTCCCGCCGCTCCGGCTCAGCATCAATCAGGTCAAGTGCCGCACTGACAGCGATCGCGTTTATCGGCGGTGGTGCCGTGGAGTAAATAAATGGTCGAGACTTGTTGATTAAGAAGTTGATTAGCGCAGCAGATGTGCATACCAGTGCACCGGCTGCACCCAGCGCTTTACCACAGGTATGAACTGCAATCACATTGGGATGGTTTTCGTATGGTTCCGTCAGGCCGCGACCGTGACTACCCCAGACGCCGGTGGCATGTGCTTCGTCAACTAGTAGCATTGAATCAAAACGATCAACTATTTCAATCAGTTCGGTGAGCGGTGCAAAATCACCATCCATACTGTAGAGGCTTTCCACTACAACCCATGCCAGTGAGTTTCGGGTGCGGGTAGAATGCCAGTTGGAAAGAGCCCTTTCTATTGCATCGACATCGTTGTGTGGAACTTTGACAGATTTGGCGTATGATGCAGAAATTCCCTCCCGGATGCTTGCGTGCGAGAGTGCGTCAAAAACGATTAGATCGTGTCGCTTGGGAAGTGAAGTGAGGAGTGCAAAATTCGCACTGTATCCATTCGCGAAGTATAAGGACTTTTCGCAGTTGAAAAAATGGGCAGCTTTCTCCTCAAGTTCGATGTGTGCTGTATGATTACCGCGCAGGAGGCGCGACCCGCCTGACCCGAGTGGTACACCTCGGTCAAGTGCATCTCTTAATGCTTTACGAATTAAATCTGACTCACTTAGAGCCAAAAAATCATTTGAGGTGAAATCAATCCCCTCACCCAGGGACAGCTTTCTGGTGCGACTTTTTTGGCGTAGCACTTCGATTTCTCTTTGATATCGTTCCGAATAAGATGACATATGAAAACGTTAGCTTCAATTCGTTACTGACAGTACAGCGACCCAAAGAGTGTTTTCCAATTGCAAAATGAGTCTGAAATTAACCACGTAGCGGAAATAAACCTGTTAAAAAATCCGTAAAAAAACAGTTGCGTAGCAACAAGGATATGCGCCTCCCAACAGCGCGCAATTCCTGGTGTTTTTTATGGATTTATTCACAGGTTTATTCTGCGGTGATCGAATAAATCTTGCCAAAATTGAGTTTTTCTCTGCCATCCCATCTCAACCCTGCAGGCGTTGCTGCCGGGCAACCTCACTGAAT
>JAJDXD010000114.1 GCA_022823405.1 Gammaproteobacteria bacterium
GTGAAATTCAAGAATGGAGTCGAACTGAATTACAATGACACCGACCAGGTAGCCGCTTGATGATCACTTCCCGTCACGCACTACTTTCGGGCATAACTCAACGAGCTCTTTTGCCATTTGCAAAGCCGATTCACACTGTGCAAGAAGATCGGGGCCGTATTGCGAAAGAATTGGAACCCATGCAGTCAAATTCGCTGAATCCGCGCACTCTTCCTTTGCGCGATCAAACTGATCTAGCACATGCTGGGCAGCAACTGTCCTGTTACCTAATGCTGTTGGAATGATTATTTGTGTGTCAATCGGCCCTAGCGAGGAGTGTTTACCAAGTACAACCTTGTTAGCGGCACAAGCAATCATCGTTGCCGCAGACATTGCAATTTGCGGAACAATTACTCGAATGTCTGTAAAACGAGAACGTAAATAGGAAACGATCGCTTCGGTTGCTTCTGGAGAACCGCCTGGACTGTGTAAAATCAGATCAAGATTTGTACCATCAAGTTGGTATGTAACCTCCATTAATGCTTGAATATCTTCGTCATTTATCGTAACAATAGAAATATTAGCATCGGGTCGTTGCAACCATCCGGAGGCATACAGAATGATATTTCTATTTGTTTTCTGATGAAGTTTTACAAGGTATTTTCTGCGAACTTCATCAAGCTTGATTCCAGAGTCATCTGCTGTGTCGCTTAATTCTTTTAAAATTTCGCTCCAAATCGGCATCTAAAATCATTAAAAAACAAATTTAACATACAGCCGAAGAAGCAGCTCTAATTTTTCCTTTTGGTTTTATCAATACTGACTGGGGAGAATTATTACTTTGGTTTTTCTCTTGCCAAATTCGAGATTTTTGATAGACTTCCATCGTTTCACGCACCCCTGGGTGTGAAAGCGCTTCCTCAAGCATTTTGGCGCGTGATAATTCGCGCTGAGACTTTTTGTTAGCTACTGTCATAGTCATTCCTCCGTGTGTATGCCTATTCTATATAACTTCTCATGTTGACGTTTAGGTTCTTTGTTAAAGCGGTTGAGGTGCCACCGCTTCCATCAAACCAACTTGCTCAGATTGCGCATTCGTCCGCGTCAGGTTCGCTGAATCCGCCTCAACATCCGTCGTAGTACCGGTCGAATACCGTCCGCCCCCCCTCTGCCGGGCTTGACCTTCACCGTCAACTTGTGCTGTCTTCGACTTCATCATGACTCCCATCGCGTACTCGCGACTCTTTTGTTACGTAACTGTCGTTGGTAATCAACTGCGGAACATCAGGGCAGTCAGGATATAGTCCGATCCCAGAATCGCCAGTGAGGCAGAAACGACGGTACGCGTCGTTGCCCGGCTGATTCCTTCTGCAGAAGGATAACTGTCGTAGCCTTCAAATACAGCAATCCAGGTCACAAGAATACCGAATACGACACTCTTGATCATGCCGTTCATGATGTCAAGCCTAAGGTTCACGCCATCGGTAATTGATGACCAGTAAACGCCAGAGTCAACTCCAAGCTGTACCACACTGGCAAAATAACCGCCTAGTATCCCGACAAAGGTGAACATCGCACACAGGAGTGGAACGGCAATAATACCGGCCAATAGTCGCGGTGAGATCACTCTACGGATGGGGTTGACTGCCATCATTTCGAGTGCAGCCAACTGCTCAGTGGTTTTCATCAGCCCGATCTCGGCTGTCAGTGCCGACCCGGCTCGACCGGTATAAAGCAGAGCTGAAAGTACTGGTCCCAACTCCCGGGTTAAACTGAGCGCAACCAGCAGTCCGAGAGAGCTCTCTGCACCAAAATCAATCAGGGTGTAATATCCCTGAAATCCCAGCACCATGCCAACAAACGCACCGGCAACCACGGTGATGGAAACTGTTAATACACCAACCGAATATATCTGTCGCGTGAGCAGCGACGGTCTGCGCAGCAGGCTCGGAAAATGGCCAATCGATTTCAGTAAAAATATCGTCGCATGACCAAGTCTCTCGACAAGCTCAATTGCCTCGGCTCCAATGCGTTGCACCCAAACTACCGGGTTAGCTGTGTTCAAGAATCTGCCCTCTGTAATCGTTCGCTGGATAGTGGAACGGAACGGGACCATCGGGTAGTCCATGCAAGAACTGTCGAACTTCAGGTTGATCACTGTCCAACAGCTCCTGCGGTGTACCGCTGGCGAGTAGAGTACCGCGCCCGAGCAAAAAGACGTGGTCTGCAATGCTAAGCCCCTCTTCTACATCGTGAGTAACCACGATTGAGGTGGTACGCAGAGCATCAGTGATCTCACGAACCAATTTGGTAATGATTCCAAGAGAAATCGGGTCCAGACCAGTAAACGGTTCATCAAACAGCAAAAGGTCCGGATCCATTGCTGTTGCCCTGGCCAGGGCAACGCGTCTCGCCATTCCGCCGGACAACTCTGAAGGTGAGTGATTGTGGGCACCCCGAAGACCAACTTGCTCAAGTTTCATGAGTACCAGATTTCGGATTAACGGTTCAGGCAGATCTGTGTTTTCACGAAGCGGAAAGGCAACATTTTCGAAAACGCTGAGATCAGTCAACAAGGCGCTTGACTGAAACATCATTCCCATTCGTCGACGCAATTGAAAAAGATCCTTCTCTCGGAGCGTGTTCACCTCGTGGTCGAGCACCCTGACTTTTCCACGATCGGGCTTATAGCGGCCCGAAATCAGATTCAGCAGCGTAGATTTCCCACAACCACTTGGCCCCATAATGACGCTAACCCCATACGATGGGATTTGTATAGTAACATTAGTGTAAATTTTCTTCTGGCCGAAGTGAAAATCGACCGCTTCTATTGCCACAACCGACTGATGTTGTCCAGACATCGGTAATTTAGAGGGTGATCAGCATCATTTAATTGTTCATGCGTCGTATATCTGTCAGTTCCCAGGCTTTGGTTACCGTGGGTTTGGTAAGCGCTCTGACAGCGGTTTGCATATTTGTGCTGATTGGCGGTACCAAGAGCGAAAAAGAAAGATCGGCATTCGTAGGCTCGAATCTGAAAGAGCGTGAACAGGTCTTGGAAAATGTAAAAATTACCAGAACTGTACCAGATATGCAAGTAAATTATAGGATTGAAACGATAAGGCTTACGCAGTATCCGGAACAGAAAATTGGTGAACTGATTTCTCCAGTTCTAACTGAGACGCGTGCAGACGGCACTCAGCTCGTTGTCACAGCTCAAACTGGCGTAATTGATGATAATGAGGAAACAATTGAACTCAAAGGTGATGTTGAAATAATCGAGACGCATTTGCCAGAGAATACTGAAAAAACGAGAGTGAATACCAGTAAATTCATAGTCAATTATTAATCTCAAAATTCGATTCAATAGCATAAGGTAGTCAAAGGATGAAAAAGAACTCGTACTTGTTAATTTCGTTTATTTTGGGTTTACTTCTATCGTGCTCTGCTGCGGTTGCACAGGAAAAGAGATTGACGGTGCAGTCGGATACCATCAGATACCATGCCGATAATGGCAATAGTGTTTTTGAAGGAAATGTAGTCGTAAATCGTGGCCGTCTCAATCTCTGGGCTGATAGAGTTGAGCTCTTTCAGAATCAGCAAGATAGTGACTACATCATCGCCGATGGTTCGCCTGTTCGATATATTGAAAGATCTGAAGATGGAAGCATTATTACCCAGGGAAAGTCGAATCAATCCATCTATCGGTACGATGAAGATGAAATTCAACTCACGGGAAATGTTGAATTTGAGAGTGATGGGAATATTCTGCGTGCTCACCAAGTGATTTACAACACGGAATCTCGCGAAGTGCAAGCATTTTCCAACGGTGGTTCGGATTCAAGCGGAGGCAAGCAGAGAACGACAGTAATCATTGATGACAACTGATTCCAGAAACGATCCTGTACAATCACGAAATTTTCGGCTAGAAATTGTAAACGCAAGCAAAACATTTGCTTCGAAACCCATAGTCAAAGACGTCAGTTTTCACGTGGACAGCGGTGAAATTGTCGGATTGCTTGGGCCGAATGGTGCGGGTAAAACAACCTGTTTCAATATGCTCATCGGACTGGAGCGTTGTGACATCGGTAGAGTGCTGATCAACCGTCGGGATGTGACCGCTTTGCCAATTTACGACCGAGCCAAACTTGGCATCGGCTACCTTCCACAAGAATCTTCAATTTTTCGAAGGCTGAGCGTTGAAGATAACATCAAGGCTGTGCTGCAGACCAACAGGGACATGAATGTTTCTGACCAACAAAGCTTTCTTCAGCACATTCTCAATATTTTTCAAATTAACGATATCCGATACCAGCTGGGTACAACACTATCCGGCGGTGAGAGGCGGCGTGTTGAGATTGCAAGGGCAATCGCATTGCAGCCTCGCTTCATGCTGCTTGATGAACCATTTGCTGGTGTTGATCCAATAGCGGTTGACGATGTCATCTCACAGGTAAAAACGCTTTCTGAGTGGAATGTCGGTGTTTTGATCACTGATCACAATGTTCGAGAAACGTTACGAGTCTGTAATCGGGCATACATCTTGAATCAGGGGCAGGTACTTGCCTCTGGTAGTTCCTACGAAGTCATGCGCAATCCCGACGTCAGAAAAAAATTTCTGGGACGCCGGTTTCGTTTCTAATTTTTGGCCAGTTCAGTTATGGATTCGCAGTCTGTATAGGAGGTGTTGTAGAATTCATACTATATGCTCAAGCGTTCAAATCATGCGAAATTCTGTTTGCGATATCGGTTAATTTGATACTCGCATGAGACAGCGGACAGAAATTAGACAGCGTCAGAAACAGGAGTTTAATGCGCGTTTCGGTGCAGCTGTTCAAATTCTGCAAATGCCGGTGTCTGAACTGACCGAAGAAATCAGGGCGACGCTTGACTCCAACCCCCTACTCGAAGAATACGACATTTCAGATTCCCAAAGTACCGAATTCGGTGAAGATCTGTCAACGACTGCTTCATCGACATTGAATGCCGACTTCAGTCAGGGGACCGACTACGCCGCTCAGGTTGCGGAGGTGCAAACTGTTCGCAGCCATTTATCTCAACAACTCTGGACAGCCGGACTTTCCAAATCTCGCCGCACCATCGCGGAAGCGATCATTGATTCAGTCGACGAAAGAGGCTATCTCACCGAATCAGTCAATGAAATTCAGCAGATTGTCGCACTGAGCACGATCGTAACTCAGCAAGAGGTAGCGGAAGTGCTGCACATCGTTCAGCAGTTTGGACCACCAGGAATTGCAGCACGCGACCTGACCGAATGTCTTTTGCTTCAGCTGGAGATTTCATCAGCGCCAGCGGGAACCATTGCCAACGCCAGACGCATGCTGCGTGAGTGCTTTTCAGAACTGTCAGAACGCAGATTGGATCAGATTGGTATCAGTCTCGGAATCGATGTCAGCACTGTCGACGCGGCAATCGCTCTGATTCAGTCGCTCAATCCATACCCAGGTAATCAGTTCGGCACTGCAGCCGAGGTCGTCGTGCCAGATGTCATCGCCCGCAAGGTTGGTAATCAGTGGCAGGTTGAACTGAACTCTCAGATATTACCGAAACTGAGAATATCGAGTCATTACCGCAACATGATTGATCGTCTCGATAATGATGAAGGCCGAACCTATCTGAGAAAGAATCTTTCCAATGCGAATACATTTTTGGATAATGTGAATCGACGGCACGAAACGGTTCTCAGCGTGGCGAGAGAGATAGTCAAGCATCAGCATGCATTTTTGGAAATTGGTGAGGCCGGTATGCAGCCCTTGAAAATAAGCGAAATTGCACAGTCGCTGAATCTACATGATTCGACCGTCAGTCGTGCCTGTGCGCGCAAATATATAATGACGCCCAGAGGCACCTACGAATTGAAGCGATTGTTTTCAGTGCGAATTCCAAATCGATTTGGAAATGATGAATCAGCACAGGCGATCAAACACCGGATTGCCAGTCTCGTCGAACAAGAAAATATAAACTCCCCCCTCAGCGATCAGCAGATTAACGAACAGTTGCTGCGCAGCGGTGCAAGCCTCTCCAGGCGTACCGTTGCGAAATATCGAGCAGAACTTGGAATCCCGGCTCGCAATATCCGCAAGAGAATAAAAATCAATCAACTGAAACGAGAGGTAGTGTAATGGAAATATCAATTACAGGCCACCATATGACTGTGAGGGACTCAATTCGCAATTATGTGAATAAGCGTCTGAAGAAGGTCGAAAACCACTTCCGCCAGCCTACGAGTGTTGATGTAATTCTACGCAAGGAAGGCGGTTCTTATCGTCTCGAGGCAACGTTGCACGGCAAAAAAATGTCGATTCATGCACACTCACATTCCACTGATATATTTCGTGCGATTGATGCCATGTCAAGCAAGTTGGACAGGCAGGTCCTCAAGCATAAAGAACGATTGACCAATCATGGGAAAAATGGACATGGTGCTGCGATTGTCAGGTATCGAGGATGAACGAAAGTGTAGACCAGTCTTCACAGGCCGGGCGTCCGGGAGCGGATGTCCGGCTGGCTGATGTGTTTTCTTGCGACCGTATCCGGTTGAACGTCGAGGTCAAAAGCAAGCGACGTCTAATCGAACTCATTGCAAAATTATTTGCAAATTCCAGCGAGTATGTGATGAACAAAGATACCGTGTTTCGATCGCTACTGGAGCGTGAAAATCTGGGAAGTACCTGTCTGGGCAATGGTGTGATGGTACCACACAGTCGCTTACATGGACTGACCTCTCCGCTTGGTGTTGTTGTCCAAATGGCGACGCCACTGAAAGTAGATGCACATGACGAAATACCCGTTTCCCTTGCTTGTGGACTGCTGGTGCCAGCAGAATGCTCCGACCTTCACATTCGAATTCTCGCGCGACTTGCAGAGGGATTTTCCGAACACAACCTTCATCAACGACTAATGGATGCTGGGAACGAATCCGAACTTTTCGAGGAATTGATAAAGTTCGATGAACAAAAGCAACGCTGATCACCCAATATTTCAGGTGAGATTCAGCAGCGGATGTCAACGCACCTAGTCTAACTCAGGCATATGGCAGGTATCACACATTAAACATAGTGAAAATAACACCCGACACCTGAGGGTAATCAGTGGCCTATCAGGTTCTGGAAAATCCGTTGCCTTGAGCGCATTGGAGGACTTCGGTTTCTATTGTGTGGATAATCTACCAATTCCGCAACTGGTTGATTTCGCAAAAGATATCTTGGCTTCGGAGAAAAACCCCATTCGACTGGCAGCAGTGAGTATCGATTCGCGCAATCGATGGTTTTTGAGTGAGTTAAATGATGCGCTGAAAGCAATTGAGCAGCTTGGTATACACGTTGAGTTTATGTTTCTCGATGCCGAAGAGGCAGTTTTGGTTAAACGCTATAGTGAGACGCGGCGCATGCACCCACTGATGAGTGATTCGGTGTCTTTGGTGGATGGGATTAAGTTGGAGCGGCAGCTACTCACATCTTTGTCAGAACGCGCTAATAGACATCTGGACACTACCAATCTGACACCCCACGACCTGCGTTTCCTGGTTCAGGAAGATGCTGCTGAATATCACACTGGTCGGGAAGTGTTGCTGTTGAAATCGTTCGCGTACAAGTACGGCGCTCCTCTTGATGCCGACTACGTTTTTGATGTGCGTTGTCTGCCCAATCCGTATTGGGTGGGAGACTTGAAGCAATACAACGGACTGCAGCAACCGATTCAGAATTACTTTTCCACCAAACCAGAGGTGGAGCAAATGATTGAGCAAATAGATAAATTCATTTGCAACTGGCTTTCACTCTTTTACGCAAACGGTCGTCGATATCTGATCGTGGCGGTCGGCTGTACCGGGGGAAGACACCGATCTGTATATGTTGTTGAAATGCTCGAACAGCGGTTTGCTTCCCGAGGCTTCGTCGTTCAGAAGCGACATAACGAGATTTCTTGAAGTTGGTATCGGGGCATCTGACAGTATTAAACAAGCTTGGCCTCCATGCCAGGGCAGCCGCTAAAGTTGTGAAGACTGCATCAATTTTTGAAAGCGACATTTTTCTCAGTAATGATGATCGGGAGGTTAATGCGAAGAGCATCATGGGAGTCATGATGTTGGCTGCAACGCAAGGGGTTTCTCTTGAGGTGCGTGTCGAAGGCGAAGATGAAAAAGATGCCTTTGCCGCAATTAAGAGTATTTTCAACGAACGCTTCGGCGAGGAAGAATAAGTGTTTAGTTTACAGGGAACTGGGGTTGGTTCCGGAATTGCAATAGGGCCTGCGTATGTGATCCAGCAATCGGTCACCGCGGCCGCGATGCGACGTGTGGAAGAGAATCAGATTGATCAGGAAATAGTGCGTTTGGAATCGGCACTGAAGACCACCTCCGAAAGGCTCGCGAAAGCCAGGGGCGATGTACCGGATAATGCATCGAAAGAAATTGCTGCATTCCTTGATGCCCACATCATGATGGTGAACGACCCCATTCTGCGGGACGAGACTGTGGAAATCATTCGGGAACATCGATTCAGCGCTGAATCCGCACTGATCATGCACCGCAATCAACTGGCTGAGATATTCGAAAACATGGAAGACGAATACCTACGCAGCAAGAAAGATGATGTCGACCAGGTGATCCAGCAAATTCTCCAACAGCTGGTGTTTTCCGATGACGGTGAAAAGGACGAACTGAGTGACAGTCTGGACGGATGTATTCTCGTGGCACACGATCTGACTCCGGCAGATACCGTTCATTTTATGGGAATGAATATGAGTGCTTTTGTCACCAATCTCGGCAGCCCGATTTCACATGTTGCAATCCTTGCGGGAAGTCTCAAAATTCCAGCTGTAGTCGGATTGCACGGTGCGGTTCGGCACATCGCCCACGGGACCAATGTTGCTGTAGATGCCCGCACAGGGAAAGTAATTATTGAACCTGACGAGGAAACACTCAAAAAACTCTATGCCCGGCGTGAAGAGTACGAGCGTCATCAGAGTGAATTACTGGCGCTAAAAGATCTGGACGCTGTTACCAGGGACGGTGAAAAAGTTACTTTGCTTGCCAATGTTGAACTTCCTGAAGAGATAGAGCACGCTTTGAACAGCGGAGCAGTGGGAGTTGGATTGTACCGAACCGAATACCTGTTTATGAATCGGGTACAGCTGCCGACGGAAGAAGAACAGTTCGAGGCATATAAGGATGTTGTCAAATCCCTGGAACGGGTGACAATTCGTACACTCGATCTTGGTGCGGACAAGCAGGTAGACGGTGGCAGAAAACAGGGCAATGTTGCCATCAATCCGGCATTGGGATTGCGAGCTGTGCGGTTTTGCCTGAGGTCTGTTGACATCTTCCGCACTCAACTGCGGGCAATCTATCGGGCGTCTGCATATGGTGAGGTCCAGTGCTTGATTCCAATGCTGTCTAATCTTGAAGAACTCAAGCAGGTGACTACTCTGATTGATGAAGTAAAACGGGATCTAGACGGTGAAAACGTCGTCTACGATCCGACCGTCAAAATTGGTGGCATGATTGAAGTGCCCGCAGCTGCGATCACCGCAGATCAATTTGCTCAGGCATTGGACTTTCTTTCTGTCGGGACCAATGATCTGATCCAATACACCTTAGCGATAGACAGGGTCGATGATGATGTTAATTATTTGTACGACCCCCTGCATAGCTCGATTTTGCGTCTGATCAAGAATGTTCTGGATGCAGGAAAGGAGTATGACACACCCGTTTCTCTGTGTGGTGAAATGGCGAGTGACAGCCGGTATACCCGTTTATTACTTGGAATGGGGCTTAGAATTTTCAGTATGGATCCCGGCGCGATTCCTGAGGTAAAACAAATCATTCGGCAAAGTGAAGTGTTCAGTACCCTTGATTATGTGGACAAAATCATGACCTGTCCGGACTCAACGCGCCGGTTGGAATGGCTTTCACATCTGAATGTTGCTGAAGTACCAGTTCTCCAAACGGTGCAAGTCCAATCTTAAAGCTTCTTTGATGAATGGCAGACTCTGCCATCTCGTTTAAATTCTTGCTTTGTTCGCAGCCGAATTTGCATCGGAATTTCAGCAAATTCCTACCTGTGCTGAACACTATCTGAATTGATAGCTGATTAGCCGTCCCAGCCAATCAAAAATGGCGGGGTGCCATTTGTGTTAACATATTGCAGTCTTTACACGGCAGCGAACTCCCCTGCAGCCAACTTTTCACCAGGAATAATTTGATGGCGGTTGCCGAGTACACCGATATCCGCAAAACTGTATTGGAGCTCCTTGAGTACGGAGCGACCAGCGAACTGCGCGAGTATCTACATGATGTTCACGGCGCCGACCTCGCTGCAGTGCTGGAAAGCCTGCCGCCATCCGTCCGCAGTCTTGTCTGGTATGAAGTCTCCGAATCCGACATGGGAGAGATGCTTACCGAGTTGTCGGACCAGGTAGCAGAAAGTCTAATGAGCGAGATGGAACCACGCACACTAGTGCGGGTTCTGCAAATGCTGGACATTGATGAGATTGCGGAAATCATGCCGCAGTGCCCACCCAAGGTAGCAGCAGAAATACTGGTTGCACTGGATGAAGAGCGGCGTAAAGGGCTTGATACCGTATTGTCCTACCAAGAGGACACTGCCGGCCGACTGATGAATATCGATGCACCTGTGGTTCGCGAGGGCGTCAAGGTGGCAGTGATTATGCGGTATCTCAGGGTTGTGGGAGAGTTGCCTGAATATACCGACAAAATCTATGTATTGAATCGCCAGGGCAAGCTCCGCGGTGCAGTCCTGCTACGTAATTTGGTAACGGCCAATCTTGATGCGCAGATTGACGATTGCATCGATGAGGCGTTGTTCCGATTTTCACCCGACGACCCGGAAGAACAGGTTGCACAGGTATTTGAGCGTTATGATCTGACGTCGGCACCTGTCGTTGACTCTGACGGCAGGCTGTTAGGCAGAATCACCATCGATGACGTGGTCGATCTGATGAAGGATACAGCCGGTAAAAATCTTCTTGCCCCGGCGGGACTGGATGATGAAGACGATATATTTGCACCAGTACTCTACACCGCACGACGCAGGGCACTTTGGCTGGGCATCAATCTGATTACTGCTGTCATTGCTTCAATGGTGATTGGAATTTTTGAAGCAACCATTGAAAAACTTGTAGCGCTTGCTGTTTTAATGCCCATTATTGCGAGTATGGGAGGAAATGCAGGAACACAAACTCTGACTACGGTAATTCGCGGATTAGGCGTTGGCACCATATCAACTGCCAACGCATTGGACGTACTAAAAAAAGAACTGCTGGTTGGTGGTTTGAACGGGTTGATCTGGGCGACAGTTGTCGCGGTTGTCTCAATCGTGTGGTACCAAAATTACCTTCTGGCAACAATCGTCGCGACCGCGATGTTGGTTAACATTGTTGTTTCAGCATTATCCGGCGTGCTTTTGCCAGTGATGCTGGAAAAAGTTGGAATTGATCCGGCACTTGCAGGTGGCGTATCGCTGACGACCATCACGGATGTGGTTGGTTTTCTGGCAATTCTGGGCATAGCAGCACTGGTTCTGGTTTAGTCTATTTGGCTCTCAGGGTTGCGGCTCAGAACAATCGATAACCCGATCAACACTACACACAGAATCAGCAGCGGGATAAATCCATAGCGTACAAAGGGTGTTGTCCCGCTCGTCGGAACGATCGTGGTTTTTAACACCTTACCTTCCGATTGTTCAAGTTGATCAATCACTTGCCCTCGGTGGTCAATGGACGCGGATATTCCCTTATTGGCTGCACGGACCACGGGGCGTGCCGTTTCGATCGCACGCATTCTTGACATTTGTAAGCGCTGGTGGGGGGCAAGTCGGTCGCCAAACCATGCATCTTCACTGATATTGACCAGATAGGTGGCTGTGGGAAGCATTTTGATGATATCACCTGGGAAAGCGTCTTCGTAGCAGATGGATACACCTGCCAACTGGCCGGCCAGCAGCAGCGGTTGCTGTGGTAGCTCGTAAGCGGTCATATCGGAAGCGGGTAGAGACACTAAGTCATTCAGCCAGTCAAGCCAGCGTCGAAAGGGTGTGTATTCTCCGAATGGTACGAGACGAGCTTTGCGATACTTCTGCAAAGCATTTTCGGAGATTCCGTACGCACTGTTGTAATAGCGGGTGGTTTCAAGTTCTACTTCCTCTTCCAAGGTTCCGACTAAAAAATCAGAAGAGTGCTGGCCGAGAATATTCCAAAGCCCAATCTTTTCGAGATGGGTGTCAGGGTAGGATAATGCGATCTCAGGCCAGATGATTAGATCTGTTTCGTCGACCGCCCGGCTTTCAGTGACAAAATAGTCCAGCATTTGAATTGCATTTTTTCGGTCCCATTTTTCAATGACGCTGACATCCCCCTGAACCACCGCCATGTTAATTGGTTTGAATGACTCATCGGTCCAGTCTGTCCAACTGCCGATGAAACCAATCAATAATATCAGTGCGGCGATGCCAAGCGGAATCAGTCGAATCTTGTGGGTCAAGAGTGAGATCATACCAGCTAGGGTACAGACTGTGAGACTGACACCGAGCACACTGGTCAGCGGTGCCCAACCAGCCAGCCAGGTGTCGGTTTGGCTGTAGCCAACATAAAGCCAGGGGAAGCCTGTAAACAGCCAGCCCCGCGTCCATTCTGCAAGTGTCCATATCGCTGGTATCAACGCGAGGTATCGCCAAATCAGTGGTGCGTGGATTTTTGTCTGAAGATATCCGCTGATAGCTGTGAAAAGAGACATGATGGTGGCAAGCAGAACCACGGTGGTGCCAGCTAGAATGGGCGAAGCAAAGCCAAAGTCGTGGACACTGATGTAAATCCAGTTAATCCCGACTCCAAAAAACCCGATTCCAAACAAAAAACCAAGCCATGCGGCTTTGGTTGCCGACGCCCTATTCCACAGTCGGAATAACAGCGCAAGCGTAAAAAATGCGACTATGAAATAGCCAAAGGGCTCAAACGCCAGGTTGGTAAGCAGCCCCGCAGCAAGTGCGGCTAGAAGCGGGGCAAAGCCTGTCGTCGAGAAGTGTCTGAGAAACAAAGGCTCACTGCTGAACTGAATCAGGCGGTGACGGTCTGAATGGAGTGACTTGCAGTTGCAGAATACGTCTGCTATCAGCCTCGGTTACTTCGAATTTAAACCCTCGATAGTCGAATTGATCGCCGGTTACGGGAACCCTGCCTGCCAGCTTCAAAATGACGCCGCCAATCGTATCAACATCGTCTGGAAATTCTGCGTCGAACCGTTCATTGAACTCTTCAATTTCGGTCTGCGCATTGACGCTGAACAGATTGTTCGCCGGCTCGGTAATCATTTCATCGGTTTCAATATCAGACTCATCTTCAATATCACCGACCATCTGTTCCAGTACGTCCTCAATCGTAATCAGTCCGGCGATACCTTTGTACTCGTTGACGACAATCGCCATGTGGCTGCGACGTTCCTGAAAACGCTTCAAAAGAGAATGCAGACGCATGCTTTCGGCTACAAACATCGGATCGCGGATTGAGTCGAACAGGCTGAATTCCTGACTACCGTTATCACTGTGGTGATGTAGGATGTCCTTGGCTAGAAGAATTCCCCGGATTTCATTTTCCGCATTTTCGTTAATGACCGGAAATCTGGAGTGCCCGGACTCGGTTACACACTGAAGTATTTCCTCAAGTGTCGACTCGTGGTCGATGGTTACCATTTTGGCTCGGGGAATCATGACATCTCTGACTTTGAGTTCGGAGGCCTGCAAAACACGCTTAACGATTGCAAACTCTTCACGTTTAATCATTCCATTTTCCCTTGCCGCTTGAAGTTCCGCAATCAGGTCTGCTGATGATGGTAGCACTGAACGAGCGACATAACTGCGCAATCGCCGTTTCCAGGATTTGGGCAGTCGATCAAGAATCTTCATGATGCATGACCGTGAAGTTCGGGGTGACGTAATCCCAGGCGACTGAGTATCGCACTCTCGGCAGATTCCATTACAAGAGTGGATTGCGGCTGATCATGATCAAAGCCAAGAAGGTGCAAGATACCATGGGCGATGATTCGAGCCCAGTGAGCCTGTGGGTCGACCTGGTATTTGATGGCCTGTTCATTAACCACTCCCGCGCAAACGACTACATCACCGAGGAGGTCGGTTTCGATCTCACCTGGCAACTGGTGAGGGAAGGCTAATACATCAGTTGGGCTGTTAAGATGTCGGTAGCGGCTGTTGAGTGAAGTGATTTCTTCCTCATCTACAACCCGTACAGTTAATTCGGCACGATCACGGCCGCCTTCACAAAGCGTCTCGCGTATCCAGTCCTCTATATCTGATTCGCTTGGCAGGTCTTGAGAGGAACTCGCGAACTGAATTTCAGCAGCGATCTTCATAGCGGTTCGTCCGGAGATTTTTCTGCATCTTTTTCGTATGCCTCAACAATCGCTTGAATCAACGGGTGGCGCACGATATCCCGATTCTTGAACCGTACGATGGCAATGTCGTCGACATCACTCAAAATACGAAGTGAGTGCTTAAGACCCGATTGAACGGAGCGCGGCAAATCGATTTGAGTTACGTCGCCCGAAATTACCGTTCGCGAGTTGTATCCAACGCGTGTCAGGAACATCTTCATCTGCTCAATCGTGGTGTTCTGTGCTTCATCAAGAATGATAAATGCATCGTTCAGCGTGCGTCCCCGCATAAATGCGAGTGGCGCAAGTTCGATTGTACCGCGTTCAAGTAAGCGACCAACCCTTTCGAAGCCGAACATTTCGTAAAGGGCGTCATATAGCGGCCGCAAATAAGGATTGACTTTTTTCTCTATATCGCCGGGTAGAAAGCCGATGCGTTCTCCAGCTTCAACTACCGGTCTCACCAGCACGATTCGGCTAACCCAGTCATTTGCCAAAGCATGTGCTGCGCTGGCAACCGCGAGATAAGTTTTCCCGGTACCGGCCGGTCCGACGCCAATCGTAATGGAGTTCTTTGCAATGCTGGAGAGGTAGGTCTGCTGTGTCTTTGACCGCGGACGAATTGTGGTCTTGCGAATTTTGAGTTTTATCGATTCTTCTACTTCTTCGTCAATGTTCATACGACCAATGGCATTCTGTATGTCATTGGGGCCGATGATGTCGCTTTGTTCGGTCAAGTCGTAAAGATCTCGCAAAAGCGTTTCGACTTCCTGCGCTGGAATTGGGTCGCCGTCAATCTGAAACAGGTTGCCACGATTGGAGACGCGCACACCAAAGTGCCGTTCGATCGATTTAATGTTGGCGTTAAACTGCCCGCATAACTGCGCGAGCCGTTTGCTGTTGGCCGGCGCCAAAGCAAAGACGTTGGCGATTCGGGCTGTACTCGTGTAATCGGTCAATTCAGTTGGAGACAAACTCCTGGCTGTGATGATGAGATTGAGCAGTACCCCGTAGGGAGTTTGGCATGGCCGCCGTAATCAGTACATCTACAAATTGGCCTTGCCAGGTTTCGGGTCCGTCAAAATTGACCACTCGATTGTTTTCGGTACGACCGCACACTTGACTGTCACGACGTCGAGACACACCGTCAACCAGCACCGATTGCACCGTGTTCACCATCGCGTCGCTGACGGTAACTGCGAACGAGTTAATTCTAGCCTGAAGTTCATAAAGTCTTTCTTTCTTTTCTTCCTCACTGGTTTCATCCTGCAGCAATGCTGCAGGTGTTCCTGGTCTCTTACTATACAGGAAACTGAAAGAATGATCGAATTCTACCTCGTCAATCAAATCCATTGTCTGTCGAAAATCATGCGCCGTTTCACCTGGAAAGCCCACGATAAAATCGGAAGAAATTGATATCTGAGGACAATATGATCGCACATTTTCAATGATTTGCAAATAGTCTTTACGTGTGTAGCGTCGCTTCATACGCGCTAGAATCCTGTCTGATCCACTTTGAACGGGCAGATGAAGGTGTTTCGCCAGCGATGGCAACTCGCCGTGAGCCCGAGCCAGTTCGTCCGTAAATTCCAGTGGATGGGAAGTCGTATAGCGAATTCGTCCAATACCCTCGATCTCGTTGACATATCTTAGCAGTGTCGCAAAATCAATGACTTCGCCGCTGTGGTTGACAGTGCGATAGGCATTAACATTCTGTCCAAGCAGGGTTACTTCACGAACCCCCTGTTCGGCAAGTTCATAGATTTCCGTAATCACGCTGTCAAAGGGACGGCTGTACTCTTCTCCGCGCGTGTATGGTACTACGCAGAAACTGCAGTATTTACTGCAACCTTCCATAATCGAAACGAATGCGCGCGGTCCTTCTACCTGTCTTGGTGGCAGGCAGTCGAACTTTTCGATTTCAGGAAACGAGATGTCGATGCGCGGTTCGCGGGTTGAAACGGTTTGGTCGATCAACTCGCTCACTCGATGATAGGTCTGCGGACCGAAAATAAAATCGACGTACGGTGCTTTTTTCAGAATCGCCTCGCCTTCCTGACTGGCGACGCAGCCGCCTACACCGATCAGGAGATCAGGGTTTGAATGCTTCCAGGGCCGCCATCGCCCCAACTGCGAATACAGCTTCTCCTCGGCTTTTTCGCGCACTGAACAGGTATTGAGCAACAAAACGTCCGCATCTTCAGGATTATTGATCGCGCGATAACCATGAGACCCAGCTAGTGACTCGACCAGCCGGTCTGAGTCATACTCATTCATCTGACAACCGAAGGTTTTGATGTAGAGTTTCTTTTCCATTTTAATTAGTGATCGGCCCGGGCTGAACACCCGTAAGCATTTCCCCAAGCCGTGATGTTCATCACGCGTCAATTGAATTCACTGTGATTATCTGCCAGAACTGATTGGAGTTGTACCGGATTATTCCGGGCAGGCCAGCATGGTTTGCAACGCCGCGGTTTCAATCAGGCG